>DATDEX010000467.1:0-6881 GCA_036522895.1 Candidatus Eiseniibacteriota bacterium | reverse complement strand
AGCGAGCGCTCGAGCCGGGCGCCGAGCGCCGCCCCCTCGCCCTCGAGCGGGCCGCGGAGCGCCTCCACCACCGCCGCGCGCGCCGGAACCACCGCGAGGCCCCAGAGCGCGTCCTCGAGGTTTGCCACCCCGCTACCGTGGAGCGAGCGTTCGAGCTCGTCCCATGGCCGCGAGTCGCGCGCCACCTCGTGCCAGTCGAGGAACACGCGCGACTGGTACCCGCCGAGTTCCACCCGCAGGCCGTGCTCGCGCAGCTCGCCGGCGCGGAGCAGGAACTCCTGCCCGGTCACCTGGTCGCGGCAGCGGAGCAACGCGTCGTCGCCCGCGTGCGCGAAGCCCAGCCCTTCGAGGAGCGCGCGTTGGCGCAGCGGCCGCGCGCCGTCCGGGCGCTTCTCGGCGTAGGCCGCGGAGACGCGGATCGTGCCGCGCGCCTCGGCGTACCGATTGTGGTAGAGCACGAGCACCGCGCCGGCGTCACTCCGGTTCGAGAACGCGAACACGTCCTCGTTCACGTTCCCGGCGTGGTCGCGGCAGTCGTAGAGCAGGAACTCGCGGGCCCCGGCGAACAGCGCGCGCCGGTGGAGCAGCGGCACCAGCCGCCGCCAGTGCTCGCGCTCGAGGCCCTCGTCCACCGGCTCGTCGCGGAGCGCGCGGCGGAACTCCATGCCGTAGCGCTCCTCGTGCCCCTCGACCTGGCCGTGGCCGAACATGGGCAGGCCGGGCATCGTGGTCATGAGCGTGCACACTCCGAAGTACTTCTCGCCGCGGCCGAACTGGTCCACCGCCGTGCGCTCGTCCGGGTTGTTCATGAAGTTCACCCAGCGCTGCAGGATGTCGGGATCGAACTCGAGCGTGTTCCGGAGCACGCGGCGGTAATCCGCGTTCCGCTCGTCGCGCAGCATGACCATGAACGCGCTGTTGTACACGCGGTGCATGCCGAGCGTGCGGACGAAATAGCCCTCCATGAGCCAGAACGCCTCGGCGAGGAGCAGCGTGCCCGGGGCGTCCACCGCGACGCGGTCCACGACCTCGCGCCAGAACTCGCGCGGCATCAGGCGGTCGAAGCGCTCGCGCGTGACCCCGAGGCCCGCCCGCGAGGGGATCGCCCCGCCGCTCCCCGGTTCGGGGAACCAGAGCCGCTGGATGTGCTTCTTCGCGAGCGTCATGGCGGCATCGAAGCGGATGATCGGGAAGCGCCGGGCCACGCCGAGGATGGCCTGGATCACCGCCTCGCGCGCGGCGGGGTTCAGGTAATCGAGCTGGGCGGTGTCGTTCCACGGGAAACTGGTGCCGTCGTTGCCGTGGTAGACGTAGCGCGTCTCGCCGCTCGCGCGCTCGGTGCGCCGGAACACGACCGCGGCATCGCTCTTGTCCCAGTAGTGGTCTTCGAGCTTGAGCGACACGCGGTCGTCGCTCGAGAGCTCGGGGCCCTCGAACGTG
Source organism: Candidatus Eiseniibacteriota bacterium (assembly GCA_036522895.1). Lineage (GTDB taxonomy): Bacteria > Eisenbacteria > RBG-16-71-46 > RBG-16-71-46 > RBG-16-71-46 > JAIOPA01. The sequence goes on along the minus strand of DATDEX010000467.1, from coordinate 5,441 downwards.
TAGGCCGGGTAGGGGCAGTCGCCGCGGGCGAGGAACCACTCCGGGTGCTCCACGAGCCAGCGCGAGTCGATCCCCATGTGGTTCGGCACCATGTCGCTCGCGAGCCGGATGCCGCGGGCGCCGGCGCGTTCGGAGAGGCCGCGCCACGCGGCCTCGCCGCCCAGATCGCCCGCCACCACGTAGTCGAACACCGCGTAGGCGGAGGCCGCGGCGTCGGGATTCCCCGCGAGCTGCTTGATCCGGCGCGAGGCCGGGCTCCGCTCCCAGACGCCGATCAGCCACAGCGCGTTCACCCCGAACGCCGCGAGCCGGTCGAGCTCCTCGTCGGGCACCTGGTCGAGCCGGGTCACCTCGCGCGCGTACTTCTTCGCGAGCTGGTCGAGCCACACGAGCGTGCTCTTCGCGATCATCACCGTGCGCGGCATCCACTCGGCGTCCGTGCTGAAGCGCTCTTCCTCGAGCTCGCCGCCGGTGTAGTCCGGCGTGCCCGCCTCGCCGGTGGCGTGTTCGCCGCGCGCCGCGGCCGCGCGCGCCGCGAGCCAGCGCTCCTCCTCGCGGCGGAGGTCGAACGCCAGCTCCATGCGCTCGATCAGGTCGCCGACGAGCCAGCCCCACGTCGCGTGCACGAACGCGAGCTGCCCCGCGAGCGAGCCCGGCGAGGCGCGCATGGGGCCGCGCAGGAACTCGACGAGCGGCGTGTTCGCCGGCCCGATTCCCGGCCGCGTCGAGAGGAATGCTTCCAGCTCGCGTAGGGCGGCCGCGTACGGGGTCTCGCGCGCGAGCGGTACGTCCTCGAACAGCTCGCGGTACGCCGCGGCGGCCGGGTTCGCGTTCGCGAGCGAGAGGAGCAGCATTTCCTCGAGCGCGATCTCGTGATGCGAGCGGGCGTCGGTCGCGCCGGCGAGCCAGCTCTCGGCGCGCTGGCGCCCGCGATAGACCGGCAGCGTGGGGAAGTGCTCCGCGTACGCGAGCAGCATGCGCTCGACGGCCTGCGGCCCGAGCGAGCGCTCCAGGTGCTCGAGCGCGTCGCGCAGCCCGGCCGGGTCGCTCCGCTCCCGCCAGTGGGCGATCGCGAGATGGCAGGCCTCGTCGAGCAGGCCGAGCGCGAAGAGGTCGGCGGCCGACGCGCTCGGCGTGCCGCCCCGCGCGGCGTTCAACGCCGCGGCGAAGCGATGCGCCGCCGCGGGCCGCGCGAGCACGGCATGGCCCGACGAGGCGAACAGCGCCTCGTCGAAACGGCAGCGGTCGCGCGCCGCGCGCGAGACGTGGAACTCGTTGGGCCACGAGGTGATATTCACGGGGTACTCCGCTAGCCTGGACTATTCATGAGCCCGCGGCCTGCGAGGGCCGGCTGCCCATGAATCGCTGCGGAGCGGGCATGGCCTGCTCCTCGTAGTGTCATCAACACGACTGCGTCGCAGGCCACGCCCGCTCCTTGCGCTTCACGGACACCCGGCCCTCTCGGCTCACGGTTCATGAATAGTCCAGGCTTGTCGAGCGCCGGAGTGTAGCAGCAGCAGCGCGCGGCGTGCGCGCTGTGCTAGCTTCTGGAAAGAGCGGTCACGTCAACGCACCCCGCGGAACTTCCATGCTCCCTCGCCGACCGCCATGCCGAGCCCCCCGCCTGTTCGCCGCCCTGGCCGTCTGCGCGTGCGCGCTCGTGCTCCCGCCGCCGGGCGTTTCGGCTCGCCCCGCGCGGGCCCCGCGCCCGAGCCCCGACGCCGAGCCCCCCGGCGCGACGAGTCCGGATTCGCTGCCCTTCGCGCTCGCGCGCTCCGGCTTCGAGAACGTCTCGGTGAGCGCTCGCGACGAGGCGTTGCTCGTCGCCTACGAGAACCGCCGCCTGCGGACGAGCGGCGAGGCGTTCGCGCGGCTCGCGGGCGTCGTCCCCCCGCCGCTCCACGCGTTCGAGCGGCGGCTCGGGCTCGTGAGCGCGCAGATCGACACCGCGCGCGGACGCTTCTGGGTGTCGTATCCGAGCGATCGCGATTTTCCGCCGCCACCCGACGCTCCCGCGCTCTCGCCCACCCGGTGGCGAACGGATCTCGACGTGGGCCCGCTCGTCACCTACGAACTCGGGCGCGTGTTCAGCCCGATCCAGGTCCGACTCGAGATCGAGCCACGCGTGCGCGTGAACCCGTGGCCGGGTGCGCTCGCGACCGCCTCCGTCATCCTGCCGGTGCGCGACGATTTCGAGCCGACCCCGCTCGAGCCCGATCTCGATCTCGTCCGCCCCGGGCCGACGTCGCTCGAGCAGTTCGCGTGGCTGCCCGGCGTGGCGCTCCTCTCCGCGAGCGCCGGCTACTTCGGCGACCAGCGCTACGGCGGCTCGCTGGGGCTCGCGCGACCCGTGCGCCAGGGCGAGCTCCTGTTCGACGCCCAGGCGGACCTCACCGGCTTCCTCGCCTTCCCGCGGACGGGGATCACCTACTCTCCGGTGCGTCATCTCACCGGCTTCGGGGGCGTGACCTGGCGGCCGCGGATCGGCGGCCTGGACCTGGCGCTCACGGCGCGCGGCGCCCGGTTCCTCTTCGGCGACCAGGGTGTGGACCTCGAAGCCCGCCGGACCATGGGCGACCTGGACATCGCCTACTTCGTCCAGCGCACCGATGTCGACTGGGTCTACGGCGTGCGACTCCTGATCCCGGTCCCGCCGACCCACCGGGCGGCGGGGGTCCCGGTCCGGCTCGAGCCCGTCTCCTACTTCCCGCTCGAGTTCCGTGACACCGCGGCGCCCCTCGGGGAATTCCTGCATGGCGTGGCTTCGCGCGCGGACTACCTCCGGCTCCTGAGCGCCCCCTCGCTCGACGCCCACGCGCGGGAATGGCGTCCGGCCGGGGCGTCGCCCCGCGACGCGGCCGGCACCTCCGACTGGGTCTCGGCCACGGGCATGACCGGGTTCGTCAACACGCCCTGGGCGGGCGTCATGCCGGATCGCGGGCTCGCGCTCGGGTACGAGTCCGTCCCCAAGGCCTGGGCGTACGACAACCGGGGCCTGCACGCGAACGAAAGCTATTACGGGACGTTCGGCTTCCTGCCGCGGATCGAGACCTCGCTCCGCTGGACGCACATCGTCGGGCTCAAGGCGTTCGAGGCCCAGGTGCCCGACTCGCGGCTTCCCGATCTGGACCGGATGGCCAGCGTCCGGGCCGAGTTAGTGACGCCGCGCCCCGGCCGGCCGGGGCTCGCGGTCGGGATGGACGACCTCGAGGGAAACCGCCGCTTCCATTCCAGCTACGCCGTGGCCGGCATGGATTTTTCCCATATTCCCGTGCGCGGGCGGGTGGCGCTGGGTTATGGTTTCCGCGCCCTCCCCGCGGCCCGACGCACGCTGGACGGAACCTTTGGCGCACTCGAGCTTTCGCCTTGGCGGCGCGTGGCGACGCAGATCGAATACGACAGCGAGAAATGGAACGCCGGGTTGGGCGTGGCGCTGCCGTTGGGATTTCGCGCGCGCGCCGCGTTGCTGAACCTCGAGAGCTCGAGCTTCGGCCTCGGCTGGTCGGTCGCTCTCTGAGACGTCGGCGGTTGTGAAAAGACGGAGCGCACGACTCCCGTCATGCATCCCCGCACCGCACAAGGAGGAGAAACGTGAACGGAGCGTACCCGCCCGGGTCGCCGCGCAAGCTGCTCGCCACGACGGCCCTGCTGTGTCTCTCGCTCGGGCTCGCCGCGATGCTGACCCAGTGCAAGATGGTCACCGACGAGCTCGGGGGCACGAAGGTGTCGCAGAACGTGGACGCGAGCACCTGTATCTCGGCGTGCGCGCATGCCTACAACGACTCGATCCGCGTCGAGAGCGCGCTCCACGTGAGCAACGTGCACGCCTGCGCGGGTGACCTGGCGTGCCTCGCGAGCGAGGACGCGCGCCACGACGCCGCGGTGGATCGCATCCAGCGTGGCCGGCAGGATTGCCAGAATCGCTGCCACCACCAGGGCGGGGGAAGCGGCGGCCGGTAGCGCGCCCGCCGGCACTCGGCTTCGAGTCTCCGGTCCGTGGGCTCGGGGCCGAGTTTCGCTTGGGGCGAGCGACTCGAATCAGATCGGCTCGTTCGGCCGAGCCGCCGTGCTGTCGCGCGGGGCGAAGGCCTGGGCCGCGGCGCCGCGCAGGTGGACGTGCAGGCTTTCGGCGTCCGGCACGCGCTCGGGCGCGAGCCAGCCGCGCGTCACCATCTTCCTCGCGATGTAGGCCATCTGGCTCCGCGCCCACGGGCGCAGGTCGCCCGTCGCATCGAGCCGGTTCTTCCAGTGGCTCGGGCTCGGCACCACGACCGTGAGGAACAGCGCTTCGTCGAGCGTGAGATCGGCCGCGTCCTCGTCGAAGTAGAAGCGCGCCGCCTCATCCGCGCCGTGCACCCCGGGACCCCACTCGATGATGTTCAGGTAGATCTCGAGCAGCCGGTCCTTGGAGAGCCCGGTCAGGTGCTCGAGCACCCACGCCAGCACCACCTCCTGGCCCTTGCGCGACAGTGTGCGCTGGTGGCCGAGGAACAGGTTGCGCGCGAGCTGCATCGTGATCGTGCCCGCGCCCCGGCGAAACGAGCCCGTGCGGAGGTTCGCCGCCATCGCGAGTTGGATCGCCTCGGCGTTGAAGCCGCGGTGGTGGTAGAAGCCGCCGTCCTCGTTGGTGAGGAGCGCATCGCGGAGCAGCGGGCTGATGCGGTCGAGCGTGCGGAAATGCGGGTTGGTGCCCGACATCTCGCGCAGGACGACGCGGTCCCTGGGCACGTGGATCTCGGCGAGGAACGGGCCCGCCAGCGCGCCGAGGCGGAGCCGCGCGCCGTCGGGGCCGAGTTGGAGCCCATGCGGGATGACGCTGGCGCGGAATCGCGTGCTGTCGGGCCGCGCGACGTTCACGTGGAGGCTCGCGCGCCAATCCCACGAGCCGCGCACGGTGAGGTCGGCGAGCGGGCCCAGCACGGCGGGCGGCAGGCTCCGCTGTACGTCGCGGGCCGTCAGGCCATCCACCTCGAGCCCGAGGTCGAGGTGCGGGCCCGCGCGTCCCACCTCGCCGGCCACGCGGAGCGTGGCGCGGCCGACCTGGACCCGCGTCCCCTCCGCGACGCGCACCACACCGGCACGGCGATCCTGCGTCACGTGGCCGTCCACGCGCAGCTCGAGCGCCGCGTTGCCGCGCGTGGCGTCGGGCACGTGAAACGTGGCGCGGCCCACGAGCCGATCGTGCTCCCCCCAGTCGAGCACCACGTCAAACGACACGCGGCGCTCGCTCTCGATCATGCCCGCGGCGGCGAGCTGGACGCCGCCCGCGCGGTGCATGAGCGAGAGCGCGTCGATCCGGGCGATTGCCGAGTCGCCGCGCTGGAGATCGAGATCGGTGAGTCGGAGCTCGGGCAACCGCCGCGCGGGCAGGAGCAGCGCCTCGGCGAGCTGTGCCGCGGCGGCGCGGACGCGGGGCGAGGCCGGACCGGCAGCGCCCGGCT
>DATDEX010000466.1:0-3073 GCA_036522895.1 Candidatus Eiseniibacteriota bacterium | reverse complement strand
CCCGCGCATCATCCGTGACGGCGTTCGCGCGGGCGATGCGCGCGAACACCTCGGCGCTCGCACGCCGCGTCCGCGCCCGCGCCGGATCGTCGAAGTCCACGGCGTAGAGCCCGAACCGGCCGGTGTAGCCGTCCGACCATTCGAAGTTGTCGAGCAGCGACCAGTGCAGGTAACCGAGCACCCGGACGCCGCGCGCGATCGCCGCGTGAATGGCCTCGGCCGACTCGACGAGCGCGGCGGGCCGGAACCGATCGCGGGCGTCGGCCACGCCGTTCTCGGTCACGAGCACCGGCTTCCCGAGCCGGCCGGCCGTGACCAGCGCCTCCTCGAGGCCCGCCGGCCAGATCTCCCAGCCCAGGTCGTTCCGCGGCGCGCCCGGGCGCACGACGTGCGGCACCGGCGAGAGCGAGCGCACCATCCAGCGCGTGTACCAGTTGAGCCCGTACCAGTCGAGCGTGTGCTTCAACTCCGGCAGCGAACGCCGGATGCCGTGCGCCCCCGGGATCGACAGGTCGATCGTGCCGTCGAGCGCCGCCCGCTCCACGGCCACGTTGAAGACGCGGTCCTCCAGGTAGGCCTGCAGGCGGTCCAGCGGATGCCACGCGCGCAGCGGCTCGAGACGGACGCGGTGCTTGGCGAACCCGACCCGCACCGCAAAGCCGTCGCCGTCCGCGTCGGCCTTGTCCTCCGCGTGCAGCACGTGCCAGGCGCGGCCGTGCGCCTCGAGTTGGTGGGCGATCACCGCCAGCGCGCGCGAGTTGTCACGCACGGCGGGCGGCCAGATCCCCTCGCTCCAGCCCCGGAACGCGAACACCTCGGGCTCATTCACCGTGCACCACCAGTCCACCTCGGAGCCGTATTCGCGCGCGCAGAAGCGCACGAACGATTCGAACCGATCCACCGTGGCGCGCGACTCCCAGCCGCCGGCGTCGGCGATCCAGAGCGGGTTCGTGAAGTGATGGAGCGTCACGATCGGCGTGAGCGCGTGCCGCCGGAGCGACGCCAGCACGGCGTGGTAGTGCGCCACCGCGCCGGGGTCGAACTGCCCCGGCGACAGCTCGAGCCGACTCCACTCGAGCGACAGCCGGTGTGCGTTGTGCCCGTCGGCCGCCGCGAGCGCGAAGTCGTCGTCGAAGCGCTCCCAGTGGAGGCAGGCGTCGCCGCTCCCGCGGCCGCCGGCAATGACGCCGGGGCGCTGCTCGAAGCGCCACCAGTCGTTCAGCGTGTTGCCGCCTTCCACCTGGTGCGCGCTGGTGGCCGCGCCCCACAGGAAGCCGGCGGGGAACGAGAACGGAAGGGCCATGGCGGGCGGAGGCTATCGGGTTTCGTGACGGCGTGCAGCCAACGGCGAGGTGCTGCCGGGCCGGAACTCGCGGGCCGCGGCGCAGGCGCCCGCGCGTCGCATGGTAAGTTGCGAACCCATGCCCGCCCGCTCGCCCGAGGCCCCCCGGTCCGCTCTCGCCGACGGCTTCCGCGCGCTCCGGCACCGCGACTTCCGGCTCTTCTTCGGTGGCCAGCTCATCTCGCTCATCGGCACCTGGATGCAGGCCGTGGCGCAGGGCTGGCTCATGCACCGGCTCACGAGCTCGGCGTTCATGCTCGGGCTCCTGTCGTTCGCACAGTTCGCGCCGGTCCTGCCGCTCGCGCTCTGGGCGGGCGTGGTCGCCGACCGCCTGCCGCGGCGCACGCTGCTCCTCTGGACCCAGTCGCTGCTGCTCGCGCAGGCGGTGGCGCTCGCGATCGCGGTGAGCGCCGGGGTCGTGAAGCCGTGGATGGTCCTGGCGCTCGCCGTGGTCTACGGCATCGTCAACACGTTCGACCTCCCCGCGCGCCAGTCGTTCATCATCGAGATGGTGGGGAGGGAGGACCTCTCGAACGGCATCGCGCTCAACTCGGCGGCGTTCAATGCCGCCCGTATCCTGGGGCCGGCCATCGCGGGCGTGCTAGTCGCCACGATCGGCGAGGCCGGGTGCTTCTGGCTGAACGCGCTGTCGTTCGTGGCGGTGATCGTGGGGCTGAGCCTGATGCGCGCGGGACGGACGGCGGGCGCGAGCGGCGCGCCGCCGGGCGCGTCGCCCGCTCCGGCCGCCGCGCCGGTGGCCGCCTCCACGCTTCGCGAAGGGCTCGCCTACGCCTGGTCCTCGCGCAGCATTCGCCAGCTGCTCGTGCTGCTCGCGATCTGCGCCGGCATCGGGTTCCAGTACAACGTGCTGCTGCCGGTCTACGCCCGGGACGTGCTGCACGCCGACGCGCGCACGTACGGCTGGCTCTTCTCGGCGTTCGGCGTGGGTTCGCTGGTGGCGGCGCTGCGCATGGCGGTGACGCGTGAGCGCTGGGCGCTCCGCAGGCATCTCCTGCTCGGGCTCGCGGCGGGCGGCATCGGGCTCGCCGGCTTCGCCTGGGCCCGCTAGCTGCCCGGCATGGTGCTGTGCGCGGCACTCGCCGGCTTCGGACTCATTCTCTACGTGTCGAGCACGAACACGCTCATCCAGCTCACGGTTGAAGACCGCTACCGCGGCCGCGTCATGAGCCTCTACACGCTGTTCTTCGTCGGTACGTCGCCGTTCGGTGCGTTGCTGGCGGGCGCCGTGGCGCAGCGCTGGGGCGCGCCCGTCGCGACCAGCGTGTGCGCGCTCCTCCTGCTCGCGGGCGCGGGCTGGGTGAGCGTCCGGCTGCGCGAGATCGCCGCGCGCGAGGCCGCCGAGCGCGAAGCCGCGGAGCGGGCGAGCGTGCCGGAGCCCGAGACGACGGGGTAGCCGCGCGCGGCCCGCCGGCGTCATCCCCTCGCGTCAGCCCGCGCGCGAGTTCCCGAGCGCCTGCCGCGTCGCGCCGTGGTGGGCGTGGACCAGGAGGCCGAGCAGGCCCTCGCCGAGTACCGCCGCCCGCGACAGTCGCGGGCGGTGCGGCGCCGAATGAAAGTCGGGCCGCGCGAACGCGACACGGAGCGAGGCGCGCGCCCAGAGCGCGGGCAGCAGGCAGAAGAGCCGGTAGCGATGCTCGCGCGCGGGGATCGTGTCGAGGTAGTCGGGCACGCGATCGAGCGCGCCGTGCGCCAGGTTCGCGAGCCGGAGAG
>DATDEX010000465.1:0-9155 GCA_036522895.1 Candidatus Eiseniibacteriota bacterium | reverse complement strand
CGCACGCGCGCGAGCGTGGTCGGGTCGGGCGCGGCGCGCAGCGTGGCCGCGAGCTCGAGCCAGCGCGGCTCGTTCGCTTCGTCGCCCCTGTCGTTCACGCGCCCCACTCCTTCATGACGGGTTCCATGTCCTTGCGCAGCGCGGCGAGCGCGCGTGCGAGTCGTGACTTGATCGTTCCGAGCGGCAGCCCGAGCGTGCCGCACATCTCGTCGTAGGAGAGCCCCAGCCGGTGCCGCAGGATGACCGCCTCGCGCTGGTCCGTCGGCAGGCGCGCGATGGCGGCGTCCAACCGTGCGGCCACCACCCGCTGGTCCAGCCTTTCGTCCCAGCCTTCCACCGGATCGAACCGGAGCCGAGGATCGTCGATCGTTCCGGGCCCGTCGAGCGACGCCGCCGTGAATCGCCGCCTTCGGAGCCGGTCCCGGCACAGGTTGGCGGTGATCCGGAGCACCCAGGTGCGCACGCCCCGCTCGCCGCGGAATCCGGCTCCAGCCTCGTGCGCTCGCACCAGGGCCTCCTCCACCACGTCCTGCGCCTCGGTCGGATCGCGCAACATGCTCCGCGCCAGCGTCGCCATGGGCTCCCCGAAGCGATCGAGCAATTGCTCCAGGGCGGCCAGGTCCTTGCGGCGCAGGGCGGCGATCAGTTCGCGCTCGCCGGCGTCGGCCAGGGGAAACTCCTTTCAGAGAGTCTTGACGAAGCAGCGGCCGCAAGGTTCCCGTGCGCTCAAGGTAACTCGCCGCGGTCGAGCGCGTGAACCCGCTTGACCCCGGTCCTCCGCGGAGTCGAGACTTCGGGCCCGGCGCCGGGCGCCGTTCGAGAGAGGACCGCACGCTTGTTCCCGATCCTGGCCGCATTGCTCGCCGTCGCCCCCGTGGATTCCGCTGCGTCCGCTCCCGTCGATTCCACCCGCGTCGTCCGGCACTTCCCCGCCATCGAGGTGTCCGCCGGGCGCGTCCACGACATGCGCTCGAGCGCCACGGTGCACATCGTGACGGCCGACGCGTTGCGCGATCTGCCGCTCACGAGCTTCACGCAGGCGCTCGCGCTCCAGCCCGGCGTGGTCGCGGCGGGAGAGGACCTGCACGTGCGCGGCGGCCGCGCGGGCGAAACGCAGTGGACGCTCGACGGGATCACGCTCAACGAGCCGCTGCGCGACCGCGCCCCCGAGTTGCCGCTCATGGCGGTCGCGCGCGCCGAGCTCCTGGCGGGCGGCCTCGACGCCGAGTACATGGGCTCGCTCGCGGGCGTGCTCGACCTGCACACGTGGAACCCCTCGCCGCAGGCGGGCGGCGCCGTGCGCTGGCTCGGCACCGGCCGGCACGGCACGGCGTTCGACTGGCTCGGGGCGCGCGGCTCCGTGCCGCTGCCGCTCGCGGGGCTCGGGCTCGTGAGCGCGGGCGAGGTGCGGCTCGACGACCAGTTCCTGCCGCAGCGGCCGTCGCGCGGGAGGTCGGAGATCCTGGGCCGCAGCTTCGGCTGGCGGAACGACAACCACCTCCTCGGCTGGGCGAAGCTCGCCTCCATCGCGAGCCCGCAGGTGCTCTCGCTCGAGGTGACGGGCTCGCGCGTCGTGACGCAGCCCTACGACCCGATGTTCACGTGGGACGACAGCGTGCTGATCCACACGATCACGCCGCCGCCCGACGGCCAGATCGGGCCGCCCACGATCGACAGCCTGAACGTGTTCTACCGGGCCGCCGACCACGAGCCGATGTCGGAGACGCGCCGGCTCGCGGGCGTGCTCCAGGCCTCGCGGCTCCGGCCGCGCTCGCAGTGGCACGCGGCGCTCGGCTGGCTGCACGGCACCGAGCTGGTCTCGCCCGGGCTCACGCACGACGTCCGCGATCTGCTGCCCAGCGAAAAAGTGCGCTTCGGCGAGAGCTTCGACCCGGCGCGGGACCCCTTCCGCGCCTACGGCGGCGACTGGCCGTACTTCAAGCGCACGCGGAGCGATCGCGTGCAGGCCGCGGTCTCCGGCTCGCTCGTACCGACCGCCGACAGTCGCGTCGGCTTCGGGGCCGGCCTTCTGTGGGACGACGTTCAGCTCTACGAGCTCGACAGCGCACTGCCGACGCGCATCTCCGTGGATTCCGTGCGCGCGTTCCACACCCGTGCCCCCGGCGGCTGGGCGTACGCGCAGCATCGCTGGGAGCACGAAGGGCTGGTGTGGAACGGCGGCATGCGGCTCCAGGTCTTCAGCGCCGGCGGTGACGCGCGGGCACGCACGGCGTTCACGTCCGGGTCCGGGGGGCCGGGGACCTTCGTCCGCGGCCCCGGCGCGATCGTCACGCTCTCGCCGCGATTCGGGCTCGCGTTCCCGCTCTCGGTGCGCGACGCCATGTCGATCAGCTACGCGCGGATTCACCAGCCGCCGGGGCGCGAATACCTCTCCGATGACCGGCTGCTCGTCTACAGCCGGAGGCCGCTCGGCAATCCGACGCTCGAGCCGAGCGAGCTCGTGACCTACCAGGTCGGCGTCAAACACCTGTTCGACGCCCGCTGGTCACTCCAGCTCTCGCTCTTCCACCGCGACCTGTTCGGGCAGATCGGGATCGTCAACGACCCGTACTTCACCGGAACGTTCCGGCCGCGCTACCAGAACTCCGAGTACGGCCACGCCACCGGTTTCGAGGTCGCGTTGCTCGCGGGCGCGCGCCCCGGGGCCACGCCCGCGGCCGGCACGCAATCGCTGCTCGAGCGATTCCTCTCGGGCGAGTTCTCGCTCCGCTACACGCAGATGGACGCCTACGGCAGCATCTCGAGCCCCGACGGCTGGTACTACGGCGAGCCGATCGGGTTCCGGCCGCTCCCGATCGGCGAACATCCGCTCGACTGGGATCACGGTCCGATGTTCGGCTTCGACGCCGTGTGGCGCGAGCCGCACGCGTTCACGCTCGCATGGGTGACCCAGATCGCCGGCGGTGCGCGCTGGACGCCCACGAACGATACGCTCGCCGCCCGCAATTCCGCGCCCGGGACGTCCCCGAACCTGACCGCGGTCAATTCGCGACAGCTCCCGGCGAGCGAGCGCACCGACGTCTCGCTCCGGCTCGAACCCGCCCCGTTGCACGGCATGCGGCTGCTGCTCGACGTGCGCAACCTGTTCGATTCGCGCGGGCAGGCGTTCGTGAGCGTACCGGGCTACCCCAATCCGCTCGTCAACGCGGCACGTGACGACTACGCCGGCTATCGCACCCTGACCGGCAAGGGGGGCGGCGCCTACTGGGACTCGCGCTTGAACGGCGGCCGGGGCGGCTGGGTGCCGGTGAGCGACGCGCGGCTCCAGCGCCCGCCGCGAAGCGTCCGGGTGGGACTCGAGGTCGGACTGTGATCCAGGCGTCACTCCGCGCGTCCCGGCGCGGAGTTGTCACACGGAGCCTGGCGCGCCGTGCGACGCGCGCCAAGAGCTTGACCGGGCGCGCGGCGCGTCCCTAGAGTCGCTCTCTTCGAGATCCCACCGCTGGCCTCCGAGGAGGGATTCGTGCCTGTTCGCGGCATCGGTATCGACGTCTGCAAGGTCGATCGCATCGCCGAGTCGCTCCGGCGGTTCGGGGAGCGGATGGAGCGCCGCCTGTTCACGCCCGGCGAGCTCGCGTACTGCCGCGGGTTCAAGGACCCGCTGCCGCACCTGGCGGCCCGATTCGCGGCCAAGGAGGCGGCGAGCAAAGCGCTCGGCACCGGCATCGCCGGCGGCATCGGCTGGACCCAGATCGAGGTCCTGCAGCCAGGCGGGCGGGTTCCCATCCTGCGGCTGAGCGGAGCCGCGCTCGAACGCTTCCGCGCCATGGGCGCCACGGAGTCGCACCTCTCGCTCTCGCACGACGGCGGGCTCGGCGTCGCGTGCGTGGTGCTGGAGGGCTGATGCCGCGATTGCAGCGGGTGCTGATCGCGAATCGCGGCGAGATCGCGGTGCGCATCATCCGCACGCTCCGCGAGACCGGACGCACGAGCATCGCGATCTACAGCGAGCCCGACCGCACCGCGCTCCACGTGCTCATGGCCGACGAGGCCTACGCCGTGGGCCCCGGCCCGTCGAGCGAGAGCTACCTGAACCTCGCGCGCGTGATCGAGACCGCGCAGCGCGTGCGCGCGGACGCGATCCACCCGGGGTACGGGTTCTTCGCCGAGAACGAGGCGTTCGCGCGCGCCTGTGCCGCGGCCGGCATCGTGTTCATCGGCCCCTCGCCGGAGACGATCGCGGCCCTGGGCGACAAGCTCGCTGCCCGTGCGGCGGCGGTCGCGGCGGGCGTGCCGGTCGTGCCGGGATCGCCGGGCCCGGTTGGCTCGCTCGCCGAGCTCGAGCGCTCCGCCCGCACGATCGGCTACCCGATCATGCTCAAGGCGGCGGCTGGCGGCGGGGGCAAGGGAATGCGCGTCGTGCGGAGCGGCGGCGAGCTCGCGGCCGCCTGGGAGCTCACGCGCGGCGAAGCCCGGGCCGCCTTCGGCGACGAACGCGTGTTCGTGGAGCGCTTCATCGAGCGCCCGCGCCACGTCGAGGCGCAGATCCTGGCCGACTCGAGCGGGCGCGTCGTGTTCCTCGGCGAGCGCGAGTGCTCGGTGCAGCGGCGCCACCAGAAGCTCCTCGAGGAGACACCGAGCCCGGCGTTCGACGCGAAGATGCGCGCGGCGTTCGGCGAGGCCGCGTGCCGCGTCGCGAAGCAGGTCGGCTATCTGTCGGCGGGCACGGTGGAGTTCATCCTGGATGAGCAGCGCCGCTTTTACTTCCTCGAGGTGAACACGCGGCTCCAGGTGGAGCACCCGGTCACCGAGATGGTGACCGGCCTCGACCTGGTCGCCGAGCAGTTGCGCGTCGCCGAGGGCAGCGAGCTGTCGTTCGGCGACACGCCCCCGGAGCCGCGCGGCTGGTCGATGGAGGCGCGCATCATTGCCGAGGACCCGGCGCACAACTTCATGCCGAGTGTGGGGACGATCGAGCGCGTGCGCTTCCCGCAGGGCCCGGGCGTGCGGAACGACTCGGGCATCTACCGGGGCTACGACGTGCCGGTGTTCTACGACTCGCTGCTCGCCAAGCTGGTCGTGTGGGGTACGGACCGCGAGCAGGCGCGCCGGCGGCTCGTGCGGGCGCTCGACGAGTTCGTGCTCGAGGGCCCGCACCACAACCTGGCGTTTCACGCGTGGCTCGCGCTCCACCCCGAGTTCGCGGCCGGGAACCTGTCGACGCGCTTCGTCGAGGAGCACTGGCGGCCCGAGGCGCTCGAGCCCGGACCCGAGGCCGTCAACGCGGCGCTCCTCGCGGCGGCGCTCCACGAGCGCGCCGAGCGCCTGCGCGTCCAGGTCGGCCACCGCGAGGACGCCGCCGGCACCGGCACGGCCTGGAAGTGGGCCGGCCGCGAGCGGGGCCGCAGATGAAGCTGTGGGTGACGCTCGAAGGCCACGAGGCCGAGGTGACGTTCCGCACCGAGGGGGGACGCGTCGTGCTCGAGGCCGACCGCCGCCACATCGAGGCCGACTGCGTGCGCCTGCCGGACGGCGAGGTCTACTCGCTCCTGATCGAGGGCCGCTCGCACGTCGTGCGCGTGACGCAGACGGCGGACGGGCTCGAGGTCGGGTTCCGCGGCGCGGTGATCCCGGTCGAGGTGAGGCACCCGCTCGAGAAAATGCTGCAGGCGGTGGGCGGCGGACGGCGGGCCAGCCGCGGCGAGACGGTGGCGGCGCCGATGCCGGGGGTGGTCGTGGCGCTGCGCGTCAAGGCGGGCGACGCGGTCAAGGCGGGGCAGGCGGTCGTGGTGGTCGAGGCGATGAAGATGCAGAACGAGCTGGCGGTGGCGCATGATGGGGTGGTTTCCGAGGTGCTGGTCGCGGAGCGGGCGGCGGTTTCGGCGGGGCAGGTCTTGATTCGATTGACAGCTGTTACTCCCGGTACGGCTTCGGGAGGTGTCGCTTGAAGCGTTCCTCATCGCGCGTGCTCACACCTGCTGGTACCGCGGGGCGGGAAGGCCGCTATCCTCGACGGGGCCCGTCGCTACGCTCTCGCCCGTCTGCGGCGCGGCCTTCCCGCCCCGCTGAGGACGGTGCGGCTTCGAGAACCAAGCGCACTGCGGCGCGGCCTGCCGCCCCCGCTGACGCACGTGCAACTCCGAAACCCAGCGTTGCGAGCGCTCGTTCGGCGGCGGCGCGGGCTGCCACCCCCGCTGACCAACGTGCAACTCCGAAACCCAGCGTTGCGAGCGCTCATCCCGCGACGCGGCCGGCCCGTCCCGCTGATATGCGCGCGACCCCGAAGACTCGGACGGTGACTGCTCGTACGGCACGAGCCACGCAGCCGGCGGTCGGGCCTCGAACCACGCCATCCGATCTGCCGATCGCGGGGGCCTATTCCGCGTCCGACCTGCCGAGAGATTTGGCGCGGCGCACGCCGGCGGCGGGGGTGGCGCCTTATACGCGTGGGATCCATCCGGGGATGTACCGGTCGCGGCTCTGGACCATTCGGCAGTACGCGGGGTTCGGGTCGGCGCGGCAGACGAACGAGCGGTTCCGGTACCTGCTGGCGCAGGGGCAGACCGGGTTGTCCGTGGCGTTCGACCTGCCGACGCAGATGGGCTTCGACAGCGATCACCCGCTCGCGCGCGGCGAGGTGGGGCGCGTCGGCGTGGCGATCTCGTGCCTCGCCGACATGGAGGAGTTGCTCGCGGAGCTGCCGCTCGACCGGGTCACGACCTCCATGACGATCAACGCCACGGCCCCGCTCCTGCTCGCGTTCTACGTGGCGGTCGCGGACGCCCGCGGCACGCCGCGCGGAACCCTGGGCGGCACGGTGCAGAACGACGTCTTGAAGGAATACATCGCGCGCGGCACCTACATCTACCCGCCGCGCGCCTCGCTGCGGCTCATCACCGACGTATTCGAGTTCACCGCCCGCGAGGTGCCGCAGTGGAACAGCATCTCGGTCTCCGGCTACCACATGCGCGAGGCCGGCTCGACCGCGGTGCAGGAGCTGGCGTTCACGCTCGCGGACGGGCTCGCCTACCTCGAGGCGGCGCGCGAGCGCGGCCTCGACCTCGTGACGATCGCGCGCCGGATGTCGTTCTTCCTGAACGCGCACAACCATCTGTTCGAGGAGGTGGCCAAGTTCCGGGCCGCGAGGAAGCTGTGGGCCGAGCTCCTCACCGAGCGCTTCGGCATCCGCGATCCCGAGGCGCGGAAGCTCCGTTTCCACACCCAGACCGCCGGCTCGATGCTCACCGCGCAGCAGCCGCTCAACAACGTGGTGCGGGTGACGCTGCAGGGGCTCGCCGGGGTGCTGGGGGGCACGCAGTCGCTCCACACGAACAGCTTCGACGAGGCGCTCGGCCTGCCCTCGCGCGAGTCGGCGCTGCTCGCGCTTCGCACCCAGCAGGTGCTGGCGCACGAGAGCGGCGCCGCCGACACGGTGGACCCGCTCGCCGGGTCCTACTGGGTCGAGGCCATGACTGCCGAGCTCGAGCGCCGGGCCCGCGCCCTGCTCGCCGAGGTGGACGCGCGCGGGGGCATGCTGGAGGCGATCGCCGAGGGCTGGGTGCAGGAGCAGATCCACGAGGCCGCGTATCGCTGGCAGCGCGACGTGGAGAGCGGCGAGCGCGTGGTGGTGGGCGTCAACCGGTTCGGCGACGACGAGCCGGTGCCCGCCCCGCCCTTCCAGCACGATCCCGAGGTCGAGCGCGGCCGCGCCGGCTTCCTGGCCGAATGGCGCGCGACCCGCGACCGCGTGGCATGCGACGCGGCGCTCCTCGCGCTCGACGCCGGCGCGCGCGGCACGGCCAACCTCGTGCCCCCGATCCTCGCGGCACTCACCGCGCGTGCCACGCTCGGCGAGGTTTGCGACACGCTGCGGGCGGTGTTCGGCGTCCACCGCCCGGGGGAAAAGCTGTGAGCGGGAAGCCGCCGCCCCGGGACGCGGCCGGACCCCGCCCGGCCGCGGGCGCGGGGGTGCCTCGAGGCGGCGAGCCGGCGAGCGTCGCCGCGCTCTCCCACCTCGCCATCGCCGTGCGCGAGGCCGACCCGCTGGTGGAGGTGCTCGTGTCGGCGCTGGGGGCCAGGCGCGGCGACGAGGAGCTGCTCGACGATGGCGCGCTCCGCGTCGTGTTCGTCCACCTGGGCCCCGTGACGCTGGAGCTGCTCGAGCCGCGCTCCGCCGGGCACACGGTGGCGAAGTTCCTCGAGTCCCGCGGCCCCGGGCTCCACCACGTGAGCCTCGAGGTCCCGGACCTGGTGGGGCAGCTGGCCCACGCGAAAGCCGCCGGCGTCCGCCTGATCGACGAGATCCCCAGGCCCGGCGCGCACGGCACGCAGGTGGCGTTCCTCCACCCCCGGAGCCTCGGCGGCGTGCTGCTCGAGCTTTGCCAGGCGCCCTCGACCGGTCCGGGTCAAGCGCACCCCCCCTCGGGTCGATAACGCTCCCGGTGCATCCGGATCCCCTCCCCCTCGATGCGGGCGCAGCGGGACTCCGAACCGAGGAGCAAATGGCGATTGACCAGACGATCGCGGAGCTCGATGGCCTCCGGGCTCGCGGTGCGGACTTCGACGAGGTACTCGAGGCGGCGGTGCGCGGTGTCCACGCGCTCGATGCTCGATTTCATTGGACCGGCATCTACGAGCTCTTCGGCGCCGACCTGCTTCGCCTGGGACCATTCATCGGCGCCCCGACCGAGCACTGCTTCATCGGCGTCGGGAAGGGCGTGTGCGGATCGGCGGTCGCCGAGAAGCGCAACATGAACATCCCGGACGTGAGCCGGCACACGAACTACCTCGCCTGCAGCAGCGAGACCAAGTCCGAGCTGGTGGTGCTGATCCGATCCGGCGACGTCATCCACGCCCAGATCGACATCGACAGCCACGAGCTCGCGGCGTTCGATGACGATGCGGTCGCGAAGGTGCAGCGCGTCGCCGACTGGCTGGCCCGCGCCTACGCCGCGCGTGGCAGCTCCACCGACCGGATCTGACCGGTTCGAATCCCGATGGAGAACCGGCGGCACTCCCCGATCGACGCTGACTCGTACGAGCGCCGGATCCTCGCGCTCTTCTCCACCGACTCCGCGGAGCGGACGCTCGCGGCGGGCGCGGCACTCCTCGCGGACCTCTCGGGCGCGGCGGTCGCGGTGGCGCTCCGCGCGGACCCCGGCGCGGCGGTGCTCGAGGGCTGGTTTCCGGGCCCG
>DATDEX010000464.1:0-21707 GCA_036522895.1 Candidatus Eiseniibacteriota bacterium | reverse complement strand
CCCCGCGGCGGGTGCCCGGGCCGATTCGACGAGACAGGCGCTCGTCATCGAGGGGGACGACCACCTGTTCATGGTCTCGGCGCCCGCCGGCTGGGTGCTCGACGACACCTCGGGCATGGGCTCGCGGATCCGCTGCGTGTTCTATCCCAAGGGCCAGAAGTGGTCGACGGCGCCCACGGTGATGTACGTGAACCCGCTCCACGGTTACGGCGCCAGGACTCGAACCGTCTCCACGCTCATGAGCGAGGACGAGAAGGCGTTCAAGAAGCGCGCTCCGAAGGGCACCGTCACCGAGGCCGGGACAATCGCCACCACCGGGAGGAAGACCGCCCACGTGCGCTACTTCTCCGACGACGGCGGCCCGCCGCACGAGGCCGTGGCCTACGTGCCCGAGCGGGAGCTCGTGATGCTGCTCGTACTCACGTCGCGGACGCCGCAGGGGTTCCAGCAGGCGCTCGGGGCCTACCACCAGCTGGTCGAGAGCTACGCGTGGGTCGGCAGCAACCGCGAGTTCGGCCGGTGAGCATGCGCGACCGCGTCTCGCAGAAGAGCCTGCGCTTCACCGAGAGCGTCATTCGCGAGATGACGCGCCTCGCGACGCGCCACGGCGCGGTCAACCTGTCGCAGGGCTTTCCCGACTTCCCGGCCCCGGACGCGGTCAAGGCCGAGGCCGCCCGGGCGGTGATGGCCGACGTGAACCAGTACGCGATCACCTGGGGCGCCAAGCGCCTGCGCGACGCGCTCGTCGCCAGGGTGCAGCGCAGCAGCGGGCTCGCGTTCGACCCCGAGCGCGAGGTGGCGGTCTGCTGCGGCTCCACCGAGTGCATGGCGGCGGCGATGCTGGCGCTCGTGGACCCGGGCGACGAGGTCATCGTGTTCGAGCCGTTCTACGAGAACTACGGGCCGGACGCCATCCTCTCCGGCGCGGTGCCGCGATTCGTGCGGTTGCGCGAGCCCGACTGGAGCTTCGATCCCGCGGAGCTCGCGGCGGCGTTCAGCAACCGTACCCGCGCCATCGTCGTGAACACGCCCAACAATCCGACGGGCAAGGTGTTCTCCCGCGCCGAGTTGGAGGCGATCGCCGGGCTGTGCCGCAAGTGGGACGCGCTCGCCATCACCGACGAGATCTACGAGCACATCCTCTACGACGGGGCCGAGCACGTCTCGATCGCCACGCTCGAGGGCATGCGCGAGCGCACGGTCACCATCTCGGGGCTCTCGAAGACGTACAGCGTCACGGGCTGGCGGATCGGCTGGTGCCTGGCGCCGCCGGATCTGACCGGGGCCATCCGCAAGGTGCACGATTTCCTCACGGTGGGCGCGCCGGCGCCGCTCCAGGAGGCCGCGGCCGTGGCGCTCGGGCTGCCGGACGAGTACTACGCCCGGCTCGCGGCCAGTTACCGCGAACGGCGCGAGTTCCTGGTGCCGATACTGGAGGCGGCGGGTTTTCGCGCGTTCAAGCCGCGCGGCGCCTACTACGTGATGACCGACATCTCGGAGTTCGGATTCGCCGACGACGTCGCGTTCGCCCATTGGCTCGTGACGGAGGGTGGCATCGCCGCCGTCCCGGGCTCGAGCTTCTATTCCGATCCTGTCGCCGGCTCCCAGCGGCTCCGCTTCCATTTCGCCCGGAAACGCGAGACCTTGGAAGCCGCCGCCGAGCGCCTGACATCCTTGCGGTCCCGCCTGCCGGCGCGGCCGGCATCCTTCACCCGGGGGTAGAACCCACATGCACAAGCCACGTCGTTCGTCCCTCGGCCCGTTCGGCATCGCCATGGCGTTGTCGCTGCTGCTCGGCTTCGGCTTCGCGCGCGCGCTTTCCGCTACGGACGACCTGCGCAGCCAGCTCGACCTGTTCTCGCAGGTGCTGTTCACGGTCCAGAACAACTACGTCGAGCAGCCCGACAACGAGAAGCTCATCAAGGGCGCCATCGACGGCATGTTGAAGACCCTCGACCCGCACACGGTGTTCCTGCCCAAGCAGCGGGCGGCGGCCATGGACGAGAACTTCCGCGCGGAGTACTCGGGGATCGGCGTCCAGTTCGATATCGTGGACAACAAGATCGTCGTGCTGTCTCCCATCGAGGGCACGCCCGCGTACCGCCTGGGCATCCGGGCCGGCGACCGGATCGTCGAGGTGGACGGCAAGCCGCTCAAGAAGGGGCTCGTGAACGACGACGTGTTCAAGCTCCTCAAGGGCCCGACCGGGACCACGGTCGAGGTGGCGATCGAGCGGCCCGAGGAGTCGTCGCTGCTCCACTTCAGCATCGAGCGCGCCAAGATTCCGATCGAGTCCGTGCCGTACTCGTACATGATCCGTCCGGGCATCGGCTACGTGCGCATCATCCGCTTCGCGCAGACCACGGGCGAGGAGCTCGAGAAGGCCATCGCCTCGCTGCGCGCGCAGGGCATGAAGAACCTGCTCATCGACCTGCGCTCCAACTCGGGCGGGCTCCTGAACCAGGCGGTGGACGTGCTCGACCAGCTCGTCCCCGAGGACAAGAAGCTCGTTTACACGCGCGGCCGCATCCAGTCGTCGAACGCCGACTACTACACGACCGACCGCAAGGGGAAGTGGACCGACGGCGCGCTCATCGTGCTCGTGGACCACGGCAGCGCCTCGGCGTCGGAGATCGTCTCGGGCGCGATCCAGGACCTGGACCGCGGCCTCGTGGCCGGGATCAACACGTTCGGCAAGGGCCTCGTGCAGAACCAGGTGAACCTCTCCGAGGGCAAGCTGCTGCTCACGGTGGCGCGCTACTACACGCCGAGCGGGCGCGGCATCCAGCGCGACTACACGAAGTTCGAGGACCAGGCCGACTACCAGGCCGACGCGTTCAAGGAGGAGGTTCCCACCGACTCCGCGCTCGCCACCCGGCCCAAGTTCAAGACCGCGAACGGTCGCACCGTGTACGGCGGCGGCGGCATCTACCCCGACGTGGTCGTGCACGATTCGCCCAACCTGACGCGCCCGGAGATCGACATGATCACGAAGCGCGCGTTCTTCGACTACGCGAACCACATGGTGACGGCGCACAAGGACGTGCAGTGGAAGTCCGACATGCTGGCGCGCGACAAGTTCAAGCTGTCCGACGCGGACTGGAAGGGGCTGCGGGACGCCATTACCGCCAAGGGCATCAAGATGAACGACTCCACGTGGACCGCGGAGAAGCCGTTCGCGATCCATCAGCTGCGCGCCGAGATCGCGCAGGAGACGCTGGGTGGGCTCGAGCGCTACAAGATCGCGATCGAGGAGGACACGCAGCTCGCCCAGACGCTGGAGCTCTTCCCGCAGGCGCAGAAACTGCTGGCCGGCGGCGCGATCGAGAGCAAGGCCCCGAAGGTGCATCGGCCGTAGGGCCGGCCCCCGGCGCCACGGGATGCGTCCCGCGGCGCCGGGCGGGTGGACCGCCGAGCCGCGCGCGCGATCTATCTTATCTAGCGAGCGACCGAGCGAGCGATCTAACGAGCGACTGAGCGAGCGATCTAACGAGCGACCGAGCGAGCATTCCTATGCCAGCCACGATCAGCATCAACCGCGCCCCGGTGCTCACGCTGTGGGCGGCGGTCGTGGCCGAGCGGCTCGGCCACTCGCGGGACGAGGCGCTCACGCTCGGCCGCGCCGTGGCGGGGATGAACGCGCAGGCGAAGGCCGTGCACCTGGGCCTGCGCGAGGCCACGCCCCCCGGCGAGAAGGGGCGCAGGCGCGCCGCGGCCGGGCCGCAGTC
This sequence comes from Candidatus Eiseniibacteriota bacterium, assembly GCA_036522895.1. Classification (GTDB taxonomy): domain Bacteria; phylum Eisenbacteria; class RBG-16-71-46; order RBG-16-71-46; family RBG-16-71-46; genus JAIOPA01. Next base: position 17,979 of record DATDEX010000464.1, on the reverse strand, counting down.
GGTCGAGCTGCTCGGGCGGGCGGTTCCCGTCGTGCGGACGCCCCGGGGACTGCGCGCGGCGAAGGACGGCAAGCCCGAGTCGGCGGAAGCGGTCGAGCGCTATCTCGCGGGCAAGTTCGGCGACTCGCTCGCCGAGGTGCGCTCGGCGATGACGGCGCTCGCGGCGCGATTCACCCCCGCCGAGCTGGCGGAGAGCGCGTACGCGCTCTACGAGAAGTTCCGCCCCGAGATCCCGGCCGGCACGCGCGGCTGGGGCGCCAAAGGCGTGCTCGACGTGGCGGGGCTCGCGAAGCTCAAGCCGCGCGCGGCGGCGAAGCGGAGCTGAGCGGCGGTTCGACCCCCGGCTCCGCGAGGCATCACGATTCCGCCGCGAGACGCGCCGCGCGCCGCACCGCGAACGCTGGAGGCGGGATCGCTCAATGCTCCGGGAATGGCGAGTCGTAGCGCGACTTCATGAACGCGATGCCCGGTGCGAGCACGTTCCGCCAGACCTGGAGCAGGGCGTCGTCGCACTGCGGGTCGAACTCGCGCACCGCCTGGAGCAGGCAGTCGAGCCACACGTCGTACAGGTGGGCCGGGATCGCATGGCCGGCCTTGCCGTGCAGCCTGCCGATGCGCTCCATGTGCACGAGCCCTTCGCTGCTCCCGCCCGCGCCCAGCATCATGAGGACGAGCGAGGCCTTGAGCATGCGGCGCTGCCGCGTGAGGTCGGCACCCGCGAACTTCGCCCGCGCCTCGGGCGAGGATTCGAGGAAGATGTCGTAGAAGCGCTCGAGGAATCTCGGGTTCGCATAGCAGCGCGACAGGCTGTCGTCGAAGATCTCGATTTCGGTCAGGGTCATGAGTTCTCCGGGGCCGTCATGGCGTCGGCCTGGCGTCCGCCACGCCAAGCGTGCCGAGGATCCACGCGTAGTCGAACGCCACATCGTGCAGCGCGTCGTACCGCCCGCTCGCACCGCCGTGGCCGGCACCCATGTTGCACTTGAACAGCACCGGCTGGCCACCCGTGTCGACGGCGCGCAGCCGGGCGACGTACTTGGCCGGTTCCCAGTAGCCCACCTGGCTGTCGTTCAGGCTCGTCTTGACGAGCATCGCCGGGTAGGCGCGGGGGGCGAGGTTGTCGTACGGCGAGTAGCGCCGCATCACCGCCCAGTCGGCTTCGAGCTTGGGATTCCCCCACTCCTCGAACTCGCCCACGGTGAGCGGCAGCGACTCGTCGAGCATCGTGTTCAAGATGTCCACGAACGGCACCTGCGCCAGCACGCCGGTGAATAGATCGGGGCGCAGGTTCGTGACCGCGCCCACCAGGAGCCCGCCGGCGCTGCCGCCCTGGATCACCAGCCGGCGCGGCGAGCAGTAGCGCTCGCGCTCGAGGAACTCGGCGCACGCGATGAAGTCGGTGAACGTGTTCATCTTGTTGCGCATGCGGCCGGCGTCGTGCCACTTCTTGCCCAGGTCGCCGCCGCCGCGGACGTGCGCGAGCGCGTAGACCACGCCGCGGTCCACGAGGCTGAACCGGGCCGAGCTGAACGTGACGTTCGAGGGGAGCCCGTACGAGCCGTACGCGTAGAGGAGGCACGGCGCGGCGCCGTTCCGCTGAAAGCCCTTCCGGTAGAGGAGCGTGAGCGGGATCTTCGTGCCGTCGGATGCCGTCGCCGAGGTGCGCTCCATGGCGTAGTGCGTCGCGTCCCAGCCCCCGAGCACGGCCGTGCGCTTCAGGAGCTTCGACTCGAGCGTCGCGAGGTCCAGGTCGTAGACGCTCGGCGGCACGATGAACGACTGGTAGGCGTAGCGGAACGCCCGGGGGTCGTACTCGGCGTTGGTCGCGGGGCCGACCGTGTAGGCCACCTCCGGGAAGCTCACGCGACGCGAGCGGCGCTTCTCCGGCTCGAGCACGGTGATCTGCGGCAACGCGTGCTCGCGCTCGGTGAGCACGACGTGGTGCGCGAAGCACTCGACGTTCGTGAGCATCACGTCGTCGCGATGCGGCACGACCTCGGTCCAGTGGGCGGGATCGGGGGTCGCCGTAGGGGCGGTGACAAGCCGGAAATTGCGCCCCGTGTCGTTCACCCGGATCCAGAAGTCGCCGCGACGGTGGTCCACGTAGTACTCGCGGTCTTGGACGCGCGGCGCAACCGTGACCCACTGGCCCGTGACCTGATCGGCGCGGAGCACGCGCACCTCCGACGTCGTGTGGCTCCGGATCGTGTAGACGAGCCACTCGCCGCTGCGGGTGAGCTCGACCGACACCTCGAAGCGCTCGTCGCGCTCCTCGTCCTGCGTGATCGGGTTCGCCTGCGAGAGCTCGCGCACGATGAGGCGGTAACTCCGCTTGGAGACCTTGTCCTCCTGCGTGTAGAAGAGCGCGTTGCTCTGGGCGGTCCACGCCAGGCTCGTCACGCGCTCGTCCGTCACCGCGAGCGTGTCGCCGGTGGCCAGGTCCTTCACGTGCAGCCGGTACTGCCGGTAGCCGTTGTCGTCGAGCGTGTAGGCGAGCAGCCGCTCGTCCGGGCTCACCTCGAAGTCGCCGACGGCCATGAACGTGTGGCCCTCGGCGAGCACATTCAGGTCCAGCAGCACCTGCTCGGCCGCGTCCGCGCCAACCGGCTTGCGGCAGTAGATCGGGTACTGCTTCCCCTCCTCGGTGCGCGTGTAATAGAGCCAGCTCCCCTTCCGGTACGGCACGCTGAGGTCCGTCTGCTGGATGCGCGCGAGCATCTCGGCGTAGAGGTGGTCACGCAGCGGCTGCTGGTCGTGCGTCAACGAGTCCGTGTACGCGTTCTCGGCTTCGAGATAGGCGATGACCTTGGGATCCTGCTTGTCGCGCAGCCACGCGTAGTCGTCGGTGAGCCGCTCGCCGTGGAGCGTGACCTCGTGCGGGCGCTTCTCGGCGACGGGCGGCTTGGGGGTGGCGGCGGAGACGGGCACGGGTCCGGACATGCACAAGGCTCCGAGAAGAGCGAGGGGGAGCGCCGGGCGAGCGGCGGCGAGTGGGCGGGGTATTCTCACGGCGCGGGGAAGATACGCCACCCGGCGGGAACCTGCATGCGGAGGTCGGGCACAAGGAGCGTGACACCGATGCACGCCGTCGGGACACCTTGGCTTCGGAACCGTCGAGGCTCCGGCGCTGCCCGACGGAGCAGGCACGATGGGCATGATTTCACCGACGTCTCGGGCCTGCCCCGCGCGGTGCGCCGGGGGCAGCCGAACGCGCACCGCACCGGCCGCATGGCAAGCTCGATGGACGACTTCCCGTCCGTCGAAGCGCGCCCTACGCTGGCCAGCGTTCGAGGAAGTGGGTTCTAGCGCACGATCACGAGCCGCCTGACGGCGCTGGCACTGCCGTCGGCGCGCATCGAGCGAACCAGGTGCACACCCGGCTGGACGGCGGCCCCGCTCTGGTCGCGTCCGTCCCACGTCACCGCGCCCGCGGCGTCGAGGGGCAGGCTCCGCACGAGCCGGCCACGCACGTCGAAGATCTCGACGCGCACCGCGCCCGCGCCGGACGCCGACCCGACCCGGATCCGGGTGCCGCGGGTAGACGGATTGGGCTCGACGCTCAGCGGCCCGGACGGTGCCCTCGGCCCCGGCCCGACCCCGGTCGTGGCGTCCGGCGGGCCGACGGCATAACTCAGTGGCCCGCCCAGCACGTAGTAGCTCATGTGCGGCCGGCCGCTTGCGTCCACCGCGAGCGACGAATAGTACCCCGCGTCGGTTAGGTCGATGTCCACGAACAGGATCTCCCAGGTTCCCCCGGTTGCGCGGGCGTAGGTGAGATCGCCATAGAACGCGTCGTAGTAGCAGACGCGCGGATCGCCCGCCGCATCGATCGCGATGGCCGGGAACCTGCCGATGTTCGGGTCCGTGTTGTCCACGACCATCGGGTTCCACGTGCCGCTGTTCCGGTCCGCGTACTTGAGTTGTCCGTTCGAGGCATCGAAATAAGCAATGTGGGGAAGGTCGTGCGGATCCAGCGCGAGGGAGAGGAAGAAGCCCGTATCGTCGGCCGAGCCGTCCGCAACCTCCTGGGTCCAGACCGCGCCCGACTTGCTCGCGTAGCGCAGGTCCTTGGTGCTCCCGTCGTAGTAGGCGACGTGCGGGTTCCCGAGGTAGTCCAGCTGGAGTGACGTGTAGTCGCCTGCGACCACGCCGCTCGCCACGGTTTCCACCGACCACGTCGCCCCCGACTTGCTCGCGAACTTGACCTCGCGCGTCGTGGCGTCCACGTAGCTGATGCGGGGCCCGCCCTGGCTGTTGAGCGCGATCGAACTGCCGAGTCCGACGTTGTCTGCGGGGTCGTCCACGGTTTCAAGGCTCCAGACGCCGCCCGTCTTGTGGGCGTAGAGGAGCCTTCCGTTCGTGGTGTCGTAGTAGCTGATGTGCGGATTCCCGGACTTGTCGAGCGCCAGCGATGTGTAGAGCCCGACATCGTTCGGGGACGGGTCCACAGTCTCGATCAGCCAGATTCCGGCCGACTTGTGGGCGTATTTGAGATTGCCGTTGGCCTCGTCGTAGTAACTGATGTGCGGGTTCTCGCTCGCGTCCACCTTGATCGAGGTGTAGCGGCCGACATCCCCGGAGGCGTCGACGACTTCGAGCGTGAACGGCGGGTACGCCCGGCAAGGCCGAACGTCCCAGGCGGCGGACGCCAGGAGAAGACAGGTGGCGAAGATCGGGGCCTTTACCAAAGCTGCCGGGCAGGATGCCGTCATGTCCCCTCCGAGTACCGAATGCTCACCAGATCAGTCACGCGCGACGATTATCACCCGTGCCAGAGGCTGGAACCATGGGAATTCTGCCGGGCCGACGTCGGTCCATGTCGACACACCGAAGCCCGCTCGAGCCGGCCCACCGAGTCCACAGCGCAGCCGGGCATGCCTACTGACCGACCGTGACGCAGGGGCACGACCCACGGCCGGATTCAGGCTCGAGTGAGCCGCCCGTAAATTCCGGTTGACCCCGGCGCCCAGCGCGTTATCCTCCTTCACACTTCGATGAGAAGCCGCCAGTCTCCCGTGGCCGCCCCCCCTATGAAACGGGCCTGACTGCATCGAATGCACGGATAGAGATGCGCACACTTTCGCTTGCTTCCTTCCATCCCTCCCCCCGGGGGCCGTCTGCTTACAATCGAAGATGGAGGAGTCACCATGGCCGCTCTCTACAGAAAAAATTTCCTGTTCGCTTGTACGGTTCTCCTTGGAATCACACTCCTCAGCGCTGCGACCGCAGTGGCCGGCCCGACTCCGAAATGCAAGCTGGACGTGCCGACCGTCACCTGCATCGGCTCGACTCCGTCGAGCATCACGCTCCAGATTTGCGCGGGCGCGTCGGGCGCCCCGGGTGGGATCAGCATCCACTGGTCCACCTGCGCGCAGTACGCCGCCAACGGCAACACGATCCCTGACCCGTCGGGCGGTGGCTTCGCGATCTCGCTCTCCGGCAATTGCCAGCAGAGCGGCTCGACGTGGAATCTGGCTTCGGGCCGGTGCAAGACGATCGTCATCAACGGCAACACGCTCGTCACCGCGGCGGCCGAGGGCTGCGGATCCAGCGGCAACACGGCCGATCTCGCCTGCGCCACCTGCTATGTCTTCCAGGTCTTTGCCCACGAGGATCCGGGCGTGTGCAACAAGAGCGATCTTTCGGCTGCACAGTTCTGCAACACCGCGCCCTGCCCGGAGGGTAACTGCACGCTGACCTGGGGCTTCTGGAAGACGCACGGGCCCGCGGGCTGCAACCCGCCGGGCAAGGACAACCTCTGGCCGGTCAGCACGCTCACGATCGGAGGCTCCACGTTGAGCCAGTCCGACCTCTGCTCGATCCTGCAGACCAATCCGGGAGCCTGTGCGAAGGCCGGAAGCTCGAATGGTGGCGCGAACGCCGTAATCATCCTCGAGCACCAGCTGATCGCGGCCATGTTCAACGTGGCCAGTGGTGCGATCTCGTGCAACTTCGCGGACGCGGCGATCACCCAGTCGAACTCGATCCTCACCGGATTCGAATCCGCCTGCGTCGGCACCAGCACGCCGCTCGGCCAGAACATGGTCGCGCTCGCCTCGGTGCTCGAGACGTACAACAGCGATCAGTGCGCGTGCCCGGTGCAGCAGACCAAGCCCCAGGCTTCGCCGAACGCGCCCTCGAACGCCAGGCGCTCGAGCTGGGGTGGGTTGAAGTCCTTCTATCACTAGTCGGCGGTACCCCGGTCTGACCGGGACCGAAAGTTGAAGGCCTTGGGCGGAGGGCGATGCAGTTCGCCCTCCGCTCAATGTGTCCGTGACGAACCTCTTCACGCGCCGTGGGAGCCCCATGGCGACCTGTCCGAACCGCCGGGGGAATGGATCCGGTTCCCCCGGGAGATCCGGCCGAACCCGAGCGCCAAGCCCGAATCGCGCACCCCCCGACGCGGCTGGGGCTCCCCGAGGCTGACCTGACCGCCATTCGCGCCGCACCCTCTCGCCCCCGGTGGCCCGCCCGCTCGGCCGGGCGTTCGCCATGGCTTCTCGCGGTGCTCCTCCTCGGCCTGGGCGCCGTGCCGGTAGCCGCGCAGACCGTGGACGCGACGACTTACCCGTTCACTTACGCCCCCGGGGCGGCGCTCGAGGACATGTCGAGCGGGACGACCCAGTTGCTAGGTCCTGACCTCGACGACGCAGCCTCGAGCGTGCTGCCGGTGGGGTTCGAGTTCTGGTTCGCGGGCGTCCGCTACACGAGCTTCTCGGTCAACTCGAACGGACTCCTGAAGCCCGGGACGGCTGCGACCGCGGTCACGCCGAGCAACAGCCTCGGCTCGATCCTCACCGCTCCGCAGATCGCCCCCTACTGGGACGACTTGTGGATCGGGAGCAATGGCAAGGTCCACTACAAGGTCGTGGGCGCGGCCCCCGACCGGAAGCTCGTGGTCGAATGGCTCAACATGCAGGTCCCGCGGCTGGGGGCGGGGAACCCGGGGGCCGCGACGTTCCAATGCTGGATCCACGAGACCACGGGCATCGTCGAGTTCGTCTACGGCGGCGGCGTCAACACGAACACGACCCAGGGTGGGGCGTCGATCGGTATCGGGAGCACGACGGGTGCCTTTGCGAGCGTGACCGCGTTCTACCCGAGCGTCGACTACGGCACCGCGAACAACGCGAACGTCACACCCATCGCGAGCGGCACCCGGTACACGTTCACGCCGCAGGTTCCCGCGGCGCCCACGAACCTCGTGATCTCGCAGGTGGGTGCCCAGACCATGACGCTCGGCTGGACGGATCAGGCGACCAACGAGGTCGGGTACGCGGTCTGGCGCTCCACGGACGGAGTCAACTACGACTTCGTCACCCAGACGGCCGCGAATACGACTTCGCTGCTCCAGACCGGTCTCACCCCGTCCACGACCTACTCCTGGCTCGTGCGCGCCGTCACCGAGGGAGCCGTGAGCGCGGCCCTGACCGGCAGCCAGAGCACCTCCCCGACCGGCTCGATCGCGAGCGCCGGCAGCGGCAACTGGAGCTCCACGGTTCCCGGAGCGCCCTGGCCGGGTGGCATCGTGCCCACCGCCTCGGACAGCGTCACCATCGCCGATGGGCACACCGTCACGGTCGACGCCCCGGCCACCTGCTACTCGCTGAGGGTCGGCCAGGGCGCCTCGGGGGTGCTCCAGTTCGAGGCGACCGCCGCGCGCACGTTGAACGTGGTGGGGAGCGTCATCGTCTCGCCGGGCGCGCTTCTCGCGAGCGCCTCGACCGGGACCCAGACCGGCCACACGCTCTCCCTGGGCGGTGATCTGCTCAATCAGGGCACGATCGATCTGAGCACCAGCGGCGATCTCGCCGGCGCGAGCCTCAGCTTCACCGGCGGCGCGAACGCCTCGCTGTCGGGTAGCGGGCCGCTCACGGACGTCCGCGCGATCACGGTCAACAAGACCGGGGGATCGGCGCTGACGCTCAACTCGACGAGCTTCAGCGTGCGCGGGCAGACGGCCGACACGCTCGGGTTCCTCACCCTGACGAGTGGAACGTTCCATCTGGCCGGGTCGTTCGCGATGACGAGCCCGGTGTTCACCACGGCCACTTACACGCTGGCCGCGGGCACGACGTTCTGGCTCGACAATCCCAGCTTCGTCGTCCTGCCCAAGCCCGGCTCGGCCACCGTGCGCGGGCTTCGCATCTCGGCCGGCCTCTTCCAGGTCGGCGTCTTCAGCAACAACTCCCTCCAGCTCGCCAATGGCTCCGAGGTCACCGTGGAAGGCGGTCAGGTGAGAGTCGCGGGCCGCATGGCGGCGAGCTCGGCGACCAACGCCATCACGTACGTCCAGTCCGCGGGCACGATCACGGTCAACACCGTGGGTCACAACTCCACCTCGCAGGCGAGCTTCGATCTCGGGACCGGGACCTCCTCGACGACGATTTCGGGCGGGACCATCGTGCTCCAGCGCGCATCCACCGCCGGCTCGGGCCCGCGCGACTACCGCAACGGTGCGGCCGCACAGAACATCACCGGCGGCATGCTCCAGATCGGGAGCGACAGCACCGGCGTCGCGAGCACGTTCTTCATCAGCGGGACCACGCCGCCGCTCGCGGTCACGAACCTCTCGGGAGGCCACACCGCCCGGCTCTTCGGGGCCACGACGGTGGTGGGCTCCACGCAGATCGCGGCGGGGGCCACGCTCGACCTGAACGGCGCCCGGTTCACCCAATCCTCGGGGAACCTGGTGAACAACGGGACGCTCACCGCCGCGCCCACGAACAGCGAGCTCTACTTCCTCGGCGGCGGGACACCGCAGAGCTACTCCGGCTCGGGGACCATCCCGGCGCCGGTGGCGAGCCTCAGCGTGGACAACCCGAGTGGATTCTCGATCGATCCCGCGGTGGCCGCGAACGTCGTGACCCGGCGGGTCAACCTGATCCGCGGCGTGCTCGGCAACAGCCAGAAGCTCACGCTCGGGAACGGCAACGCGGACACGCTTTCCGCCGTCACCCAGGTGGGGGCGGTCGGAGTCACCGGCACGGCCGGGTCGTACGATGCGGCACCGGTCTTCAATCCCGGCACCGGCGGTGTCGCGGTCTTCTACCTGCAGCAGGCGACGCCACGGACCACCGGATTCGAGATTCCGGCGACCCGGCAGCTGCGGGACCTGACGCTCGACGATCCGGGAGGCGTGGTCTCGATCGCCGGCGGTCCGGTGACGTTGACGCGAGGGCTCACGCTCGCGACGGGGCTGCTCCACACCACTGCATCGAACTTGGTCCAGCTCGGCGACACCTCGAGCGTGATACCGGCGGGCTCCGCGCAGAGCTACGTGGACGGTCCCCTCGCGATCGCGGTCCGGACGCTCGATCCGACGCCCGCTAGCCGGGCGTTCGCGGTGGGGCGCGACGGCGCGTTCCGGTCGGTCACATTGAGCGGCGTGCTCACCGGCGGCCTCTCGCAGGTGCTCACCGCGGAGGTCCTCGCCGGTCCCACGGGGGGTACACCCACGGCTCCGCTCCAGTCCCTCGCGACCACGCGCTACTGGAGGCTCGGCAACAGCGCGGGCCTCAACACGTCAGCCCGGGTGCGGCTCGACTTCGGGACCGACGACCTCGTCGGCGACCTCGGCAGCGTGCACGTCGCCCAGTCGAGCGCGGCGAACGGCGGCTACGCCGACTTGGGGGGGACCCCGACCGGCACCCAGTCGTCCGGAACCGTCACCTCCACCGCGGACCTCGTCCCTGGATCCGACTACTTCGTGGTCGCGAGCGCCGGTGCGCTTGCCTCGTCCTGGGACGGCGGCGCGGGCACCCCGAACTGGGGTGATGGCGCGAACTGGAATCCCGACGGCGTACCCGACTCCACGCGCGACGTCACGCTCTCGCTGACCTCCCCGAGCACGCTGCACCTGGCCGGCGATTTCACCGTGAGGTCGCTCACCGTGAACGGCAGTACGACGCTCCAACTGGACTCCGGAACGCTCCGGGTGAAGCAGGACTTCACGCAGAGCGGCGGCGTGGTGCGACTCGCGGGGGGGGCATTCGTGGTGGGCCACTTCAGCTCCCTGCTCGGCGGCACGCTCGACGTAGGGGCGGGGACGTACAGGGCCAGCGACTTCCTGTGGGTTCCCGGCGGCACACTCCACGTGTCGTCGGGCGCCGTGACCTCGGACTCTACGCTCGCGATCGAGGGCGGTACCGTCTCGGTCGAGACGGGCGTGCTGGAAATCAAGGGCAGCTTCTGGCGCACCTCCGGCAACTTCTTCTCCGGCACGAGTACGACGATTTTCTCCGGCACACAGACGCAGTTCATAGGCGGTGCCGTGACGTATTACAACCTCATCCTTCGAAACGGCGGGACCGGCCAGCCGAAGCAGCTCCAGAGCTTCCTCCAGCACACCGTCAACAACGACCTCACGGTAGAGAGCACCGCCCAGATGGATCTGAGCGGCGCGACCCCGACCCAGCTCACGGTGTGGGGCAACCTGTACTACTCGGGTCTGGCCGGGGGGAGCGCGATCGGAAATCTGACCGTCCAGCTCTCCGGGGTCGGAAAGACGCTGAGCGGGGTCCCTACCGGGGCCCCCGCCCTGGTGGCCGGGACGGTCGAAGCCTCCGCCCAGGTGGACGCGCCGGTAGAAGAGGTGGACTTCCGGACCGACCCGATGCTGGCGCAGCACCTCGCGGAGGAGCGGGACGGCAAGCCGCTGCTCGCGCTCGAGAACACCTACGAGAAGCGGAAGGGAGACGTCGAGCAGAGGCTACGCACGGCGGACCCTGCCAAGCGGCTCGTCATCAACCTCGACGACATGACGCTCGTCAAGAACCCGGCTCCGAAGCCCTCGCTAGCGCTCGCCGCGATCTCTGGCGCGTCGCTCGGCGCCGTCCCCACGAGCACACTTCCCATGGCGATCACCGTGGCCACGAGCGCCGCCTACGCGCTCAACGGCAACTTGTCGCTGGCGACGAACAAGGTCCTTTCCATCTCCGGTCGGCTCGACTGCGGCTCGTTCACGGTCGGGGGGGCGGGCAAGGTCACGGTCGCGCTGCTCGGGATCCTGGGCACGGCGACGACCAGCGCGAGCGGACTGGCCGCCACGGTGACCACGACGGGGGTCAACGCCTACAACGACGGCGCGATCGTCGAGTACAATGCGGCCGCGGATCAGACGATCAACGCCGGCAACCACCCGGCCGCGGCGATGATCCGCACCGCGGGGAGCGGGACCAAGACGCTCAGCGCGAATAAGACCATCTCCGCGACCTCGGGAGCGAACCTCGCCTACGGCGCGCTTTACGTGGGCGCCGGGACCACGTTCGCCGACGCGGGCTTCCGGCTCAGCCTCACGACAGGGCAGATCGCGAACGTCATCGTCCTGGGAACCTACCAGTCCACCGGGGCGGGCTCGATTTCCTACGAGTCGGGCGCGTTTTCCTCGAACATCCAGGCCGCGAACGGAACCGCGTTCGGTGACCTGCTGATGAATTTCAACACCTCGACTCTGTCCGTCGACCTCAACGCCGTCGGGACCTCCAACATCAGCTTCCGCAACCTCACGTTCGGCGGGACCGCGGGCACCGCGAACAACGGCGGCACCCTGAGGCTCAGCGAGACCGGAACCACGAACGTCACCGTCACCGGCAACGTTTCGATCGCGCCTCGCACCGTCACGGCGACGGGCGGCGGCTTCGGCGGGACGAGCGGCCGGCCGGGTCAGGTGAGCCTGCTCGGCAATCTCACCTCCACGAGCACCGCGGCCACCCAGCCGATCCTGAACGGGACCGGGACCAACAAGCTCGTTTTCGCCGGCGCCTCGCGCCAGACCTTCAGCGTGGCGGCGACCACGACCATGTTCACCGGGTCGACGCTTCAACTCGCCAACCCCGCGGGCGTGCAGTTGGGGGGCAGCGGCCTGACCTACACGATCGGCTCCGGGGGAGCGGTCGACCTGGGCAGCGGGAACATCAACACCGGAACGAACACGCTGGCATTGGCCGCGGGAAGCCCGTTGACCCGAACGACCGGGCGCGTGGTCGGGCGGCTGAAGAAGGGACTTGCGACCGGTCCCGGGACCGCCGCGTTCGAGATCGGCACCGAGACCGCCGACACGCCGGTGAGCCTGGCGTTCGGAAACGTGAGCGTGGGGGGGAACATCTCGGCGTTGACCACGGCCGGCGACCACCCGAATCTCGCGACCTCGAACCTCGACGCGACGAAGACCGTCAATCGCTACTACAACGTCACGAACGAGGGAGTGGCGTTCGATACCTGCACGGTGGGCCTGACGTTCCCCGCGACCGATGTCGACGCCGGCGCCAACACGGCCGCGTTCGCCGTTCGCAAGTTCAATTCCCCCACCTGGTCACCGGCCATCGTGGCCCAACGGACCGCGACGAGCATCCAGGCGAAGCGGATCACGTCGTTCAGCGACTTCGCGATCGGCGAGGCGACGTCGTTCTACCTCACCGCCTCCGCCGGGTCGCAGGGATCCATCAGCCCCTCGGGGCAGCTGATCGTCGCCCCCGGCGCGAGCCAGACTTACACGATGACGCCCGCGGCGTTCTCCCACGTCGTCGACGTGGCGGTGGATGGCGCCTCCGTCGGGCCCGTCACGAGCTATGCGTTCACCGGCGTGGCGGCGGATCACTCGATCGACGCGAGCTTCGCGCTCAACACCTACACGATCGCGGCCTCCGCCGGCGCCCACGGCACGATCTCGCCGTCGGGAGCCGTGTCCGTGACACACGGCACGAACCAGACGTTCACGATCACGCCCGACACGGGGTACAACATCCTCGACGTGCAGGTGGATGGCGTCTCGGTCGGCGCAGTGGCGAGTTACACGTTCAGCAACGTCACCGCGGCGCACACGATCGCGGCCTCGTTCGCGATCAGGGTCTACGCGATCGCGGCCTCGGCCGCCACCCACGGCACGATCTCGCCCACGGGCACCGTGTCCGTGAGCCACGGCGCCAGCCAGACGTTCGCGGTCGCTCCCGATTCGGGCTACCACGTGCTGGACGTGGCGGTGGACGGCGTCTCCGCCGGCGCGGTCACGAGCTACACGTTCAGCAACGTCACCGCGGCGCACACGATCGCGGCCTCGTTCGCGATCAACGTCTACACGATCACGGCCTCGGCCGGCGGGGGCGGCTCGATTTCCCCCGCGGGCGCCGTCCCGGTCACGCACGGCACCAGCCAGACGTTCACGATCGCCGCCGACCCCGGTCATGTCATCCTCGACGTGCTCGTGGATGGGGTCTCCGTGGGCGCGGTCACCACGTACACGTTCTCCAGCGTCACCGCGCCGCACACGATTTCGGCCTCGTTCTCGACCGTCTACACGATCACGGCCTCGGCCGGCTCGAACGGCACGATCTCCCCCTCGGGCGCGGTCTCGGTGACGCAGGGCGCCAGCCAGCTGTTCACGATGGTCCCCAGCTCGGGATACGTCCTGCTCGACGTCCTCGTCGACGGCGTCACCGTCGGCCCCGTCACGAGCTACACGTTCACGAACGTCGCCGCGTCGCACACGATCAGCGCCGCGTTCACGGCTGGCGCGACGATCTCGCTCGGCACCGCTTCCTCGACGATCTCGACCGCGACGCCGTGTGTGACACTCCCGGTCACTTTGAGCCGCACGACGAGCGAGCCCGTGCGCGGCTTCAGCGTGTCGTTCACCCTCTCGCCGGCCATCGAGCTCTGCTCGGGCACCTCGAGCGTCAGCGAAGGGACGTTCCTCTCATCCATGGGGACCACGTTCTTCCAGACCGTGGACCGGGGCGGCGGGCACTACACGACCGACGGCGCGATCCTCGGCAGCGGCTGCGGACCGACCGGGCCCGGCGGCACGTTGTTCCAGATCGCGGTGAAGAGCGCGCTCCCCTCCGGCGCGGGCACGGTGACGCTGGACAGCCTGCGGCTGCGCGACTGCGACAACAATGGGCTGTTCGTGGTGGCCGGCCCGGCGGACACGGTGGCGATCGACAACACGCCGCCGTCCGTGAGCGTGACCGCGCCGAACGGCGGCGAGGTTTGGACGATCGGGACGACACACGCGATCACCTGGACGGCCTCGGACAACGCGGCGGTGGACTCGGTCTCGATCGCCTACTCGACCGACGGCGGCGCGACCTATCCACGCGCCATCGCCGCGAACCTCGCGAACACCGGAACGTACGCGTGGGTGGTGCCCGACACGCGGTCCACGACCGCTCGCGTCCGGGTGATCGCGCACGATCACGCCGGCAACGCCGCGAGCGACGCGAGCGACGCCGGCTTCGAGATCCGCGAGGTGAACGTCGCGCCCGTCCTGGCCGCGATCGGCAACAAGTCGGTGGCCGAGGGCTCGACGCTCACGTTCACCGCCTCGGCGACCGATGCGAACCTGCCCGCCCAGAGCCTCACGTTCTCGCTCGATCCCGGTGCCCCGACGGGCGCGAGCATCAACACCACGACGGGCGTCTTCACCTGGACGCCGACCGAGGCGCAGGGGCCGAGCGACAGCCTGGTGACCGTGCGCGTGAAGGACGACGGCACGCCGCAGCTCGGCGCCTCCGAGACGATCACGATCCACGTGACCGAGGTGAACCAGGCTCCGGTGCTCGCGGGCGTGCCGGCCTCGGCGAGCATCGCCGAGCTCGCGGCGTACACGTTCACGGCGACCGCCACGGACGGCGATCTGCCCGCACAGCCGATGACGTTCTCCCTCGCCGGGACAGTGCCGGCCGGGGCGAGCATCAATGCGACCACGGGAGCGTTCACGTGGACGCCGAGCGAGGCGCAGGGGCCGGGGAGCTATCCGTTCAGCGTGCAGGTGAGCGACGGCGTCGCGACCACGGCCGCGGCGATCACGCTCACCGTAACGGAGGTGAACGCCGCGCCCGTGCTCGCGGGCGTGCCGGCGAGCGCGACGATTCCGGAGCTCGCAGCCTACACATTCACCGCCACGGCGACGGACAGCGACGTGCCCGCGCAGACACTGACGTTCTCGCTCGTGAATGCCCCCGACGGCGCGAGCATCAATGCGACCACGGGAGCGTTCACGTGGACGCCGACCGAGGCGCAGGGGCCCGGCAGCTTCGCGTTCTCCGTGCGCGTGAACGACGGCACCGCGAACACCGACGCCGCGATCACGATCGCGGTGAGCGAGGGGAACTCGGCCCCGGTGCTCGCGGGCGTACCGGCCAGCGCGACCATCCCCGAGCTTGTGGCCTACACGTTCACCGCCACCGCCACCGATGCCGACCTGCCCGCCCAGACGCTGACGTTCTCGCTCGTAGGCGCCCCGACCGGCGCCGGCATCGACGCCACGACCGGCGCGTTCAGCTGGACACCGACCGAGGCGCAGGGTCCCGGAAGCTACTCGTTCACCGTGCAGGTGAGCGACGGCTCGCTCACGTCCAGCTCCCCGATCGCGCTCACCGTGAGCGAGGTGAACGCGACCCCGGTCGTGAGCGGCGTCCCGGCCTCGGTCACGATCCCGGAACTCGTGGCCTACTCGTTCACGGCCTCCGCGACGGACAGCGACGTGCCCGCGCAGACCGTGACGTTCTCGCTCGTGAGCGCACCGCCCGGCGCGAGCATCGACGCCAGCACGGGCGTGTTCGGATGGACCCCGACCGAGGCCCAGGGTCCCGGCGTCTACGCGTTCTCCGTGCACGCGAGCGACGGGGTGGGGGCGACCGACGCGCCCATCAGCATCACGGTGAGCGAGGTCACCGTGCCGGTGATCAGCGATCTCACCGCGACCCGCCTCGACACGGGCAACGATCGGGACGGCACGGTGAAGATCCGGCTCTCGTGGACCGCCACCGCCGGCGGCACCACGGTCGAGGTCTACCGCGCGCCGTTCGGTGGCTACCCGCTCTACGACGACGCGGGCGGCGCCGCCCCGGCCGTGCCGAGCTATCCGCCGGGAGCGCCCTGGACGCTGATCTCGGCCACCACTCCCGGCGTCACGGACGAGCCGGCGAGCCGCGATCAATACTTCTACGTCGCGTTCGTGAAGGGCGCGGGGCTCAACGTCTCCGCCGCGTCGAATCGCACGGACGGCACGCTCGATTACCAGCTCGGGGACTTCACGAACGGGCTCGTGGCCGACGCGGGCGACAATCTCGTGAGCACCGCCGATCTTTCGGTGCTCGGCAGCCACTACGGTCTCTCGGGCGCCGCCGTGGCGCCATTCGCCTACCTCGACGTGGGGCCCACGAGCGACGGCTGGATCACGGGCCGCCCGCTCACCGACCACGCGATCGGCTTCGAGGATCTGGTCCTCGTCGGCATCAACTTCCACGTGGTCTCCGCCCCCCAGGCCTCGGCCCGGCCGGCGAGCCGTCCCGCCGGCGGCACGCCCGACGAGCTGACGGTCGACGCCCCGGCGTGGGCGAGCGCGACCGGGACGCAGCTCACCGCCAGGCTCCTCCTCAAGGGCTCTGGCGGCCTCCAGGGCCTCTCCACGACGCTCGACTGGGACCCGAACGTGGTCCGGCCGCTGTCCGCCGCGGCCGGGGCGCTCCTGGCCGCCGGCAACGGCGTGGTGTTCTCGCCGTCCCCCGGCACCGCGGACGCCGTCCTGCTCGGGGCGCGCGAGATCGGCCTCGCCGGCGAGGGCGCCGTGGCGGAGGTCGTCTTCGAGGTGCTCCGGCCGGGCGAGCCCAGGATCGCCATCGCGAGCATCGTGGGCCGGGATGCCGCGAATCGCCCGGTCCCGGTCACGCGCGGGCTGGGAAGCACGCACGTCGTGCCGCAGACCACCGCGCTCGCGATGTCCGGGCCGAACCCGTTCCACGCCGGGACGGCCGTGGCGCTCTCGCTCGCGCATGCGAGCCGTGTCGAGGTGGAGCTCTTCTCGGTGGACGGCCGTCGCGTGCGGCGGCTCATGGACGGCGTGCAGGAGCCGGGCGTCCTGCGCATCCAGTGGGACGGCCGTGACGACGGCGGGCGCGGCGCGGGGGCGGGGGTTTATTTCCTGCGCGTCGAAGCCGGTCGCCAGCGGTTCACGAAGCGGCTCGTGCTGCTCCCGTAGCTCGACTCCTACCGCCGCCGGATCTCCACCGCGTCGCCCTCGCCGATCCCGAGCCTGAGCGTGGCCGCACCGCCGACTTGCGCGATCTCCAGCCGCCCGCTCGAGCCCACGATCGCCACGAGCGTGCCCACGCCGGCATCGCCGTACGAACGCGCGAGCCCCTCGATCCGCCGGTCGAGCACGCGGACCAAGAACGACGCGTCGTCCGCGCCGGGGCCGAACGCCTCGGCGATGGCCTGCTCGGTGAGGTTCGTGAGCGCGTTGCCGAAGCGGTCGAGGAACACGACCCGGCCCACGAGCGCGTCGCCGCGCCGGACCGGGTCGTGCGCGGGCAGGCGCACCGGGTCTGCGACCGGCGCTCCGAACGCGGCGAACTTCTCGCCGCGCGCGAGCGCGGCGGCCACTGGCGCGAACACGTCCCGGCCGTGGAACGTGCGGCTCACCGGCGCGCGGAAGTAGCGGGTCTCGGTGAGCGCGCGCGCCTCCGCGCCGGGCGTGCAGAGCGCCCATTCGAGGAGGCCGTTGTCGGGCCCCACGAAGAACTGCCCGCGCGCCGCGACCGCGAGCGCGCGCCGGCTCGTGCCGACGCCGGGGTCGACCACCGCCAGGTGCACGGTGCCGGGCGGAAAGTCGCCGGCCGCGGCCTCGAGCAGGAACGCGCCGCGCGCGATGTCGCCGGGCGGTACCGAGTGCGCGAGGTCCACCACGTGCGCCTCGGGCGCGAGCGAGTAGAGGACGCCGTGCACCACACCCACGAACCAGTCGGCGTGGCCGAAGTCGGAGAGGAACGTGACGATCGGGTGCGGCATGGGCCCTCCGGTCGGCGAGCAGGCTAGGCTCCGTTTGAGAACTCCCCGCGAGCCCGCCGTGCCCTGGAACGCCACCGCGCAAGGAGCGAGGAGGAGACAAGCCCTGTGCGGGCTGTCGACGACGAGCGACGCCGCCCGGTGGCGTTCCAGGGCACGGCCCTTCGGGTTGGGGGCGGCGCCGGCCCGTGTGCC
>DATDEX010000463.1:0-2172 GCA_036522895.1 Candidatus Eiseniibacteriota bacterium | reverse complement strand
GCCGGTCCCGCAGCCGCATCACGTGATCGGCGACCGCGCTCTCAACGCCCGCGGCGCGCAGCGCGCGGCCGAGCCCGTCGCCATCGCGCGCCTCGGCGTCCGGGACGTGATTGGCGAGCAGCGCGTGAAACTGACGCTCGGCCCGCCCGATCGGGGAGAGCGGCGCCGGCGCGGGCGCGGCGACGCGGATCGGCTCGACCGGCCGGCGCCGCGTCCACAGCCAGGCGAGGAGCGGCGGGCCGACGAACAGCACGAGCCACCCCCACGGGACGAGGTCGTGCGCCAGCTCGTCCGTCCACACCGGACCACTCCGGTGCTCGAGCGGCGGGAGGGCCCGGGGTGCGCGGGGCTCGAGCCCGGCGGCCACGATCAGCGGACGAGGGGCGAGCGTAGCGGCCGCCGCCGCACCCGCCGCGAGGTCGTAGTAGGGATACCGCACCGCGGGCATCTGGAACGACCCCGCCGAGTCCGGCATCACGAGGTAGTGGAACGTCTTCGCCCCCGCGATGCGACCATCGCGGGCCTCGATGCGCGTGGCCGTCTCGCCGGCATAGGAGCGAAACCCCCGCGGCCAGCCGATCACGGGCTCGGGCCACAGCGCCACGTTCCCCACCCCCGACAGCGTGGCCGTCACGGCGATCGGCTCGCCCACCCGGCCATTGGGCGGATCGAGCCGGAGGTCGAGGCTGAGCCCGCGTGCGACGGCGGGCGGATCGCCGGTCGTCGCCGGTGCGCCCGGCAGCGGCAGCACCTGCACCGGCACGGTATCGCTCCGCAACGAATACCGGTCCTCGCGGCTGAAGAACGAGAAGCTCGCCGGCACGGCGTATTCCACGGTGGCGGGCGGAATGAGGATGCGGCCCGGAGTGAGGGGAAACACGGCTTCGTGCGCCACGAACAGGTCGAGCCAGCGCCCGCGCACCAGCCGCGACGCGGCCACCTCGCTCGGTGCGGCACCGGGGTACGACCAGACGCCTTCCGGCGTTTGCAGCGTGAGAATCGGCGCGCGCCGCAGGCGCTCGCGCAGCTCGCGGGGGAACCACGCCACTGCGATCACGTCGAGCTGCTGACCCACCAGCACGGAGTCGCCGGGGAGGAGGACTCTGAGCGCCACGTGCTCACCCTGCTCGACGGGCGCCGGCGGCGTGGCCGCCTCCATCAGGCGCCGCGCAATGGGGGACACCGCGGTGGCGAGCCCGACCCGCGCGCTGTCCACCGTGACCAACAGCGCGGCGGTCGTGACGCGCCGGCCACCCTGCTCCACCCGCACCGGTCCGATCACGAGCGCGCCCGGGCGTTGCGCCCGCAGCTCGAGCTCGCGCGTGGTCGTGCGCACCGGGCCGCCCAGCGCCTCGAGCGTCACCTCCGAGATCTCGCGCGACCCCACGACCGTGAATCCGGTGAGCGCGGGGAGGGCGAGGGTGACCGGAGCGGCGGATCGGGTGCGCGCGCGAATCGTGAGCAGCAGGTTGTCACCCGCGGTGACGTGCGTCCGGTCCACGCGCGCCGTGACGTCCGGTGCCGGCGCGCTCTGCAGCGCGGCGAGCACCCACAGGACGAGCATCACCAATCCTTCACGCCCGGCTCCGCGGCGCGGCGCGTCTGCCCGGTGCGGTCCCGTCGCGTCTTGAGCTCCTGCTGGCCGATCGAGCGCAACACCTCATCCGCCTGCGCCGGACTCATGCCGCCCTGCACGCCGGCGCCGCCCTGCGCGCGTCCCCGGCTCGATCCTCCGCCGCCGCCGCTCTGGGGACCGCCACTTCCCCCGGAGGGTGGGTTGCTCCGGCTGCTCGAGCCGCCGTGCTGCTGTCGCACCGCGAGCTCGAGGTTCCACTTGGCTCCGAGGTCGTGCGGCCGGAGCAGCAGCGCCTCGCGGTACGCCCGCTCGGCATCGGCGAGCCGCGCGTCGCGAGCCGCGCTGTCGGCCATCGCCTCGTGCAGCGCGAGCAAGCCGAGGTTGAAGAGCGCGCGGAACCGCACGTCGGGATCGAGCGACGCCGCGGCGTGCATGAGGCTCCCCCGCGCGGTCTCCGCATCCGAGTCCGCCAGCGCCGCCGTGCCGGCGTTGTACCACGCCGTGTCGTCCTTGCGGCGCGCGGCGAGCTCGGCGAGATACGCGGCGCGGGCGCCGGCCAGGTCGTGGCGGTCCCACGCCCGCTCGGCGGCGCTGCG
>DATDEX010000462.1:0-13542 GCA_036522895.1 Candidatus Eiseniibacteriota bacterium | reverse complement strand
GCTGCGCCACGTGGCGCGGCTCGACCATGTCGACGGCGGCGCACGCGCGGTCGTGTCGCTCGCGGAGCTCCCGCCCGATCACGCGTTCGCGCACGCGCGGCTCACGGACAACGTCGTCCAGTTCACGACCCGCCGCTACCGCGACAATCCGCTCGTCGTCCAGGGACCGGGCGCCGGCCCCGAGGTGACCGCCGCCGGCGTGTTCGCGGATCTCCTGCGCGTCGCGGCCGGGCTCGGGGCGCGCCTGTGAGCGAGCGGGAGGCGACCGCATGGGCGCCCGCCTCGGTCGCGAACGTGGCGGTAGGCTTCGACATCCTGGGGCACACGATCGCGGGGCCGTGCGACCGGGTCCTCGTCCGCCGCGCGAGCGAGCCCGGGGTGCGGATCGTCGCGATCCGCGGGCCGGCCGACGCGATCCCGCTCGAGGCGGCGTCGAACACCGCCGGCTGCGCGCTCCGCTCGTTCGCCGACGCGCTCGCGCTGCCGTTCGGCTTCGAGATCGAGATCGAGAAGGGGATCCCGCTCGGCTCGGGGCTCGGCGGCTCCGCGGCCTCGGCGGTCGCGGCGCTCGTGGCGGCCAACGCGCTCGTCGACGAGCCGCTCGCGCGCGAGGCGCTCTTTCCGCATGCGCTCGAGGGCGAGGCGCTCGCGAGCGGGGCGCGGCACGGCGACAACGTGGGCCCACAGCTCATGGGTGGCCTGGTGCTCGTGGCGGGCGGGCGACTGCTCTCGGTTCCCGTGCCGCCCTGGATCGTCGCGGTCGTCGTGCACCCGCACCTGGTGGTCGAGACGCGCCGCGCGCGCGAGGTGCTCGCGGCGCCGTTCGCGCTCGCCGATGTGGTCGCCCAGACCGAGGGCCTGGCACTCCTCCTCACCGGCTGTCACCGGAGCGACCCCGCGCTCCTGCGCGCGGGGCTCGCGGACGTGCTCATCGAGCCGCGCCGCGCGGCGTTGATTCCCGGCTTCGCCCGCGTCAAGCAGGCGGCACTCGATGCGGGCGCGCTCGGCGCCGGTATCTCGGGCTCGGGCCCGAGCGTGTTCGCATGGTGCGAGGGGCGCGAGCCCGCCGAGCGCGCCGGCGAGGCGATGCGGCGCGCGTTCGCCGCGGCGGGCCACTCGAGCGACGCATTCGTTTCGTCGCTCCCCGGCCCGCGCGCGGAGCTGTGCACGTGAGGTTCGTGAGCACGCGCGGGGGGGCTCCGCCCGCGAGCCTCACCGAGGCGATCTTCGCGGGGCCGGCCCCGGACGGCGGCCTTTACGTTCCGGAGCGCGTGCCCCGGCTCGGACCGGCGTCACTCGAGGGCGCGGACGATCTCGCGTCGCTCGCGCCGCGCGTGCTCGCGCCGTTCGCCGAGGGCGACGCGCTCGCGGCCGAGCTGCCGCGACTCGCGGCGGAGGCGTTCACGTTCGAGGCGCCGCTCCGCGCGCTGCCCGCGCCCGAGACGCACGTGCTCGAGCTCTTCCACGGCCCGACGGCGGCGTTCAAAGACTTCGGCGCGCGCTTCCTCGCCGCGTGCTTCCGGCGCCTGGCGGCCCGCTCGGCGAAGCGTCTCACCGTGCTCGTCGCCACCTCCGGCGACACCGGGAGCGCGGTGGGCGCGGCGTTTCACGGCATGGAGCGGGTGCGCGTCGTGATCCTCTATCCCGACGGCCGGGTGGCGCCGCGGCAGGCGCACCAGCTCGGGAGCTTCGGTGGGAACGTGCACGCGCTCGCGGTGCGCGGAACGTTCGACGACTGCCAGCGGCTGGCGAAGCAGGCGTTCGCCGACACGGCGCTCCGCGAGCGCGTGCCGCTCGTCTCCGCGAACAGCATCAGCCTCGGCCGGCTGCTCCCCCAGATGGTCTACTACGCACGGGCCGCGCGCGCGCACCGGCAAACCCACGCCGAGCCGCTCAACTTCAGCATCCCCACCGGCAACCTCGGGAACGCGTTCGCCTGCCTGCTCGCGCGCGCCGCGGGGCTCCCGATCGGCGACGTGCTGCTCGCCACGAACGCGAACGCCGTGATCCCCGAGTTCCTGAACACCGGGGCCTACCGCCCGCGCCCGAGCCTCGACACGCTCGCGAACGCCATGGACGTGGGCGACCCCGGAAACCTCGAGCGGCTGCGCTGGCTTTACCGCGACCCCGCCCGCGCCGGGGTCTCGGCCGAGAGCGTGGACGACGCGACGATCCGCGCCCGGATCGGCGAGAGCGAGCGGCGCTACGGGCAAGTGTTCTGCCCGCACACCGCCTGCGCGGTGGAAGCGCTCGAGCGCCGCCGCCGCGCCGGTGACACGCGCGCCTGGTGCGTCGTCGCGACCGCGCATCCCGCCAAGTTCGACGGCATCGTCCAGCCCCTCGTGGGCCACGCCGTGCCGCCTCCGCCCGCGCTCGCCGCGATGCTCGCGCGGCCCTCTCGAAGCGAGCGGCTGGGCGCGGACTACGGCGAGCTCTCGGGATGGCTGCTGCGGGCGTGAACGGGATGCATGACCAGAGCCTGACACGGCTGCGGCCAGCGGGCGCCTCCCAGGCCCGCTCGTGCTTCCCGAGACCTCACTCGTAATATCGCGCTTGCCAGCCTCCGCCGAAGGGTTACCTTCCATGGCAGCAGTCGGCATCCCGGCCGCCGCGCCGGCCGCGCACTCGTCTCGATACGGAGGGGAAGATGAAGCTCAGATTCGTGATCCCCGTGGTCGCAGCAATGGTGCTCGCCGGGGCGCTTCCCGCGTCCGCGTGCGATCAGCACAGCAAGGGCAGCACGTCCGCGACGGCCGCGGGCGCCGGGATGGGCACGTGCTCCGGCATGAGCCATTCCACCGCGTGGGCCGGGGCGTGGCTCCAGCGCTCGTCCTCCGGCGATCTCACCGTGGTCGCGGTGGCCGAGGGCAGCCCGGCGGCGCGTTCGGGACTGCGCCAGGGCGACATCGTGCTCGCGGTCAACGGGCACGACATGAACGCGGCGGGCTCCGGGCAGATGTGCCCGCACGGCACGGCCTGCACG
Source organism: Candidatus Eiseniibacteriota bacterium (assembly GCA_036522895.1). GTDB lineage: Bacteria > Eisenbacteria > RBG-16-71-46 > RBG-16-71-46 > RBG-16-71-46 > JAIOPA01. Next base: position 10,559 of record DATDEX010000462.1, on the reverse strand, counting down.
ATCGGCAGCTCGTTCGCCTACACCGTGCAGCGCGGGCGGTCCACGAAGACCGTCAGGGTGCGGCTCGAGAAGATGCCCGCCAGCGCGACCACGCGATTCGCGGCGCGCGACGCCAGCTTCGAGCCGACGCTCGCGGCCATGGTCATTCCCTCCGAAGACTGATCCGGCAACCGTCATGAGAGGCCGGGGACCGAACGTCCCCGGCCTTTTCGAGGTCAGCATGCGCACGGGCTCCCAGCTTCGGCACGCAGCGGTCTTCGCCGCGCTCGCCGCCACCGCCCTCACAGCCCTGTTTGCCTTCCCCGCATTCGCGGCCGTCAAGTCCCGCGTCGTGGACTACTCGCAGAACGGAACCGCGCTCCAGGGCTACCTGGCCTGGGACGACGCCGCCAAGGGGAAACGTCCGGGCGTGCTCGTCGTCCACGAGTGGTGGGGACACAACGCGCACGCGCGTCGGGCCGCGGACCGGCTCGCGCGCGCGGGCTACGTGGCGTTCGCGCTCGACATGTTCGGCAAGGGCAAGCTGGCGTCGCACCCGGCGGAGGCGCAGGCGTTCGTCGCCGAGGCGATGAAGGACGCGAGCACGCTGCCCGGGCGCTTCGACGCGGCGCTCGAGATCCTCAAGCAAGACCCGCACGTGGACACGGCCCGCATCGGCGCCATCGGCTACTGCTTCGGGGGCGGCGTCGTGCTCGCGATGGCGCGCTCGGGCGCCGACCTGAAGGCGGTCGGCACGTTCCACGGCTCGCTGGCCACCGATCACCCGGCGGAGGCGGGCAAGCTCAAGGCAAAACTGCTGGTCCAGACCGGCGACGCGGACCCGATGGTCAACGCGGACGCGGTCGCGGCGTTCGAGAAGGAGATGACCGCCGCGGGTGCGAGCTATCGCGTGATCCACTACCCCGGCGCGAAGCACGCCTTCACGAACCCCGACGCCGACAAGTTCGGCGTGCCCGGGCTCGCGTACAACGCCGACGCCGACAAGAAGTCGTGGGCGGAGCTCCTCAAGTTTTTCAAGCGGGAGCTGTAACCGCTACCTGGTCGGTGACATGCGGCAGCTGCGCCCCGTCCAGATGCCGCGCGGGGTCACCACGCGATGCAGGTACACGCCGGCGGGGAGCGGGACGCCGCGCGCGTCGCGACCGTCCCACCCGAAGCCCGCGTCGGGCGGGCCTTCCAGCACGCGCACGAGGCGGCCGGCCATGTCCACGATCTCGAGCCGCGCTTGCTCGCCGGCCGGCGTCGCGGGATAGCCCGCGAGCGTGATGCGCACGTTCGAGGCGGACGGATTGGGCGCGAACACGAGCCGCTTCGCCGCGACCGGCCGGGCGGCGGGCGGCACGGCGAGGAGCGGCGTGAACGGGTAATCGACCACCGTCACCGCGAGCCCGCAGCTCCAGTCGGGGACGCTCAGCGAGTAGGTCCCCGGCGCCAGCGTCGAGACCAGCACCGAGCCGCCGCCCATGTCGTCGTCGTACGGGGTCGCGAGCGTCTCGTACACGCCGTAGCGCGGATCGTAGTCGAGCTCGCGCGCGTGCAGGTCGATCCGGAGCTGCTGCTCCTCCGGAAGGACCAGGTCGTCGAACACCAGCTCGTCGAGCGTCTGCGTCTCGCCGCTCGTCTGGAAGCGCGAGAGCGGCGCCGCCGCGTCCGACCTGAGATGCTCCGACACCGGGTCCGTGATGCCCCAGCGCGCCGCCGCGGCGGGCGAATGCACGCGGCTCTCGAAGACCACCTCGGCGGGCCGCCAGTCCCAGAACGGAAGCTGGATCTCGTGCAGGTTGACGACGCGCGTGCTCGTGAGCGTCACCGTGACCCGGCGCCGGCCGGTGAGGAACGCGATGGCCTCCGCGTAGGCGCCGGGGTGGTGCTTGATCGCGAGGTGCTGCGAGTGCATGACCGCGATCGTCGGCGGCAGGCCGAAGAACTTCGAACGCGCCGTGAGCGTGGCAAAGCGCGTGTCCGGCGCCGCCTGCACGCCGTCGTTCGGCAGGTAGTCCTTGTAGGCGAGCATGAGCGTGCTGAGCGGCCCGCCGCTCCCGCCGTCATCGGTCGAGGCCGTCTGCCCGAGGAGGATGCCGCTGTAGTAGGGAGAATCGCCCTCGGTGCGGGGGGTGTGAACGTTGGCGTCCACCCACTCGTACTTCATGTGGTCGACGTCGATGGGCTGGGGATCGGCGAGCGAAACCAGGTCGACGAGCTTGCCTCGGCTCGCCGCCCAGTTGCCCGCGACCACCCCTTCGATGCTGAGCCAGCGGGCGATGCGGCCCGTATGCGAGAGCCCGGCGACGTCGTGCTCGATGAGCCAGCGCACGATGAGCGACCCGAAGCTCCCGCTCACGAAGTTGACCTGGTCGGCGCCGGAGCGCAGGAGCGCGTGCTGCGCGAAGCGGGCCACGATGTAGGCGTAGCGCGGCACGCCGCCGCCCCACTCGGCGGTGAGGAGCTCGATCTCGGAGCGATCCGCCGCGGTGAACCAGGCCGGCGGCGTATCGCCGTAGTAGTCCGTCGTGCACACCGCGTTCGGCGGAATCGGCCCGCCCGAGGTGTCGGCCGCCGGGAGTCCCGCGAGGGCCGCCAGGCTGTCGGCGAGCGTGCGGTGCACGTCGGCGCCGTAGACGCCGTGCTGACCGGCGCCGTCCGGGTCGAACCCGGGCACGAACACCGTGACACTGCGATTGGGATCCTGGCTCGCGGCGGCGGGGGCAGCGAAGGCTGCGATCGCGGCGATCGCCGAGACGAGCGCGAGCGGCGCGCGCGCGTTCCAGGGCCGGCGCCGGCCTCGCACATCCATGATCTCAGCGCTCGCGGATACCGGCAGCAGGTCGGCCATGGCGGATCCCTCCGCGGAAAGTCTAGCCTCGTCCGGCGCGGGAACGCCACGGAGTTCGCGGCTCGCGAGAACCGTCGATCAGGTCAGCAATGCGGCAGTGTCGCGTGGCGGGAGCTCGGCAGATCCCCGGGAGGCAGAACGAGGCCTCAATCCGCGAGCACGATCCGCTTCTGATCCACGGCGGAGCCCGCGGAGAGCCGGCAGAAGTAGACGCCCGAGGCAAGCGGCCGCCCCGCGTCGTCGAGGCCCTGCCACGCGGCCTCGTGGCGGCCCGCGGCGAGGTGCTCACGCACCAGCGTGCGTACGCGTCGCCCGCTGGCATCGTAGAGGCGGAGTATGACGTCGCCCTCACGCGGGACGTCGAACACCAGCACCGTCGAGCGGCGAAACGGATTCGGTGCCGGCAAATGCAGCGCGAGCGCGCGGGGCAGCCTCGCGCCCGGCGCGTCCGCCGCGTCGCAGGCCGGGAACTGGGCATCGCCGGCGTGCAGGTGCCCCGCGACCAGCGGGATTCCGGCGAGCACCATCTGTTGCCCGTTCACGTCGGTCAGCCGAACCGTGAACGGGCTCCCGAGCGGCACCGGCACGCCCAGCGAGCCATCCACGGTGAAGTAGTTGTACGTCTCGCGCCGCGCGGTCACGTACCCGCTCGGGCCCAGGTACTCGAGTGAGGCGACCCCATAGCGAGTCTGCCGGGGCTGGAGCTGCAGGAAGAACGGGTTCGACCCGGTGCTGATCTGGAGGAACACGTTGCCGCTCACCGGCGCCGCGATGGTCTTCCAGGTGATGGCGACGCGTCCGTCGGCCGGGTTCCCGATGGCTCCGAACGCCGCAGCGTTCAGGTCCACGTCGCCCGTCGCGCAGGTCGGGCACAGGTCCACGATGCGCACGTTCACCGATCCGAGCGGCCCCGTCACACGCAGATAGCGCCCGCACATCTCGGAGCCCGCGTAATCGGTCGGGTTGATCGCCGCGACGAACGAGCCGAAGTCGTCACCGTAACTGCAGGCGCCGGAGCCGGGCGTGTAGCTGTAGGAAGTGGCAAAGCCCGCGCCCGACGTGTCCCCGGTGCAGGCGGCGGCCGCGATCGTGGCGCTCGCCGCGAACGCGCCGAGCCCGATCGAAACGGCTGCCGCCGTGACCACGAGGTGGATCAGCGGTCCGTACCTGCAACGGTCTGCGCGCATGCGGGAGCCCGGCCTTTCGATCCGGTTCGGGAACGTCGCCACCCCGCGGTGTACCCGGCCCTGCTAGACTCCCGTGAGGAGGCGTCAACCACAGGGAGGTTACCATGGCCCGAACACTTCAGGATTCGCAGGAGACGGCTGCCCGCACGACCACGAGCCGCGTCCGCAGCAACGTGACCGCCAGGCCGCGCTCGCTCGCACACGAGGACATCGCGCTCCGCGCCCACGCACTCTACGTGCAGTCCGGTTACCAGGGCGGACGCGAAGTCGAGTTCTGGCTCGAGGCCGAGCGCCAGCTACGCGAGGATCTCGACGCGTAGCCGGCGCCCAGGGCGATTTCGGCACTACTCCTTTGCGGCCGCCACGGGCTTGGCAGCCGACTTTCCGAGGGGCATCAGCGTCGCCGACTCGGACAACGTCCAGTCGCCGCCGCTCGGCTTGTGTTCGTTGCTGAACTTGACCGCCTTGGGATCGGAGAAGTCCCAGGTCAGGCGGTCCTTCATGCTGGTGCCCATCATCATCACCTCGCTCGGTGTCTCCAGGACGAACGTGGTGCCGTTGAGCGTCCCGTCGTACACCGTGAGCGTGCCCATGTTGTCCACGACGGTGGCCTTGTAGCTCTTGGACGCGAGGTCGTAGCCGACCGTCATGTGTCCCTTCCAGGTCATGGCGTCCTTGCCGCTGCCCCAGGTGTCCTCGACGTCGCACACGTACCACATGCCGCCCACGATCGGATGGCACATCGCCTTGCCGTGCGCGACGGTCGCCTTGGAATCCGGCCCCATCGCACCGGCTTCCACCTTGCCATGCCAGGTTCCGCTGACCCCAAAGACAGGGGCGAGCGCCTTGACCTCGTCACCCGGCTTGGGCATTGCCGGCGTGTCCTGAGACCACGCCACGCCCGCCGCGATTCCCCCGCAACACGCGACGAGCATCACGAGCGCAAACCGTCCGATCCTCTCCATGGCTCTCCTCCGGAAAAGGTGCGCGGTGCCCTCGGGGCCGTGACCGGCGCGTCGCCGCCTTCGACCCCGGACGGCGACAAATTGCCGTGGCCACGGTGGCGATGCAACCGATTTCCGTTCGCGAACTCCCGATCAGGACACCGGGTCGCGCTCGCGGGAGACGGCTGCCGTCCGCTGACGGCGCGCGGCTGCCCTGTGCTCGGCCGTGCGGGGACCGGTGTTAGTGTTCCCGGGCCCCCGAGCCATGGCTCGCCCCCGCGAGTGTCACCATGATGCCGACCGCTGAGCACGTTCGACAGGCCACCGCCCTCGTTCACGCCGCTCTCGCCTACCGCGATTGCGAACCCTGGACCGTGATCGCCGAACGGGAATGCTTCGCCCTGCGGGACCCGGTGAGCCACGAACAGATCTTCGTGAGTGTCCGTGGACACGCGGGTGGCTGGGCCGGACTCGCGCTGTTCCGAGGGTCCGAGGGCATCCAGTCGATGTCCATGCTCATGTACGCCCCGCTCGAATCGCTCGACGAGCGCGAAGTGTTGGATATCTCCGGGACATTCGTGGAGCTCCGGCCCATGTGCCTGCTGCCCGAGCGTGCAAACGCTCCTCTGGAAGCGGCAGGAGTGCGAATTCCCTCAAACGAACTGGCCCCGGATTTCATGACTTATCTGCCCGGCTATGTGCCGGGAGGTCCCACGGTCGAGGAAATCCGGCTGCTGACGCTGGCACTCCAACAAGCGGCAGCAGTGACACTCGATGTGGTGGATGACATCGTGCGACTCGGGCCCACGGATCGGAACTGGATCGAGCGCCGCCTGGTGCGGGGAGAGACGACGCGCTGGGAGTACGTCGCCGTCGGGCAAGACGTGGTGCCGTCCCCGCATCGGCTGTCGGGCGACCCCGTCGACGAGCTCACCCGAGCACGACTGAGCCGCCTTCCGCGGCATTTCCACGAGATCTGGGCGATCGATCTCGTGCCGATCTCGATGGTGCTGGAACTGTCGGATCGCGAGCGCTGGCCGATCGTGGTGGCTCTGCTGATCGTCGACCGGGAATCCGGGCGAACGGTGCACTCGGAGTTGCTTCCGGCCCCGGCCCGGTACGACGGGATCGGCGGGGTGCTCGCGCGGGCGTTCGTGACGGTTGGCGCGAGACCCGGCCAATTGCGGGTCCGGGACTACCGGCTCCGCGCGCGGATCGCACCCGTGGCACGGGCGCTGGAGTGCAAGCTCATCTCGATGAGGTATCTGCCGGCCCTGGACGAGGCACACGTGGCGTTGCGTGCCGCCCTCAATCCCCCGCGAGGGCCCGCCGCGGGCTGACGTACCGCGTCGCGCGGGGACCCGAGGCCCACACGGAGCCGACTCGAGCGTACCCGGACGCCGCCCCGCGTGGCGGGAGCCTGCCGTCCGAGCCCGCAGCGGTCAGCGCGGCGCGAACTGCTGCAGCGCCTTCTCCGCCAGCCGGTCGAACGCCTGGACGCAGAGCTCGAGGTGGTCCTCCTGCGTGTCCTCGATCTTGTTGTGGCTGATCCCGTGCAGGCTCTGGACGAACATCATCACCGTGGGCACGCCCGCGCGCGCCACCTCGGCGGCGTCGTGCAGCGGCCCGGAAGGCAGCCGGTGCACCTGGCCGCAGGTCTCGACGATCGCCTGCTCGCAGAGCGCGAGCAGCCGCGCGTCGAACAGCACGGGCTCGATGTTCCACAACCGCTCCCACGCCACCTCGACGTTCCCCTCGCGCGCGAAGCGCTCGCTCGCCGCGCGCGCGTCCGCCAGCGAGGCGGCGAGCGCCGCGCCGTCGAGGTGCCGCTGGTCGAGCGTGATGCGGCAGTCCTCGACCACGCTCGTCACGATGCCGGGCTTCGTCGTGCACGAGCCGATCGTGCCCACGCCGCCATGCCGCCGGGTGATCTCGTAGATCTCGGGGCTCATCCGGGCCGCGGCCAGGAACGCGTCGCGGCGGCGATTCATCGGCGTGCTGCCCGAGTGCGCGGCCTGACCGTGGAACGTGATCGCGTGGCGCTCGACGCCGAACGTGCCCAGCACCACCCCGAGCGGCAGTCCGAGATCCAGCAGCACCGGGCCCTGCTCGATGTGGAGCTCCAGGTAGGCGGCGGCGTGCTCAAGCTCGCGGCGGCTTTCCTTTACGCGCTCGAAGTCGATGCCGACCGCGGCCAGCGCGTCCGGCAGGCGCACGCCGTCGCGGTCCACGAGCTTGCGCGCCTCGTCGAGGTCGAGGTCGCCGGAGCAGGCGGAGGAGCCGAACAGGCTCCGGCCGAAGCGCGCGCCCTCCTCGTCGGCCCAGTCCACGAGCCGCACCGTGAGCGGCGGCCGGTGGTCGTATTGCGCGTCGATGCGGCGGAGCACCTCGAGCCCCGCGAGCACGTTCAGGCAGCCGTCGAGCCAGCCGCCGTTCGGCACGGAGTCCATGTGGCCGCCGAGCAACAGCGCCTGCTCGGAGCGGCCCCGCAGCGTGCTCCACAGGTTGCCCGCGGCGTCCACGTGCGTCTCCACGGGTAGGCTCGCGAGTTTCGCACGCAACCACTCGCGCGTCTTCACCCACATCGGGGTGAACGCCACGCGTTGCGCGCCGTTCGCATCGGCGGTGAGTCGGCGGAGCTCCTTCAGCTCCGCGATCGTGCGGCCGGGATCGAGCGAGGTGGTCATGGGTGCGTGCTCCGGGCGGGCATCGTCGAGGCGGCGGGGAGCGTCACTTCGCCATCTCGTACAGGTACTGGACGAACGACAGCACCGCGCCGTCGATTCCCTGCACCTTCGGGTTCGAGGACTCGATGACGTAGTACTCGTCCGGCGCGTGCGCACCGCTGCCGTGGCCGAGGCCGAAGTGGCCCGAGGCGAGCTTGAGCGGCTCGCCGGTGAACGCGTAGCCCGGGTACGAGCCCGCGTTGCGCGGCCACAGGACCGGCTCGATGCCGGCGCGCTTGAGCACCGCGAGCTGCCCCTGGATCAACCGCGACGACGCCGGCGTGCTCGTCGGGTCGTAGCCGCCCGTCACGTTCACCTCGAGGTCGCCGAAGCTGTGTGCGGCGAGATGCGCCTTGAGCGCCGCGACCGCGTCGTCCTTCTTCATGTCGGGGACGAGCCGCAGGTCCAGCTTCGCCACGGCGCGGTGCGGCAGGATCGTCTTGCCGCCCGGACCCGTGTAGCCGCCGACCAGGCCCTCGATGTTCACGGTGGGCTGCGACTCGAGTCGTTCGTTCGCCTGCGGCCACGGCAGGTCGTCGATCCAGTGTTGCACCGAGAGCGACTTTTTGGACTGCGCCTCGCTGCGGCGGCGCGAGGCCTCCGCGATCATCGTGCGCTCCTCTTCGGAGAGCGGCCGCGGCTTGGGGTAGTTGTCGATCGTGATCGTGTTGCCGTCCGCGGAGACCAGCGTGTCGAGCGCCTTGACCAGGTGCCAGACCGGGCTGTCCACCATGGCCTTGAGCGACGAGTGGATGTCCTTCGCGGGCCCGCGGCCCCACGTCTCGCCGCTCGAGACCAGCTCCAGCTCGACCACGCCCTTGGCGCCGAGGCTCACCGTGACGACGCCGTCGGGATCCTGCGACGCGGCGGGCATGAACACGCCGACGCACTTCCGGAGCGCCGCCTCGACCTCGGGGCGGTGCACGAGCTGTCCGATGTGCGGCGAGCCGATCTCCTCCTCGCCCTCGGCGACCAGCACGAGGTTCACGGGCGGCTTTTTCCCCGCGCCGCGGATCGCGTGCAGCGCCGCGAGGAACGAGGCCTCGGGCCCCTTCTGGTTCACGGCGCCGCGGCCCACGATCACCTTGCCGAAGCCCTCCTTGTCCACGATCCGTGCCTCGAGCGGCGGCGAGGTCCACTCCGCCGGGTCGAACTGCTTGACGTCGTACATGAAGTAGAGCCCGACAGTCTTCGCGGCGCCCGCATCGAGCATGGCGAACACGCCCGGCTTGCCGTCGGTGGGCACGATCGTGACCGTCTGAAAGCCCGCGTCGCGAAGGAGCTGCGCCATGCGCTCGGCTCCCGCGGCGGAGTTGAGGCTCTCGGCCGCGATCGACGGCAGCGCGATCCAGTCTTGAAGTCGCTTCACGGTCTCGTCGTGGCGCTTGGTGATCTCGCCCTTGATGGCGGCGAAGTCGTCCGCGGCGCGGGCGGCGCGCGCGGCCGGGGTCGCGAGCGTCAGGACGAGGAGTGCGGCAACGACGCTCGCGCGGCGATCGGATCGGGGCATCGGTCTCTCCGTGGGCCGGGAACGCGCAGCGATCGGATCCCGGGCTGGGGGGGTCGTACGGATCGGACGAAGCGAAGCGCGCAGTCTACGCCCGGCCGGCGCGGACGCTCCAGCGGGACCGGTGGGCGCGGATCGCGGGGCCGCCGGGCGCGGGAACGGGGTTATCCGAATCGATCCGACCGCGGATCCCAGAAGGGATCGTCGAGGCCGATCGCGCGGAAGATCCCGCGCATCTCCGCGGCCTGCGGGCGGCGCGAGACCTCCTCCAGGCGCGACGCGTACCAGGTCGTCGCCATCGTCCAGAGCTGGTCCATGGTGACGAGCGGGCGCAGCGGCACTCGTCGCGCGTCACACCACGCCCGGACCCTTTCCTCCGACCGGAAGAAGAGCATGTTCGCTCAGGTGAAGACGAGATCGTCCCACCACTGCGATGCGGGAACGAGGCAGTGGAACAGCCACGTCGACGGCTCCGGCCCATCGATGCCGACCTCGAGGACGAGCGGCTCGCCGGATTCCTCGCACCGCGAGTGCACACGCCCCGGTCGGTGGAGCGCCGCGGGCACTCCCAGGGCGTCCCATGCGCAGTTGGCGAAGTACGTGGTGCCGCCCACCTCCACGCGATGCTGTGTCGGCACGCCGGAGAACGGCGGGGCCATGCGGATCGAGGCGCCGTCGGCCTCGAGCAGCAGCAGACGCTGGCCGCGGAGATCCTGATACGCGGCGAGCACGCCCGCGATGTCCAGCCCCGCGCGCCTCGCGACCTCTTCGGGCTGGGGACGGCGACCGGTCTCGGCGAAGTGGCGATAGACCGCGAGCTTCACTCGTAGGTCTGGATCCGCGGGCATCGACCGGCCTCCGGGTGGCCCCGTACGAACGCTCCCGAAATGTACTACGCAGGACAGGCCCACGACGAGAGAACGCCGTCCCCCGGAGGGGACGGCGCTCATGAGCCTGCGAACGACGTGTGACTCGGACGCTTCGCGTTACCGCACGGCCCGAACGATCTGGGCGATCATCGTGCCCTTGCCCACGAGTGCCGTGGCCGAGGCCGTGCCCGTGTTGACGCTCGTCGTGCTCGAGATCCGCGCCTGCAGGGAGATCGTGTGGGTCCCCACCGGCACGTTGCTCGCCACGAAGTTGAACGACGCCGCGTTCAGCGTGGTGAGAATCAGCTCGATCGTCTCCGGCGTCACGCAGTTCGGATCGAGAATGATGCTTGTCGTTCCGTCCGCGTTGGTGACGGTCGTCAGGCAGCCCGCGATGGCGCCCTCGAGCGTGGCCGAGAGCGTCTGCGTCCGGGCGGCGTACGTGACCGTCCCGGGGGGCATCGGCTGGCCGTCGATCAAGGCCTGGACCTGG
>DATDEX010000461.1:0-6840 GCA_036522895.1 Candidatus Eiseniibacteriota bacterium | reverse complement strand
CGGCTCGCCCGCGAGGCCCGGCTGCGACTGCTCCAGCGCTGGCGTGACGACGGTATCCGAACGGCGGCCGAGCCCGCGGGCGCGTCCGCGCGGGCGGCCGTCGAGGCGCCGCCGGTGGCTCCCGCGGACGTCTGACCAAGGACTCGAGACCGACAACCACTGGGGGAGGCGAAGCGGTGGCCCTGCGCATCTACGACACGCTCACGCGCGAGAAGCGCGACTTCGTACCGGTGAAGGAAAAGCACGTGGGGATGTACGTCTGCGGCATGACCGTGCAGAACAAGCCGCACGTCGGCCACATCCGCGCCTCGCTCTCGGCCGAGGTGATGCGCCGCTACTTCGAGTCGATGGGCTACACGGTGACGTACGTCTACAACTTCACCGACGTGGACGACAAGATCATCGAGCGCGCCGCCGCGGAGGGCGTCGGCTACGAGAGCGTGAGCGAGCGCAACATCGACGCCTACCTGCGCTTCGCGGACCTGCACAACATCCTGCGCGCGACCCACTACCCGCGCGCGACGCAGCACATTCCCGAGATGCACCGCATGATCGCCACGCTCATCGAGAAGGGCTACGCCTACGCCGCGGACGGCGACGTGTACTACGACGTCCGGAAGAAATCAGACTACGGCAAGCTCTCGGGACGCCGCGTGGACGAGCTGCGCGAGGGCTACCGGATCGAGCCGGGTGAGGCGAAGCGCGACGCGCTCGACTTCGCGCTCTGGAAGGGCGCCAAGCCCGGCGAGCCCGCGTGGGAGAGCCCGTGGGGCCCGGGGCGGCCGGGCTGGCACATCGAGTGCTCGGCGATGGCCATGAAGTACCTGGGCGAGACGTTCGACATCCACGGCGGCGGGCAGGACTTGATCTTCCCGCACCACGAGAACGAGATCGCGCAGAGCGAGGCCTACTGCGGCAAGCCGTTCGCGAACTACTGGTGCGAGAACGGCCTCGTGAACCTGAGCGGCGCCAAGATGTCCAAGTCGGTGGGCAACTTCTTCTTCATCGAGGACATCGCGAAGGACTGGGACCCGGAGGTGACGCGCTTCTACCTCCTGAGCACCCACTACCGGAGCCCGATCGAGTTCAGCACCGAGCGGCTCGCCGAGGCGAGCGTCGCCTACGCCCGCCTGCGCGGTCCGCTCGAGCGCGCCTCGGCGTGGACCGTCGCCGACGGGCCGGCGCCCGGGGGCGCGCTCGGGGAGGCGGTCGCGACCGCCGAGCGCTCGTTCCACGAGTCGATGCACGACGACTTCAACACCGCCGGGGCGCTGGGCCACCTCTTCGACCTGGCCCGGGCCGTCAACCGGGCGCTCGACGAGGGGGGTGGGGCCGAGGCGGTGCAGGGCGCGCGCGCGCTCTACCGGCTCGGCGCGATCCTCGGGCTCTTCTGGCGCGAGCCGGGGGCGCCAAGCTGGCCGGCCGACGTGCTGGCGCTCGCCGAGCAGCGCGCGGCCGCGAGAAAGTCGCGTAACTTCAAGCTGTCGGACGAGTTACGTGACAAGCTCGCGGCGCTGGGGGTAGTCGTCGAGGACTCGGCGCAGGGGCAACGGCTCAAGCCCAAGTGAGCTCGGAGCGATCCGGCCGCCGGCGGCCGGTTGCCGCACCCCCAGCGGCCTAACCCCAAGGGATTCCGGCGCGGAGCCCGGTCATGGGCTGAACAAATCCCTTGCCGGGGGCGGGGGACAGGACTAGCCTTTCCATCGACCCGGGCGACTGCGGGCCGCCGATTCGTGGAGGGATCACCCGTATCCATCCCTCGCGAGTCCACGGCTCGCACGTTCGGGTTTTTGGTAGCCAGTTGGGTGTCGCTCGTACTGGGATTCAGGAAAGGGCACATGCGTCGCAAAGCTCTGAACAGGCTGTGGACCGTCCTCTTCGCGTTGCTGCTCTGTGGGGCGACCGCCGCGTCGTTGCCAGGGAGAGTCTGGGCGGATCAGTACCCAGGCGATCCCGCACCGCCGGGGCCGCCCGCACCGGGAGCAGGGGACCCCGATTGGCCCTCGCAGGGAGCTCGTTCTCCCAAGCCGGGACCGATTCATGGGTCGGCGACGCCCGGCGTTCAGCGGGACACCGCTGCCTCACGCCAGGATGCGCTCAGCGTGCTGTGGTTCAAGGTTCGCATGGCGTTCGCGGCGGGGTTCCGCGTCTTCTTCCGCTTCTGACCTTTGCGGTCCGAACGGAAGCGGGGGCGGTCCGGCCTCGAGGCCAGACCTAGGCGTTACGCGTTGACCGGAGATTCGGCGTGTTGATGGACGACCGAAGCAAGATCACATCGCTCGAGAAGCGACTCACGGGCCCACCGGCCGAGCCGGAGACTCTGGTTGCTGACCTCGAGGTGCTTGCCGACCTCTATATCCAGGCGGACAGCCACGTGCCCGCACTGGAAACCATCGATCGCCTGCTCTCTCTGCAGGCGGCGCGCGGGCTCGCCCCCGCGCGCCGCTCTGCGCTTCAGCTCAAGGCCGCGAGCTGCCGCATCGCCCGCGGGGATGCCCAGGCCGCGCTGGCCCAGCTCCGCGAGGCGCTGCGCGAGCTGCCGGCCGAGTCGGGAGCGCTCCGGGCGCGACTGCTCCTCGAGAGCGCCAAGGTCGAGCTGCAGCTCGGCCGGGTGAGCGAGTCCGGGCGCAGCGCCACCGAGGCGCTGCAGCTCGCGGACCGGCTCGGCGACCTGCCGGCCTCGGCGCTCGCGCTCGAGTCGCTCGGCAACGCCGTCTACCGCGAGGGCGACCTGGCACGGGCGCGGGACCTGCGCGAGCAGGCGCTCGCGCTCTTCCGCCGGCTCGGCGACGAGGACAACGCCGCCTCGGCCCGCAACAACCTCGGCCTGGTGCACAAGAACCTGTGCGAGTGGGAGGTGGCGATCGCCCACTTCACCGCCGCCTACGAGACCTGGGTCGCGCGCGGGCGATTCGCCGACACCGCGATCCCGCTCATGAACCTCGGCATCGTCCACCAGAAAATGGGCGCGTGGGACAGGGCCGCGGACTCGTACCGGAAGTGCGAGCAGGTGCTGGTCCAGATCGGCGACGACCTCCACCTCGCGCACGTCAACATCGGCCTCGGCAACGTCGCGCGGCTCCAGCGCCGCTTCGTGGACGCGGAGTCGCACCTGTTGGGCGCGCTCGAGCGGGCCCGGCGCCACAGCGCGCATCGCGAGGAGGTCCTGGCGCTCGAGTTCCTGGGCGAGCTGGACTTCGATCGCGGCCGCCCCGAACGGGCGCTCGCGCGGTACCACGAAGCGCTCGCGATGGCCGAGCGGACCGCGCCCGAGGGTGACCTGGTGGTCGAGCTCGAACGCCGCCGCGCCGAGGCGCTGCTCTCGATCGGCCGCCTGGACGAGACGGAGCAGTCGCTCGATCGTGCGGTCCGGCTCGCGCGCTTCACGGACGACCGGCTCGAGCACGCGATCGCGCACCGCGTCGCGGGCGATCTGGCGCTGGCCCGCGGGCGCCGCCTGGACGCACGCGAGCGCTGGGAACACGCATCGACGCTGCTCGTCGCCTGCCGGGAGCGCTACGAGCTCGCCCGCGTGCAGTTGCTGCTCGCGCGCTTCACCGACGATCCGCGCGCGGCCCGGAGCCACGCGCTCCGCGCGTGCGCGCTGTTCGCCGAGATCGGAACGCCGTGGTGGCAGGAGCTGGCCGAGGCCGAGCTCTCGCGCCTCATGGGACCGGCACCCGTCACCGCCCCGACCCGCACCGATTCGGTCCTCGGCCGCCGCCATCGCGCGCCCGGCCTCGTGGCGTGCTCGAACGGCATGCGGACGGCGGAGCGGCTGGCGCTGCGCGCCGCCGCCACCGAGCTCTCGGTGTTGATCACCGGCGAGACCGGCACCGGCAAGGAGCTCGTGGCCCGCACGATCCACGCCCAGTCGCCGCGCGCGTCGCGGCCGTTCCTCGCGGTCAACTGCGGTGCGCTGCGCGCCGACCTGGCGCTCTCGCAGCTCTTCGGGCACCGGAAGGGCGCCTTCACCGGCGCGCACGCCGAGGGCGTGGGCCTGGTCGAGGCGGCGCACGGCGGCACGCTGTTCCTCGACGAGGCGGGTGAGCTGCCGCTCGACGTGCAGGTGACGCTGCTCCGCTTCCTCGAGAGCGGCGAGTACCTGCGCCTGGGCGAGACGCAGGTGCGCCGCGCCGACGTCCGGATCATCGCCGCCACGAACCGCGTGCTGCGCGGGGGCGACGGCGAGCGGCTGTTCCGGCGCGATCTCCTCTACCGCTTGAACGAGATCGAGATCCGCCTGCCGACGCTGCGCGAGCGGATCGAGGACATCGTGCCGCTGGCGCGGCATTTCCTCTCGTTCTACGGCGGGCTCGAGGGCCCGCGCCTCGCGCACGACGCCGAGAGCATGCTGGTCTCGTACGGCTGGCCGGGGAACGTGCGCGAGCTGGAGAACGTCATGAAGCGTGTGGCAGCACTCCACGCGGGGCAGGGCGAGCTCGACGCGAGCGCGATCCTGCCGTTCCTCTCCTCCGAGCCGCCGGCGCGCGCGTCGGCGCAGGCCGAGCGACGGGCGAGCGAGCGCGACGACATCGTCACCGCATGGCGGCAGGCGCACGGCAACAAGAGTCGCCTCGCCGATCTGCTCGGCATCAGCCGGAAGACGCTCTACGCCCGGCTCAAGCGCCTGGACCTCACGCTCTAGCCGTCCCGACAGCTTTCGCTCTGAACGCGGGTGGTGCCCTACGGCGCCGCCCGCGATTTTTTATGGTTGGGGCCGATGTCAGGGAGCTGTTACTCGATTCCGGGGTGTCACCTTCGAGGTGACACGCGCTAGTCCGTTGCGCGCGGTGCGATTACGGAGGGCGAGTGGGGTTCGAGTGTCACCCCGGGTGGGTGACAGCGAAGCCCCACAGATTCGTCACCCGGCCTTTACATCGCGTGGCATGTATCCAGTAAGTCATTGTGGCCCAGCCGAGTGAGCGCCTGGATGCACGCCAATGGCAAGTAATGCGGGGATTGGCACGCGCTCTGCTCTACCTGGGCCGCGGATACGGGTTGCGGGCGATGAGGCTCGCAGGCCCGAGGTGGCAGGGGATTCCGATGGGGGATTCGGGATCTCATGAGTTCGGAACGGTCGCGCGCAGGTCGGGCACCTCCATCGGCGCGCGGCCGTCCGGACCTCCACCGCAGGCAAGTTGAGGCAAGGCATGTGACGTCACGGACGCCTCGGCGTCCGGGGGCTCGTACCCGACGTTCACTCCTCGAGACGAGGCCGCAGCGAGTGCGGGACCGCCTCGAGGTCGCAGCAGGACCCAAGGGGGGATGGAAGGACGACGAGTCAGTTGTCGTAGGTGAGCAGCACGTGGTTCGCAGCAACGCAACGTCGTAAAAAAACTGAATACGCCCGGTCAACGAAGCCGTGAGGACAGAGGAGTTCATCCCGGTCGCTCCCTGTTCTTTCGGGAAGAGGCAGTCGGAGTCGAGGTAACTCGACCCCCGGCTGCCTTTTCGATTTCGGCGCGGATTGCCCTCCGCGCGAAGCCGGTGCTAGCGTGCCGCGCATGCGCGAACCCCACTCGAGAGACGCGTCCGCCCGCGGAGGGTTCCGGCTCGCCCGCCTGGCGCTCACGGGGCTCGCGCTCGGGGCGGCGCTCGCCGGCTGCGGCCAGTCGAAGCCAGGCTCGGGTGGCGCATCGGGCTCGAACGGCGGAGGCGCGGGAGCAACGCCGCCTGCCGCGCCGGCCGCACGGCCGGAGAGCGTGGCCGCGCCGGCAGTCGAGACGACGAAGCCGGCGGAGGGCGGCGGGTCGGAGGCGGATCTGGGAGCGCAGGTTTTCGCCAAGCGCTGCGTGCTCTGCCACGGGGTGGACGGCCACGGGGACGGAATCGCCGCGAAGGGTCTGAACCCCAAACCGCGCAACTTCCACGACCAGGCGTACATGAAGACGCGCACCGACGCGCAGCTCCTCGAGGTGATCCACAAGGGCAAGGGGGCGATGCCGCGCTGGGAGGGTCAGCTTTCCGAGGCCGAGATCCGCGCCGTGTTGGCGCACGTCCGGGCGCTCGGCGCCAAACCCTGAGCGCAGGTTCGCGTCGGCCTCCGCAATGCCGGAGCAGCCGCGCACCGCGAAATCCCGCCGGTTCTTGACGGACCCGAGGGGCGTGTCTATCTTCCGCCTGCTCATTTCCTCGCGATCTGCTGGCGTAGCTCAATGGTAGAGCATCTCATTTGTAATGAGGTGGTTGGGGGTTCGAGTCCCTTCGCCAGCTCAGCAGTCCCGCCGCCTGCGGGCGGCGGCAGCCGGGAGGTCGCCCCCCCGGCGAGGACCAGCGCTGCCGCATCGCGGGCAGCCCCCTGGGCGCGAGAGTCGGCGTGGAGGGGTGCCCGAGCGGCCAAAGGGAGCAGACTGTAAATCTGCCGGCTCACGCCTTCGAAGGTTCGAATCCTTCCCCCTCCACCAACTCCGCAGATCGCCGACGAAGGAGGATGTCGCGGGAATAGCTCAGTTGGTAGAGCGTCAGCCTTCCAAGCTGAATGTCACGGGTTCGAATCCCGTTTCCCGCTCCAACCATGAGCGAACACAACTTTCAGCCCACCTAGCTCAGTCGGTAGAGCACGTCCTTGGTAAGGACGAGGTCACCAGTTCAATCCTGGTGGTGGGCTCCAGCAGATCGAAGGACGGTAGCAAGCGGACCAGGGGAAGAGGACATGAACCGCACCATCATCACGCTCGAATGCAACGTCTGCAAAGAGCGGAACTACACGACGACCAAGAACAAGCGCACGATGACCGACAAGCTCGTCCTGCCGAAGTTCTGCCCGAGGTGCCGCAAGCACACCGATCACAAGGAGACGAAGTAGTCGCAGGCCCGGAGGAGCGGGCTTTGCCCGCG
>DATDEX010000460.1:0-4661 GCA_036522895.1 Candidatus Eiseniibacteriota bacterium | reverse complement strand
CGCCCGGCAGCCGGGCCGGGCGCCCGGCTGACGCGGGGCACGCGCGCGGCTAGACTGCCGCGCTATGCGAACCCCCAACCTTCGCGCCCTGGCGCTCGTGTGCGGCCTCGCGGCCGCCGCTCCGATCCCCCGCACCGCGTTCGCCGCCGCGGCCGACTCTTCCGAGTTCCTCGATCGCTACGCCGCCACGCGTGGCTTCCGCTCGGGACAGCCCGCGTCCATCGCGATCCCGCGCGACGGGGGCGAGGTGCTGTTCCTCCGCTCGGGGCCGCGCGATCGCGTGCAGAGCCTGTGGTCGTTCGATCCGCGCACCGGCACCGAGCGCGAAGTGCTGACCGGCGCGCGTCTCTTAGGCGGCGCCGAGGAGACGCTGTCCCCCGAAGAACGCGCCCGCCGCGAGCGGCTGCGCATGACGGCGCGCGGGCTCTCGTCGTTCCAGCTCTCCCGGGACGGCGCCCGCGTGCTGATCCCGTTCTCGGGCCGGCTGTTCCTGATGGAGCGTTCGGGCGGCGCCGTGCGCGAGCTCGGGGCGGCCGCCGGCGCGAGCGCCCCCGCGCCTCCACCCGCGGACGACGCGCGGCTCTCGCCCGACGGCACGCAGTTGGGGCTCGTGCGCGCGGGCGAGATGCGCGTGCTCGACATTGCCACCGGCGCCGAGCGGGTGATCGCGAAGCCGGAAAGCTCCGAGATCACCTACGGGCTCCCGGAGTTCGTGGCGCAGGAGGAGATGGATCGCTTCGAGGGCTACTGGTGGTCGCCGGATTCCCGGTGGCTCGCGGTGCAGCGCACCGATCACGCCGGGGTCGAGCGGCTGCGCATCATGGATCCGTCGAATCCGACCCGCGCCCCCGAGGAGAATCCCTACCCGCGTCCCGGCATGAAGAACGACGACGTGAGCCTCGCGATCTATCCCGCCGCCGGCGGCGCGCCGGTGTGGGTGCAGTGGAACCACGACGCATGGCCCTACCTCTGCCGCGTGCTGTGGCCCGAGGCGGGGCCGCTCACGCTCTACCTGATGGACCGCCGCCAGCAGCAGGCGACGCTCGTGAGCGTGGACCCCGCGACCGGCCGCACCGCGCCGCTCCTCGGCGAGCGCGACGCGGCATGGCTCAACCTGCCGCTGGGTGCGCCGCGCTGGCTCGCGGACGGCCGGACGATGCTCTGGATCTCGGAGCACGACGACACCGGCCCGGAGCTGGACCTGCAGCTCCCCGACGCGACGAGCCGCCGGCTGACGCCCGTGGGCCTCCGCGTCCGCGAGTTGGTCGCCGTGGATCCGGCCCGCTCGACGGCCTGGGTTCTTGCAAGCGACGAGCCGACCGAGACGCATCTCTGGAGCGTGGACTTGAAGAAGCCGTGGAAGGTGAAGCGCGCGAGCCCGGAGCCCGGGCTCGAAACCGCGGTGTTCTCGCCAACCTGCGCGCTCCGGGTGCGGACCGTGTCGCCCGAGCAGGGCGCCACGCACTGGCGCGTCGAGGGCGCGGACGGCAAGGCACTCGGCGAGCTCCGCTCGGTCGCGGACTCGCCAGGGCTCGAGCCGGTCGTGGAGTGGACGCGCGTCGGACGGGATTCGCTGCGCGCGTTCATCGTGCGCCCGCGCGACTACCAGCGCGGGCGGCGCTACCCGGTGATCGACTGGGCGTACGCGGGCCCGCACAGCCAGCGCGTCGTGCGCAGCAACCGCCGCTACCTCCTCGAGCAGTGGCTCGCCGACCAGGGCTTCATCGTGGTGACCGTGGACGGCCGCGGCACGCCGGGGCGGGGGCGGAGCTTCGAGCGCGCGATCCGCGGCGACCTGATCGGACCCGCGCTCGCGGACCACAAGCTGGCGCTCCGCGAGCTCTGCGAGCGCTACCCGGAAATGGACAGGGCGCGCGTCGGCGCGTTCGGGTGGTCGTTCGGCGGCTACTACGCCGCCCAGGCGGTGCTGCACGCGCCGGAGACCTACCGCGCCAGCGTCGCCGGCGCGCCGGTCGTGGACTGGCACGACTACGACACGTTCTACACCGAGCGCTACCTCGGCGTGCCGCCACGCGACTCCGCGGCCTACGCGAAGAGCTCGGTGCTCGCGAAGGCGGCCTCGCTGTCGCGCCCGCTGCTCGTGATCCACGGCACCGCGGACGACAACGTGTACTTCGTCAACAGCCTGAAGCTCGCGGACGCGCTGAATCGCGCGAACCGCTCGTGGACGTTCCTGCCGCTCCCGGGCCAGACGCACATC
Source organism: Candidatus Eiseniibacteriota bacterium (assembly GCA_036522895.1). Lineage (GTDB taxonomy): Bacteria > Eisenbacteria > RBG-16-71-46 > RBG-16-71-46 > RBG-16-71-46 > JAIOPA01. Next base: position 2,440 of record DATDEX010000460.1, on the reverse strand, counting down.
GTGTCGGCGCCGGAGCAGGTGCGCCAGGTGTACGGGCGCGCGCTCGAGTTCTTCCATCGCGAGCTGGGCGGCGTCTCGGACGCGGCGCCGCCGCAGCCGTGAGGCCGGGGCCGGCGCGCGGGCGACGAAAGTAGCCTGTCGGCCGGGCGCCCGCGTGCGGCAAGCTCGACGCGCGGGGCGCGTCCGGGGGCGACTCGCGGGTGAAGAGGAGGATGCCATGAGCACACCGTCGATGTCGCGCGCGCGGCTCCTGCGCGTGATGGCGAACACGCTGTCCGCGGCCGTATTCCTGTTCGTGATGCTGTTCGTGTTCGGCGAGGGCGTGCACTTCCGTCGGCTCACGCCCATGGAGGGGATGGAGTTCACGGCGTTCGCGCTCATGCTGGCGGGGCTCCTGCTCGCGCTCGTCCGGCCGCGGATCGGCGGGCTGCTCACGCTGGGGGCGTTCGCCGCGTTCTGGGGCGTGAACATTTTCGCCACTGGCGCCACCCGGTTGGGCGGCGCGTTCGCGCTCTTCCCGATCGCCGCCGTGCTGCAGCTCGCGTCGTGGTGGCACGGGCGGGGCGCGGCCGACGCCCACCTGACCTGAGCCCGGGCGTGGGCGAGACGGCGCGCCTCCCGGTGCGTACGCCCGAGGACGTGTGGACGTTCACGCAGCGGAACGTACCGCTCTGGGACGTGCTCGAGTTCTTCCCGCCCGACGCGGTGGGCCCGCGCGGCCCGAACGACGCGCCGCGACCCTACGAGGTGCGCCCGATCACCGTCGAGACCGATCTCGGCTGGTCGTTCGAGACCGACATCCAGTTCGGCGCGTGGGTGTTCCGCCCGCGCTCGCCCAAGCTGCCGGGGATGATGCGCTGGTGCCGCGAGCGCGGGCTCGCAGCGGGCGACAGCATCGTGTTCGAGCGGCTAGGGGACAGGTGTTTCGCGCTCAGGCTGGAGAAGGCGGTGGGTTGAGCGGGGCGTGTCGCCCCGCGGCGCGCCGCGCGGCCGGTTGCGCGTGCCGCCTCACGCCGTGATCTTCGCGAGCACCTCCTCGACGTCCGGGAAGCGCCCTTCCTGCTTCTTCGAGAAGACGAGCCGGCCGTCCACGGTCACCTCGAACTCGCCGCCGCTGCCATTGACGAGCGTGCTCTCGACACCGCGCTGCTTCTTGATCTCGGCCGCCAGACTGGAGGCCCGGGGAAGATAGTTTCAAGCGACGCAGTAACGGATTTCGACGGTCATGGCGCGAATCTCCGGTAAGTTGCGACCCCCACGCGGCGCGCCCGGAGCATACTCCCTGAGCCCCGGCGATTCATGAGGGCGAGCCGACGCCCACGGGCCACGGGGGCGCGAAGCCGTCGAGCCAGTCCCGTCGTTTGACCGCTTCGCGCGGCGCGGGCAATCTGCGCGTCATGGGATTCAGGACTCCAGGGATCGGGGACCGGCTCCGCACGGCCATCGGCGAGGGCCTGCGCGAGCAGGAGCTGCTCCGCCACCACACGACGTTTCGCGTCGGCGGGCCGGCGGACTGGTTCGTGGCCGCCCGCACGCAGGCCCAGCTCGTGGCCGCGCTCCAGGCGGCGCAGGCGCTCGAGCTGCCCTGCTTCCTCTTGGGCGGGGGCAGCAACCTGCTCGTTTCCGACGACGGCTTCCGCGGCCTGGTGGTGAAGAACGCGATCGACGACATCGCGTTCGACGGCACGCACGCGCAGGTGGGCTGCGGCGCCGATTACCTGGGATTCATCGAGCGCTGCCGCGAGCAGTCGCTCGCCGGCTTCGCCTACGCCGCCGGCATCCCCGGCTCCGTGGGTGGCGCGATCTACGGCAATGCCGGCTGCTACGGGCAGGACATCGGCTCGCGCGTCGAGGAGTGCACGCTGGTCTCGCTGGACGGCGCCCGGATCGAGACACTGCCGGCGGCGTGGTTCCAGTTCGCCTACCGCGATTCGCGGCTGAAGCGCGAGCCCCGCGCGCTCCTCTCGTGCGTGCTGCGCCTCGAGCGCGGCGACGCGGCCGCGATCGGCGCCGAGATCGAGGAGAAGCTGGAGATCCGCCGCGTCAAGCACCCGCAGTGGCGGATCGAGCCCACCGCCGGCTCGTACTTCAAGAACCTGCCGCCCGGCTTCCAGGCCCCCGGGCTCCCGCACTCGCCGGGCACGCAGCGCGTGCCCGCGGGCGTGCTGCTCGACGCGTGCGAGTGCCGCGGGCTCCGCGTCGGGGACGCCATGGTGTTTCCGAAGCACGCGAACATCCTCGTCAACATGGGGCACGCCACGGCGAAGGACGTGCTCGTGCTGGCCGAGGTGATGAAGGCGCGCGTCCGCGCCCGGTTCGGCGTGGAGCTCGAGGAGGAGGTCATGTTCCTCGGCGCCCGGCCCGACGTCTCGGCGGCCGCCGCGCAGACGGCGTAGCGCCGCGGGTGCCCGATCCGGCTCGCGCCGGCGGGCCGCCCGGG
>DATDEX010000459.1:0-3761 GCA_036522895.1 Candidatus Eiseniibacteriota bacterium | reverse complement strand
CTCCGTGCGCCCGGGCCGCCCGGGCCCGCGCCGGGCACCGCCCATGAATCGCATCCGCGCCGTGGCGGCGCGCGAGCTGCGCGCCTACTTCGATTCGCCGATCGCGTACGTGTTCCTCACCGTGTTCGCGGGCACCGCGCTCTTCACGTTCTTCAACGTGGAGGGTTTCTTCGCGCGCGGGATCGCGGATCTCCGCGGCCTCTTCGGTCCGCTCCCGTTCTTGATGATCCTGCTCGTGCCGGCGCTCACCATGCGGCTCTGGGCCGAGGAGCGGAAGCAGGGCACGCTCGAGGTACTGCTCACCCTGCCGGCGCGCGACCACGAGCTCGTGGCCGGCAAGTTTCTCGCGAGCTGGGCGCTGCTCGCGGGCGGGCTCGCGCTCACGCTCGCGCTGCCCGTCGGCATCTCGCTCCTCGGCCGGCTCGACTGGGGGCCGGTCGTGGGAGGCTACGTCGGCGCACTGCTTCTCGGGGCCGCCTACCTCGCGGTCGGCCAGCTGCTCTCCGCATCGACCGAGAACCAGATCCTGGCGTTCATCCTGGCGATGGTCGTCTGCCTCGCGCTCTATGGAGTGGGCACGGAGGCGTTCGCCGGGCTCTTCGCCGACCGCACCGCCTCCGTGCTGCGCGCGGTGGGCACCGGGAGCCGGTTCCAGAGCATCGCCCGCGGCGTGATCGACATGCGCGATCTCTGCTATTACCTGTCATTGACGCTGTTCTTCCTCGCCGGGTGCACGTTCGCCGTGCGCGCCCGGCGCTGGACCTGACGCCGATGGCGACCCCGGCCCCCACCGCCCGCGAACGGCGCGTCCGCGTCCTCGTCACGCTCGGACTCCTCGCCGCGAACCTGCTCGCGTTCAACGCGCTCCTCGCCTCGTGGGCCGGAGCCCGGCTCGACCTCACGCGGGACCGGATGTTCTCGATCTCGCCGGCGACCCGCCGGCTCCTGGGATCGCTGGACGACGATCTCCACGTCTACGGCTACTTCTCGAAGCGCACGCATCCCAAGCTCGCGCCGCTCGTGCCGCAGATCGAGGACCTGCTCGAGGAGTACCGCGCGCTGGCCCGGCACCGGCTGCACGTCGAGATCCTCGATCCGGGCGAGAGCGATCGCGTGGAGAAGGAGGCCAACGACCGCTTCGGCGTCGGCAGCACGCCCTTCCGGCTCGCCTCCAAGTACGAGAGCGGCATCGTCAACGCGTACTTCGCGGTCGTCGTCAAGTACGGCGACCAGTACGTGCGCTACGGGTTCGACGACCTGATCGACGTCGAACCGCTCTCCGACGGTGACGTCGACGTGCGGCTCCGGAACCTCGAGTACGACCTGACGCGGGCGATCAAGAAGGTCGTGTACGGATTCCACGGCGGCCCCGAGTTGTTCGAGCGCGTCGGCAAGCCGGTCAAGCTGACGGCGGTGCTCACGCCGGACCGGCTGCCCGCGGTGTTCAAGGACGTCCCCGACGCGATCCGCAAGGCGGCGAAGCAGCTCGAGGAGGCGGGGAAGGGGCGGTTCACGTTCGAGGAGATCGCGCCCGCCGACGCGCAGCAGCAGGCCGAGGTGGCTCGCCGCTTCGGCGCCCAGCCGATGTCGCTCGGGCTCTTCGGCGGGCAGCCGTTCTACCTCTACGGCTTCCTCACGATCGGCGACCGCGTCGAGCAGCTTCCGCTCACCGGCGCGAGCGTCACCGCGGCGACGCTCCGCGAGGCGATCGAGGGCTCGCTCAAGCGCGAGGCCCCGGGGTTCCTGAAGACGGTCGGCGTCGTGGCGCCCGCGCCCTCGCTCCCGCCCGAGGTCATGATGCAGCTCCGCATGCAGGGGCAGATGCCGAACCAGCCGCCGCCCGAGTTCGACCAGGTCAAGAACTCCCTGCGCCAGGACTACAACGTGCGCGACGTCTCGCTCGACGGCGCGCAGGGCGTGCCGAGCGACGTGGACGTGCTGCTCGTCCTGAAGCCGAGAGACCTGAAAGACCGCGCCGTGTACAACCTCGACCAGTTCCTCATGCGCGGCGGCCGCGTGATCGTGTGCGCCGGGAGCTACGAGCCGGTGTTCGGTCAGGGCGGGCTCGTCGTGAGACCGATCGACTCCGGCCTCGACCCGTGGCTCGAGCACTTCGGCGTGCGGATCTCGAAATCGCTGCTGCTCGACGACAGGAACCAGCCCCTGCCGATCCCCCAGGTGCGCCAGACGGTCTTCGGCGAGATGCAGACCTGGGTCATGCGCCCGTATCCCTACCTGGTCGCGGTCCGGGACAAGGGGCTCGAGGACCGGGCGATCACGGCGAAGCTCGACGCGGTCGGAATCTACTGGGGGAGCCCGATCGAATCCGACAACGCGGCGGGCAAGGGCCTCACGGTGACACCGATCCTCGCCTCCTCCGACCGTTCGTGGACCGACGACGAGGTCGAGCGCGTGGCCCGCGTGGATTACACGGTACCGCCGGGAACGCGGCCGCACGTCGCCGCGGTGGCGCTCCAGGGCAGGTTCGAGAGCTTCTTCGCGGGCAAGCCCGTGCCGCCGGCGCCCGGGGACTCGAGTCACCGGGAGGTGGCGCTCGCGCGCTCGCCGGAGACGCGCCTCGTCGTGGTCGGGGACGCCGAGTTCGTGAGCGATCTCGTGGCGCGCGCGCTCGGACGCCAGCCCGGCGGGCTCTATCCGCAGAATTTGGGTTTTGTCCAGAACGTCATCGACTGGATGAACCTCGACAACGACCTGGTCTCGATCCGCACGCGGACCGCGACGGCGCGGCCGATCCGGCGCCTCGGTCGGCGTGCCGCGGTCTCGATCGAGGTCGCGAACTACCTGATACCGCTGCTGGTGCTCGCGGGGGTCGGGATCGTGCGGTACTGGCGCCGGCGTCGCGTCGTGCCCCGCGTGGGCCCGGCGCGGTCGCACCCGGATGCCGTCCCGGTGGAGCGCTGAGCGATGGACCGGACGCAGCGCTGGCTCGCGTGGGGCCTCGGCATCCAGATCGTGCTGCTCGCGATCCTCCATCCACCGTTTGCGCGCCGGACCGCGAGCGCATCGGAGCCGCTTCTGCCCGCGCTCGCCTCGCTCGCACCGCGGATGCTCGAGATCGCGGCGGCCGACGGCGGCTCGGTCACGCTCGTGCGCGGGAGCGGCGGCTGGAGCCTCGGGAAGCCCCCGGGCTACCCGGTGCTCGGCGACAAGGTGGATCAGCTCCTCCGGACGCTCCGGGGTCTCACCGCGGGCCGGCCCGTCGCGAGCAGCCGCCGCTCGCACGCCGCGCTCAAGGTCGCGGGCGACGAGTTCGAGCGCCGCCTCCGCGTCTGGGAGGGCCCCGGGCGGGATCCGCGCGTCGAGCTCTACGTGGGCAGCTCGCCGAGTCCCTCCGTGACGCACGTGCGCGTGGCGGGGAGCGACCGCGTCTCCGAGGTGAGCGGCCTCGCTGCCTACGACCTCCCGGCGGACGCCGGCTCCTGGGTGGAACGCCGGCTGGTGGAGCTGCGCTCGGAGGACGTGGGCGGCCTGCAGATCACGAACCGGCGGGGGAGCTTCGCGCTCGAGCGGCGCGCCGGGGCGTGGCAGGTGCGGTCGCCCGCGGCTCGCGCGAAATCCGCGCTCGACCAGGGCAAGGTGAACGATCTCGTGGGAAGCCTCTGCGGGCTCACGCTCGATCAACCCGCCGGGCCGGTGGACCCGGCGAGCCAGGGCTTCGCGGCGCCCGAGGCGACCGTGATGCTCGAGCGTGCGGCGAGCCAGGCCGACAGCGCCGCGTCCCGCGCGCGCGCGGCGGGAAC
>DATDEX010000458.1:0-4361 GCA_036522895.1 Candidatus Eiseniibacteriota bacterium | reverse complement strand
GGCGGTTGTCGAGGCCGCGTCGTCCAGCGAGCAAGCAGCAGCGCCTGCGATGCAACTCGTTCCAGAACCAGTTGTCCCATCGTGTGCGCCGAATCAGGCTGTCTTGATGGAGCCACTTGCGACGGCTGCTGCCGCTCCGGCTCGCGGGAAGCTGTCCCCGCTCTCGCCCGGTCGGTTCGCTCTGCAAGCCACAGTCGACCAGGCAACGCATGACGCGCTATGCCAGGCGCAGGAGCTGCTCGGTCACTTGGCGCAGTCGGGAGATCTCGCGACAGTGCTCAAGAACGCCGCCCTCGCATACGTGGAGCTGCTCGAAAAGAAGAAGTTCGCGAAATGCCGCCGGCCGCGACCGCAGCGAGGCACCGCGAAGGGCCGGCACATTCCGGCCGAGGTCAAGCGCAAGGTCCGTGAGCGCGACGGCGGGCAGTGCACGTTCGTGAGCGAGAATGGCAAGCGCTGCGAGGCGCGGAAGCGCTTGGAGTTCGACCACATCGAAGCCGTCGCGCGGGGAGGAGCCGCCACAGAGAGCAACATCCGGTTACGCTGCCGCGCCCACAACCAGTACGCCGCCGAATGCACGTTCGGCGCCGGGTTCATGGAGAAGAGACGCGAAGCGGCGCGCTGTCGTGCGGCGGAGGCGAAGGCAGAGGCGGGAGCCAGGGCGAAGGCGAAGGCCGAGGCGCAGGCAGAAGCGCGGGCGCGTGACGCAGACGAAGGCGACGTGATCCCGTGGCTGCGAGCGCTCGGATACAGCCTCGAACGCGCCCGGCACGGTCGGGAACTCTGCGCGCACATCCCCGATGCCTCACTCGAGGAGCGCGTGAAGACCGCGCTTCGGGGCCTCGCGCCAACCGGTGTGCGCCGGTCGATGAGGATGGGCGGAGATGCACCGCCGCAACGGGTGTGAAATCCAACGCACGTGACGGGTCACGACTCCCGAACGGCGATGCGCTTGGGCGAAGTGTCACGCGTCCGTTCGCGGAAGTGCACCGGTATCCCAGGCCTAGACGGGCTTTACATCGCCCGCTTCACCTCGTACTTGCCGGGATCGTCCAGGAAGCGGTCGCGCGTGGAATCGCTCGAAAAGTAGTAGGGGCCGCCGACGAAGTAGACGTGCGGCGTCTTCGTGGAGGGCAGGAAACGTGAGCCGCTCACCGGGTCGCGCAGCAGGCCGCACCAGAGCTCGGGCTCCTGCATGAAGCGGCGGAGCGTCTTCTCCTCCCCGAACCGGTACACCTCGCCGTTCACGCGAAATTGGAGATCGGGCTCGAGCGAGCCCAGCAGCCGCGGATCCACGGGGTCGTAGAGCGCCCGCTGCAAATGAAAGAGCGCGAACTCGGAGTCCGTGACAGGTCCCGACGGGACCTGGCTCGACGCTCAGGTGAAGCGCGCGCGCGACGTGGCCGGGAGCTTTGACGACGACTCGGGCAGGCTCTCGGCCGCCCGCGCCCGCGCCGCGCCCACGCCCGCCACACCCGCGCCGAGGAGCAGCAGCGCGCCCGCGCAGAGCGGTACCAGACGGCGGATCGGATGGGATGGGCGCGGCATCGAGCCTCCAGCGGACGAGACGCGGCGCGAGCCCGGCGCCGCTCGGGGCGGTGAGGAGCCTAGCAGACGGCCGGCACGCCGCCGTCAGCGGACTGAAAAACCGTCTGGCCCCGTCATCGGCAGGAGCGCCTCAGCCCTCCATCCCGTGCGTCTCGTCCGCGTCGATCCAGCCGTCGCGCATGCGCACGACGCGGCTGCCGTAGCGGGCGTTCTCCTCGGAGTGCGTCACCTGCACGATCGTGGTGCCGGCGGCGTTGAGCGTTCTGAAGAGCGCCATGATCTCGTGCGCTTGCTCCGAGTGGAGGTTGCCGGTGGGCTCGTCCGCGAGCAGCAGCCGCGGCTTCGCCACGAGCGCGCGCGCGACGCCCACGAGCTGCTGCTGGCCGCCGGAGAGCTGGCGCGGGTAGAGCTTCGCGCGCGCCGCGAGCCCGAAGCGGTCGAGCGATTCGGCCACGAGCGCCTGGCGCTCGGGGCGCTTGACGTCGCGGTACGAGAGCGGCACGTCGAGGTTCTCCGCCACCGTGAGATCGTCGAGCAGGTGGTAACTCTGGAACACGAACCCGACGTTCTCGTTGCGGAGCCGGTTCCGCTCCCGGGCATCGAGATCGTGGACCGCCTGGCCGTCGAGCGTGTACTCGCCGGTCCAGTCGTGGTCCTGGAGCCCGATCAGGTGGAGCAGCGTGGACTTGCCCGCACCCGACGGCCCCATCACGGACACGAACTCGCCCGGGCGCACGTCGAGGTCGATGCGCCGCAGGACGAAGAAGCGACCGGCGCCGTGGTCGAACGATTTCTCGATGTGCTTCAGGCGAATGAGTGGCTCGCGCTCGGCCGAGCGCCGGGACGCCGCCGCGGGCGATGGGTTCGTGGTCATGCGAACCTCCTTCGTCTGCGCTATCCGCGCAGGCGCTTCAAGTCCTTCTTCGCGTCGTCGAGCTTCGGGTCCAGCTTGAGCGCGGCATCCAGCTCGGCGATCGCCTCGGGCTTCTTCCCCTGCTGTTCGAGCGCGAGCGCCAGCCGCCAGCGCGCGGCCGCCCACGACTGGGCGCCGATCTCGGGCTCGCGCGAGAGGTAGTGGCGCAGGTAGCCCTCGGCCCGCGCCGGGTCCTTCCGCGCCACCACGAGCTGGCGTCCGGCCTGGTACCAGGGCCCGAGGTGGGTGGGCTCGACGGCCTCCGAGCGCGCGAGCACGTCGTCAAGCTCGGACCAGCGGGCCTGGTAGCTGTAGAGCGAGGCCAGCACCTGCCAGCCGCCGACGCGCCACGGCTCCTGCCGCACCGCCTCGAGCGCCAGCTGCTCGGCGCGCGCGGGGTCACGCCAGGGCTGCACGAGCCACGCCGCGAGCTGGACGAGCGCCCGCCCCGAGGCCGGCTGCGCCTCGGCAGCACGTGCGAAGCACCGGCCGGCGAGCGTCGAGTCCTTCGCACGCATCGCGTTCTGGCCCTTTCGGAGCCAGCCCGCGACCGGGTCTTTCTGGGCGATTCGGTCGGTGTATTCTCCGGCTTTCTTCTTGTCACCGCCCATGAACCCGGGCGCCATCGTATAAAAATCGACCATGATATCCAGTGCGTCGACATGATCCGGGTCGATCGCCAGCGCGGCTTCGGCGGCCTTGCGCATCTTGCCCGCGAATCCCGCCGCCTTGAGCATGCCCACCGACTGCGCCTTGCGCCCGTAGACCTCGGCGAGCGCGTACTCGGCGTCCGCACTCTTCGGATCGGCCGCCACCGCGGCGGTGGCGAGCGCGAGCGCGCGGTCCAGGTCGCCCTGCTCGGCGCGGACGCGCGCGAGCAGCGCGCCGGCCCCGGCGTCCGCGGGGTTCGTCGCGAGCCGTTGCTCGCAGGCCGCGCCCGCCTGGCGAAGGCAGCCATGCTCGAACAGGAGTTTGGCGTCGGTCGGAGCAGGCGACGCCGGTGAAGGCGCCGGAGGGATCGTCGCCGCGCCCGCGAGCGCGACGGTAAGCGAGAGCGAGAGCGAGGCGAGCAGCAGCGTAATGCGGCGCATTTCGGGACTCCTACGGGGAGCGGAAACCAGGGGGAGCATTCGTCATTCGCGGCGGAGTGCTTCGACCGGATCGAGCCGGCTCGCACGCCATGCCGGGACCAGGAGCGCGGTCCCGATCGTCACGAGCAGCACCGCGGAGATGCCCGCGAGCGTCGCGACGTTCGGCCGGACCACGCCGAACAGCATCGCGGTCATGAGCCAGCAGAGCGCGGCGGCGAGCGGGGCCCCGAGGGCGAGCCCCACACCGGCGAGCCGCCCGCCCTCGTGCAGCACGAGCGCCAGGATGTCCTCGCGCCGCGCGCCGAGCGCCATGCGCACCCCGAACTCGGGCTCGCGGCGTGCGACGTGGAACGCCACGAGCGCGTAGAGCCCGATCGCGGCGAGGGCCAGCGCGAAGAGCCCGAGCCAGGACATGAGCGCGGCGCCCACGCGGACGCCCGAGGTCTGCTCGGCGAGGAAGCTCTCGAGGCTGCGTACCCGATCCACGGGCACCGTGGGATCGAGTGCTACGAGCGCCCGGCGCACGGGCGCGGCGAGCACGGCGGGATCGCCGGGGCCGCGTACGATCACCTGCATCGACCGGGCACCCCACTGCGCGTCGGCGACGTAGGCCATGGGTGCGACGTCGCGCTCGAACCAGTTGCGCCGCACGTCCCGGGCCACTCCGATCACCGCGTAGTCGCGAGGGGTGCCGTCGGCATCCGCGAAGGCGAGCGTGCGGCCGATGGGGTCGCGTCCGGGCCAGGCCCGGCGCGCGAGCGTCTCGTTGACCACGGCGACGACCGGCGCGCCGGCCGCGTCGCGCGGCT
>DATDEX010000457.1:0-3113 GCA_036522895.1 Candidatus Eiseniibacteriota bacterium | reverse complement strand
CCTCGGCGTGTTCGGGGGCACGTTCGACCCGCCCCACTTCGGTCACCTGGCGCTCGCCGAGTGGGCGCGCACCGAGCTGGCGCTCGACCGGGTGCTGTTCGTCCCGGCGGGTGAGCCCCCGCACAAGCGGCGGGGCGCGCTCTCCGCGACGAGCCATCGCGTCGCGATGACCCGTCTCGCGGTCCGCGGCAACCCGGCGTTCGCGGTCTCCACGCTCGAGGCGCGGCGGCGCGGGCCGTCGTATACCGCGGAGACCGTGCGCGTGCTGGCGGCCGCGGCGCCGGGCGCGACGCTCCACCTGCTCATGGGCGCCGACATGTTCGCCACGTTCGGCACGTGGCGCGAGCCGGAGGAGATCGCGCGTCGCGCCGTGCTCGTGGTGGCGCTCCGCCCCGGGAGCCGGGCCCGGAGAGCGTCGCGCTGGTCGCGGCGCGGGCGCGGCGTCGTCTGGCTCGCGAACCCGGGCCTCGAGGTGTCCTCGAGCGCGCTGCGCGCGCGCGCCGCGAGCGGCCTCGGGCTCCGCTACCTGGTGCCCGACGCGGTCGCGCGTTACGCGGCGCGACACCGGCTCTACGGGCAGAAGCCCGGGCGGGGGCGCGCGTGAGCTATCGCCCGCAGGAGTTCTGGGAGCAGCGGCTGGCCGAGCAGTTCGACCTCCGTGGCACCGGCGAGACCGGTCTCTCGCTCGAGTATAACCGGGCCTGCTACGCGCTCCGCGCCGAGGTGCTCGCCGCCGCACTCCGGCACGCCGGGATCGCGCTGCGCGATCGGCGCGTGCTCGACGTGGGATGCGGCACCGGGTTCTGGACCGATTTCTATGTGTCGCGCGGCGCCCGCTACACCGGCATCGACATCGCGCAGGTGAGCGTGGACCGCCTCGCCTCGCGCTACCCCGAGCAGCGCTTCGCGCGCGCCGACGTGGCGGACGGCGTGCCGGGCGGTCCCTACGATCTCGTGAACGCGTTCGACGTGCTCTACCACTTGACGGACGACGCGCGCTGGGAGGCGGCGCTCCGCCACCTCGCGGCCGCGGTGAGCCCGGGCGGCCTCCTGCTCGTGACCGACTCGTTCTCCGACCTGGGTGCGGTCGCCGAGCACAACGTGATGCGGCCGCTCGCGCGCTACCTCGTCGTGCTCGGCTCGGCCGGGCTCGTGCGCGAGCAGCTCAAGCCCACGATGGTGCTCTTGAACCGGCATCTCGGGCCGCTGCGCTTCCTCAATCGCTGGCCGGCGCTCCTGCTCGCGACGGACCGTGCGCTGCTCGGCGCGGGGTTCGGCCACGACGCCGGCACGAACAAGCTGCTCGTCTGCCGCCGGCCCGCCTGAGCCCCGCCGTGCCCCGCCTCGTCGTGCTCGACGCCCTCGGTCTCACGTACCGGGCCTACTACGCGTTCATCGGCCGTCCGCTCAAGAACCGGCGCGGCGAGAACACGTCCGCCATCTTCGGGATGGCGAACATGCTCGTGCGCTTCCGGCGCGAGCTGAAACCCGACCGCTGGGCGCTCGCGTGGGATGGCCCCGGCCCCACGTTCCGCCACGAGCTCTACCGCGAGTACAAGGCTCACCGCCCGCCGATGCCGGACGACCTGCGCTCGCAGCTCTCGCCGATCGAGGATCTCGCGCGCTGCCTCGGGCTGCCCGTGCTGGAGAAACCGGGCATGGAGGCGGACGACGTCATGGCGACGCTCGCGCGTCTCGGGGCCGGGGCGGGCTACGAGGTGCTGCTCGTCACCGGCGACAAGGACATGCTCCAGCTGGTGGGGGGGCCGGTGGCCGTGCTGGCGCCGCAGGGGAAGGGCGACGATTACGCGCGGCTCGACGCCGAGGGCGTGCGCGCCAAGTGGGGCGTCGGCCCCGAGCACATCCGCGACGTGCTCGCGCTCATGGGCGACGCCTCGGACGGCTACCCCGGCGTGCCGGGCGTGGGCGAGAAGACCGCGGTGGAGCTCATGTCGACGTTCGGCTCGCTCGACGCGCTCTACGACCGGCTCGCGGAGGTGAAGAAACCGGCGCTCCTCAAGAAACTGACCGAGCACAAGGCACTCGCGTACCTGTCGCGGGAGCTCGCGACGCTCAAGCCGGACCTGGAGCTGGGCGTCACGCTCGATCAGCTGGCGGTGGCGCCCGTGCGCCGCGACGAGCTGCTCGCGTTCGCGCGCGAGTGGGAGGTGAAGCGCCTCGAGCAGGTGGCCTCCGAGCTCGGCGTGGCCGAGGGCGAGGCGGGTGCCCCCGCGCCGCAGCGGCCCGCGGAGCGCCGCGGCACGGCGGCCGAGCAACGCGAGGATGTCGAAAAGAGGCAGCGTGAGGACGTCGAAAGGAGGCAACGCGACGCGGTCGAGACGACGCAGCGCGAGGAGACCGAGCCACAAACCTCGTTGTTCGGCGTCGGCACGATCGCGCCGCCCCGCGCTCCGCTGCCGGCTTCGCTCGCACCCGCGCCGCAGGGCGACCTGTTCGCGGCCGCGGCCTCCGAGGCCGGCGCAGAGGCGAGCGTGGATCTCGACGCGCTCGCCGCGCGCGTGCACGCGGTGCGCGCGCGGGCGCTCCACGGGCTCGCGATCCTGCCCGTGACGCACGGCGACTCGCCGCGGAACGCCACCGTCGCGGGCGTGGCGTTCGCCGCGCGAAACGGCGAGCACTGCTACGTGCCGCTCGCCCACGAGGCCGGGCCCAACGTGAGCGAGGACCAGCTGCGCGCCTGGTTCGGCGCCATCCTCGCCGACCCCACGGTGGAGAAGGTGGTAGCGAACCGCGTACGCGAGCGATTCGGCGTCGGCGTCCGGCCAGCGCGGCCCGAGCTCCTTGCGCAGGTCGGAGGTCGTCCGTGGCTGTTCCTCCACGAGCTTTCGGCCGGCCGCGAGCAGCTCGTCGAGATCGACGCCGTGGATCTGCGGCGCGAACGGGCTGCTCGCGTACCCGCGCTCGACCATGTCCTGCATCACCGGCCGCAGCGCGAGGAAGTCATCGGCGGTGACCAGGTGCACCGTGCGCCGCATCAGCGTGCCGCGCACCACCTCCTTGTGCTCGGTCATGCGCGAGAGCTCGGCGGGGTCGAAGTCCCGCAGGCGGCTCCACAGCCCGGTGTAGGGCGCCAGCGGCACCTGTGCCTGCAT
>DATDEX010000456.1:0-7593 GCA_036522895.1 Candidatus Eiseniibacteriota bacterium | reverse complement strand
GGCCGCCGCGCGCCGCCCGCTCCGCCGCCGCGAGCGACAGCACGAGCGGGAGCCCCACCAGGCCCTCGACCTGGAGCAGGTGCCAGCTGCCGGCGACCGCGTAGTAGAAGCCGCACACCGCGAGCGGCGCGCACGCCGCCGCGAGGGGCCCGAGCCAGGGCCGGCTGCTCCGCTGGAGCACGAGCGCGAGCAGCAGCATCCAGGCGAGCTCGAGCAGGTGCGCGCCGACCTCGTGCATGCCGAACAGGCGGCCGGCGAGCGCGAAGAACCAGAAGATGCCCGGCTGCTTGAAGTCCCAGTAGTCCACGTAGAGCCTGCCGCCCGCGAGCAGCCGCTCGGCGCCGAGCGCGAACACGGCCTGGTCCCACGTGAACGGCTGGACGAGCGCACCGAGGCCGACGAACGCGACGAGGCCGAGCACCCCGACGCCGAGCCACGCGGCCGTCTTCAAGTGCCGCCTAAACCGCGACCCCGAACTCCCGGAGCGCGTCGTTCAGGCTCGTCTTCACGTCGGTGCTGGCCTTGCGCCGGCCGATGATCAGCGCGCAGGGAACGCCGTACTTCCCGGCCGGGTACGCCTTCGGCCGGTAGCCCGGAATGACGACGCTCCCGGGCGGCACGACGCCCTTCGACTCGACCGGCTTCGCCCCGGTCACGTCCACGAGCGTCGTGCTCGCGGTCAGGACCACGCCGGCGCCGAGCACCGCGCCGGCGCAGATACGGACGCCCTCGACCACGATCGCGCGCGAGCCGATGAACGCGTCGTCCTCGACGATCACCGGCGCGGCCTGCGGCGGCTCGAGCACGCCGCCGATCCCCACGCCGCCCGAGAGATGCACGCGCGCGCCGATCTGCGCGCACGAGCCCACGGTCGCCCAGGTGTCCACCATGCTGCCCTCCCCGACGCGGGCGCCGATGTTCACGTAGCCCGGCATCAGGATGACGCCCTTCTCGAGGAAGCTCCCGTACCGGGCGACCCCCGGCGGCACCACGCGCACGCCCGCGGCCGCGAGGTTCCGCTTGGGCGGCACCTTGTCGAAGAACTCGAGCTCGCCCGCCGCGAGCGGCGCGCTCACGTGCATGCGGAAGTAGAGCAGGATCGCCTGCTTGAGCCAGGCGTGCGTCTGCCACGGCCCGCCGGCGCTCGCCGGCGGCGAGCACACGCGCAGATCGCCGGCGTCGAGCGCCGCCACCGCGCCCTCCACCGCGCCGCGGAGCGCGGCGTCGTCCAGCGCCCGCTCGCCGCCGTACCCTTCCGCGATCGTGCGCTCCCAGCGCTCGAGCGGATAGGCCGCCGGGCTCGGCGGCGCGCTCACGCCTTCACCCCCGCGAGCTGCCCGAGCCGGGCGATCGCCTCGCCGCACTGGGCCAGCGTGGGCACGAGCGCCCAGCGCACGTAGCCCTCGCCGCCGGGCCCGAGGAACGAGCCGGGCGTGGTCACGATCCCGAGCTTCAGGAGCGACTCGACGAAGCCGACGTCGTCGCCCCCATCCTCCGGATGGGTACCCGCGGGCACGCGCATCCACAGGTAGAACGTGCCCTGCGAGGCTTCCACCTGCCAGCCGCGGCGCGCGAACTCGGCGAGCACGAGCCGCCGCTTGGCGGTGTAGACCTGGCGCGTCGCCGGCGTGTGCGCGTCGTCGTTCCACGCCGCGATGGCCGCGTCCTGGATGAAGTCGGGCGTGGCCACGCCGACGCTGGGGCGGAAGCGCTTGAGCGCATCGATCAACCGCGGATCGCCGGCCATGAACCCGGAGCGGAAGCCGGTCATCGCCGAGCGCTTGGAGAGCGTGTAGAGCCCGATCACGTTCTCGAGCCCGTGCGACAGGAGCGTGCCCGGCGCGCTGCCCTCGAACCAGAGGTCGCCGTACGCCTCGTCGCTCGCCACCCAGAATCCGTGCCGGCGCGCGAGCGCGACGATGCGAGCCGCCGTCGCCGGATCGAGCACCGCGCCGGTCGGGTTGTGCGGCGAGTTGATCCAGAGGAGCGCGGTGCGCCTCCAGATCTCCTCGGGGACGCGCTCGGGCTCGAAGCGCCAGCCGTCGGCGCTCCGGAGCGGCGTGAAGTACGGGGTCGCGCCCGCGTAGCGCGCGCCGCTCTCGTAGACCGGGTAGGCCGGCGTGGGGATCACGACCGTGTCCCGCGCCGCCCCCGCCGACAGGATCGCGAACGCGAGCGTGAAGACCGCCTCCTTGGTGCCGTTCGCGGGCAGCACGTGCCGCTCCGGGTCCACCGCCACGCCGTAGCGCCGGGCGAGCCACGCCGCGCAGGCGGTGCGCAGCTCGGGCTTGCCGTTCGTGGCGGGATAGCTCGAGACCGCGGGCAGCGCGGCCTTGAGCGCGTCGCGTATGAACTGGGGCGTCTCCTCGCGCGGGTCGCCCATCCCGAAGTTGATGCTCGGCACGCCGGCCGGCGCGAGCTCGCGGCGGCGGCGCTCGAGCTTCACGAACGGGTACTCGACGCCGCTCGTCAGGAGCGGATGCAGCGGCCCCGGCACCGCGGCGCTCACGCGCGCCTCCCGGCGAGGAACGCGGCCAGGGTCTCGTACGCCCCGCCCAGGTTGGGGATGGGACAGTACTCGTCCGCACGGTGGCAGAGGTCGGGGAGGCCGGGGCCGTAGTTGAACGCGGGGATGCCCGCGGCGGTGAACCGCGCCACGTCGGTCCAGCCCTGCTTCCCTGCGACGTGCGCGCCGCTCGAGCGCACGAAGCGCTGAACCTCCGGATGGTCGAGGCACACGGCCCCGGGCGCCGCCTGGTCCACGACCTGGAAGCCGAACGCCGGCGGCACGTGCGCGCGCAGCTTGGCGACGGCCTGCTCGATCGTGCGGTCGGGCGGGAAGCGATGGTTCAGGTTCACCACCATCTCCGCGGGCACGACGTTGCGCGCCGTGCCGGCATGGAGCGTCGTGACCTGGAGCGTCTCGCGGTACTCGAGCCCCTGGACCCGCGTGCTCGAGACGGGATAGCGCGTGATGTCCACGAGCCACTCCGCCCCCTCGGCCACGGCGTTCTTTCCCTGCCAGGGCCGCGCGGCGTGGGCCGCGATCCCGGGCACGCGCACTTCGACGTTGAGTATGCCGTTGCAGCCCATCTCGACCGCGAGCGCCGTGGGCTCGAGGATTACGGCCAGGCTCGCCTCGCGGAGCCACGGCGATTCGTCGAGCACACGCTTGAGCCCGTTCCGCGCGGCCGGGCCCTCCTCGGCGTCGTAGAACACACACGCGAGGTCGTAACGCAGCGAGTCCAGGTCGAGCGACTCCGCGAGCGCCAGCATGACGGCGTCGCCGGCCTTCATGTCGGTGGTCCCCACGCCGAGGATGCGGTCCCCGATCCGGTGCGCGCCGGCGTTCCCCTGCGGCGGCACCGTGTCGGTGTGCCCGGCGAGGATCACGAGCGGGCGGCCCTGGCGTGGCGCGCGCCAGACCAGCGAGAGCCCGTGGCGGATGACCTCGCCGCGGCTCGAGGAGGCGAGTCGGCGGGTGAGCCACTCGACGATCTCCTGCTCGTTCCCGGTCACGCTGGGAATGTTCACGAGTTGTTCGAGCAGCTCGGCCAGGGCCATTTCCGTGACGGGCATCGGGGCGCAACCTCCGTGTAAAGGCGAGCGTTCAACCTAGCACCCGTTCTCGACTTGCGCCACGCGCCCCGGGGCGCCTAGCGTGGTCGGCCATGATCGGCTCCACGGCACTCGTGCTTCGCGGCCGCGACGTGCTGCCGCTCCTCCACCGCACGACCAGCAATTCGCTCGCGGAGCTGGTCGCGGGGAGCGCGTGCGCGACGCTGTTCTGCGACTTCCGCGGCCGGCTCCAGCACCGCGCCGTGGTCGCGGTGGCGAGCGACGGCGCGGTCTGGCTG
This sequence comes from Candidatus Eiseniibacteriota bacterium, assembly GCA_036522895.1. Classification (GTDB taxonomy): domain Bacteria; phylum Eisenbacteria; class RBG-16-71-46; order RBG-16-71-46; family RBG-16-71-46; genus JAIOPA01. The sequence goes on along the minus strand of DATDEX010000456.1, from coordinate 3,736 downwards.
CTGCGCGCGGACGCACCCGGCTCCGAGCTCGCCGCGACCGTGGACCGGATGGTGTTCCGCGACGACGTGCGGATCGAGGACCGCTCGCGCGAGCTGCCCGTGGTGCTCGCCGGCGCGCCGCCGGCCGCCCAGGGCGTGCTCGGAGAGAATGCCCGGGCCCCGCTCGCGGTCGCCACCGGCGATGGGACGCTGCTCGCGCTCGACGGCCGCGACGCGCTCCCGGAGGCGGAGCGCATAGCGCGACTCCTCCCCCGGCACGGGCACGAGATCGCCGAAGCGTTCAACCCGTTCGAAGTCGGGCTCGCCCACGAGGTGCACCTGGCCAAGGGCTGCTTCACCGGGCAGGAGGCGCTCCAGCGGCTCGTCACCTACAACGGCGTCCGCCGCCGGCCCGTGCGCGTGCGGCTCGCCGCGGAGACGACGAGCGTGCCCGCCGACGTGCTCGCGAGCGGCGTCCGCGTGGGCGTGCTCACGAGCGTCGCCCGGCGGGAGGGATTCGCCGTGCTGCGCGAGGAACCGCTCGCGAACCGCGCCGAGCTGTCGCTCGCGGACGGCACGGGCGTGCGGGTGATCGCGGCACCCGAGCCGGCGCGGCCGCTCGGGAGGCCGTGAGGGGAAGATCGGAGTCTGAGCCGGCGGACGCTGCTGGGATTGCTCGGTGATTGCGGGCCGCGGGGTGCGGGGTGCGGGGTGCCGGTCGACGCGCCAGCGACGGTGTCACGCCGTCACGCCGGGCTCATCGCCCCGGGTGAGAGTCGATGCCCGAGGTGCGCGGACAGGCCCCGAAGCGCCACCTTGAGCCGCTCCTCGAGCGGTGCGTCGCCCATGTGGGCGCACAACTCAGCGCCGTGTCGGGCCCGCTCGAGCGTGTAACCGAGCGTGCGGAGCCAGGGGATCACGCTTTGATCGGGGTTGTCCTCGGCTTCGGCTCGGGACCGCGCGGAGGCTTCTTCTTTCGCGCGGGCTCGCACCAGATCTTCATTCGCGCGGATTCGAGCTTCGGCTTCCGCTTGCTTCCGGGCTTTCGCCTCCGCCGCTCGCAGCTTCGCCGCCTCGCGTTTCGCTTCCATGAAACCGGCTCCAAACGTGCGCTCGGCCTCGTACTGATTATGCGTGCGACAACGAAGCCGCAGGCCGTCCACCGTCGTCTCGCCGCCTCTTGCCACAGGGTCCACGTGATCAAACTCGAGCCGGCTGCGCGCCTCGCAGCGCCTCCCGTGCTCGCTCATGAAGCTGCACCGCCCGCCGTCGCGCTCCCAGACAGCACGCCGGATCTCGGCGGGGATGTAGCGGCCGTTCCCCGCGCTTCTCCGTGAGCCCGACCGGGCGCACTTCGCGAACTTGTGCCGCTCGAGCTCGTCGACCAGTGAGTCCAGGCCGCGCTCGAACACCTCCCCGATGTCCGCCGACGGCACCGCGTGGCCGAGCAAAGCCTGCGCGTAACACAGCTGCTCGTACGCGGTGCGCCGCATCGAGAACTGCACCCCGACCCGGTTTGCGGAGAGCGGCGTGAGCTTCGCGTGCGCGGGAAGTGGCCCCATCGTCTGTCCCGAACTCGACCCACTCAATAGGACAACTGGCTCTGGAGCCAGTGGCTCCATGCACGCGAGTAAATGTGGCTCCATCATCGGCGCGTCCGGCCGAGCCGCCAGCGCGTTGCTCGCGCCCGCGGGAGCGAGCATTTGCACGAGCGTTGGGAGATCGGGTCGAGGGAAGCGCTCGGCGAGGAGCAGCTCGATCTCCGGCTTGGTCTTGTGCGTGGCCGCCGCGAGGAGCTCGCCCGCCGTCTCCGCGGTCAGGTGCGGAGTGAGCGGCAGCACCGACGTGAGATTCAGCCGCCCGTCGGCGAGCAGATTGAAGATCGCCGGGAACTGCCGCGCCGTGCGAGCGACCCGGATGCGCCGAAACGCGGTGTCCTCCGACATGTGCAGCTCACGCACGCAGTACAAGTACATCGACTCGTATCCTGCACCGGCAAAGAGCTTCCGGTCATCCACCTCGGCGATATGGGCGAGGAGCGCGGCCGTGGTGGCGCGATCTTGTTTCACGAGCACGGCGAGGTCACGAAGCAGGGTGTCGTTCGAGACATGCGACAGCGAGTAGGAGTTCATGCCGGGTCTCCGCGTCTGGGGTCAGTCGCGGGGGCAGCATTGTTTCTACCACGAGGATTCTCGGCTTCCGGGCGAGCCTGGGGCGCGCGCTGCGACCGCCAAGGCGACATTTTTCCGGGCGATGCGGCACGAGGCGGCGAGCGCCGGTGCAGCGCGGGCGTGTGCGCGCCCTGTTGAAGCCCCGGGCCCTCTGATCGGGCGGTGGACGAACGCGCGTCAACCGAAATCTCCATCGGCGCGCAGGATTCTCGCGATCTTCACCGCACGGAACCAGAATTGGTCGACCGCGCAACCCGGCGCAGGCGCCGGCATCCAGCGGCCGGAATGCCGGTCCGACCGGAGCGTCGGGCGCACGGACGGGGCCACGGTCCACCTTCGCCCGGTCTCTGGCGGAGCCGAGAAGATTCCTACTTCGGCTCCTCGCCCTTGTCGTCGTCCACCACGAGCGCGTCGGTGGTGAGCACGAGGCCGCCGAGCGCGCCGGCGTTCTGGAGCGCGCAGCGTGCGACCTTCGCCGGGTCCACGATCCCCGCGGCGTCGAGCGGGCCGTACGTGCCCGTCAGGGCGTCGAAGCCGAACCAGGCCTCGCCCTCCTTCAACCGGGCCAACACCTCGTCGCCCCCGGCCCCGGCGTTGTGCGCGATCTGACGCGCGGGCTCGACGAGCGCCGCCATCACGATGTCGCGCCCCGCGGATTCGAGCGGCTTGAGCTTGAGCGCCTCGAGCCGGGTGGCGACGCGCACGAGCGCCACGCCACCGCCCGGCACGATCCCCTCCTCCACCGCGGCCCGCGTCGCCGCGAGCGCATCCTCGACCTGCGAGCGGCGCGCCTCGCGCTCGACGTCGGTGGCGGCGCCCACGCGCAGCACCGCGATCACGCCCGAGAGCCGCGCGAGCCAGGCGCGCAGCGCATCGCGCTCGACCGCCGGGGCCCTCGTCACGGCACCTTCGAGCTGCGCGAGCCGGGCGCGCAGCGCCTCCGTGCGTCCGCCGCCCTGGAGGAGCGTCGTGTGGTCCACGCCCGCGGTCACGCTCACCGCGCGCCCGAGGTGGTCGGGGCGCACGCCGGAGGCGGCGAGCCCGGTTTCCGCGCCGAGCAGCGTCGCGCCGGTGACGAGGGCCAGGTCCTCGAGCAGCTCTCGCCGCGCCGCACCGCTCCCGGGTGCCTTGACCGCGAGCCCCGGGGCCGTGCCCCGGAGGCGATTCACCACCATCACCGCGAGCGCCTCGGTCTCGATGTCACCGCACACGCAGAGCAGCGGACGATCCTGCGAGGCCGCGTACTCGAGCGCGGGCACGATCTCGGCCGGGCGCGTGAGCACGCCGTCCACGACCATGACGAGCGGGTGCTCGAGCGTGACCTCCATGTCCTCGGCGTCGGTCACGAAGTAGGGTGAGGCGTAGCCCGCGGCGAGACGGACGCCGTCCACCACCTCGAGCGTCACGCCCATGCCGGCGCCCTCCTCCACCGTCACCGCGCCGTGGCGACCCACGGTCTCGAGCGCGCGCGCGATGAGCTGGCCCAGCTCGGGGTCCGACCCGGCGAGCGAGGCCACGCGCGCGATGTCGTCCCGGCCCTCGACCGGACGCGCCTGCGCCGCCAGCTCGGCGAGCGCCGCGGCGAC
>DATDEX010000455.1:0-3448 GCA_036522895.1 Candidatus Eiseniibacteriota bacterium | reverse complement strand
CGCCGCGACCGCCGACCTGCGCCACTTCCTGGGGCTCGAAGGCCTCTCGCGCGAAGCGCTCCTGGCGCTCGTCGCCGAGTCCGCCCGCGAGCGCGCCTGGCTCGCGCTCGGCGAGCCCAATCGATCCGACCTCGCCGGCGTCACGCTGGTCCTCGCGTTCATCGAGGACTCGACCCGCACCCGCACCTCGTTCGAGATCGCGGCGCAGCGGCTCGGCGCCAACACGGTGGTGTTCTCGAGCGCCGCGAGCTCGCTCAACAAGGGCGAGACGCTGCTCGACACGGTGCGCCTCTTCGAGGCCATGGGGGTGGCGCTCGTGGTCGTCCGTCACCCCGCGTCCGGCGCGCCGGCGTGGCTCGCCCGCCAGCTCTCCACGATCGGCGTCGTCAACGCCGGCGACGGCATGCACGAGCACCCCACGCAGGGGCTCCTCGATCTGCTGACGCTGAGCGACGTCTGGGGAGGTCGTTTCGAGGGCCGCCGGCTCGCCATCGTGGGCGACATCGCGCACTCGCGCGTCGCCCGCTCGGCGATCGCGGGGCTCACGACGCTCGGCGCCCGCGTCACCGTGTGCGGGCCGAGCACGCTCATGCCGGCCGACGTCGAGCAGCTCGGCTGCGACGTGGCGCCCACGCTCGAGGACGCGCTCGCCGGTGCCGACGCCGCGATGGCGCTGCGCATCCAGAGCGAGCGGATGGAGAAGGGCCTGCTGCCCTCGCTCGGCGAATACGCGCGGCTCTGGGGACTCACGCCCGAGCGCGTGGCGCTCCTCGCCCCGCACGGGGTCGTGCTCCACCCGGGGCCGGTCAACCGGGGCGTCGAGCTCGCGCACGAGGTGGCCGACGGTCCGCGCTCGCGCATCCTGGCCCAGGTGGCGAACGGCGTGGCGGTGCGCTGCGCCGTGCTCAGGCGCTGCGCCGACGCGATCCGCCGGCCGCACGGGTTCACCGCGGAAGTCGCGGTTCGATGAGCGCACTCACGCTGCTCGAGAACGTCACCCACTGGCGCACCGGCGAGCGGACGAGGCTCGCCGTGGAGCACGGCACCGTCGTGCCGACCCCCGCGCACGCGGGAGCGTTCGCCCGCGTCCTGAATGGCCGCGGCGCGGTGGTGGCACCCGGTCTCGTGGACCTGCACGTCCACCTGCGCGAGCCCGGGCAGTCGGCGAAGGAGACCATCGAGTCCGGCACGCGTGCGGCCGCGGCCGGCGGGTTCACCAGCATCGCGTGCATGCCGAACACCGATCCGGTGGTCGACACGCCGGCCTGGGTCGAATGGCTGCGGCGGCGCGGCGAAGCGGCGGCGCACTGCAACGTCCTGCCCATCGCGGCGGTGACGCTCGGCCAGCGCGGCGAGCAACTGGCGCCGCTCGAGGCGCTCGCGCAGGCCGGTGCGGTCGCGTTCAGCGACGACGGGCACCCGGTCGCGAGCGCGGCGGTCATGCGCCGGGCGCTCGAGTACGCGCGTCCCACCGGGCTGCCGATCGTCTGCCACGAGGAGGACCCGACGCTCAAGGGCGACGGCGTGATGCACGAGGGCTTCACGGCCACGCGGCTCGGGCTCCGCGGCATTCCCGGCGCCGCCGAGAGCATCATGTGCCGGCGCGACGCCGACCTGGCCGAGCTGACCGGCGGGCGCGTCCACCTGGCGCATCTGTCGACGAGCGCGTCCTTCGACGCGCTGAGGGACGCGAAGCGGCGGGGGCTCGCGGTCACCGGCGAGACCTGCCCGCACTACTGGGTGCTCACGGACGAGTCCGTGGGCGACTACGACACGAGCGCCAAGATGAACCCGCCGCTCCGCTCCGAGGCCGACCGCGAGGCGTGCATCGCGGCGATCGTCGACGGTACGCTCGACTGCTTCAGCACCGACCACGCGCCGCACACGGAGGACGAGAAGGCGCGCCCGTTCACCGAGGCGCCGTTCGGCATCGTCGGGCTCGAGACGGCGCTCGCGCTCACGCTCACGCACTTGGTCGCCCCCGGGCACCTCTCGCTCGCGCGGGCGCTCGAGCTGTGGACGGCGGCACCACGCCGCACCTTCCGGCTCCCCGACGTCACGCTCGAGCCCGGCTCGCCCGCGGACCTGGTGCTCTTCGATCCCGCCGCGGAGTGGACCGTGGACCCGGCCGCGTTCCACTCGAAGGGGCGCAGCACGCCGTTCGCGGGCTGGCGGCTCCGCGGCCGCGTCCTCGCCACGATGCTCGCGGGCCGCTTCACGCACCTGGCGAACGGCGTCGAGCTTTCGCCTTCGCCCGGGGCCGAGGTGTCGCGATGACGGCCCGGGCAGCCGTGCTGGCTCTAGAAAACGGCCGCGTCTTCCGCGGCGACGCGTTCGGAGCCGAGGCGGAGACGACCGGCGAGGTCGTGTTCAACACCGCCATGACGGGTTACCAGGAAGTGCTGTCGGATCCGTCCTACTGCGGCCAGATCCTCACGTTCACCTACCCGCTCATCGGCAACTACGGCGTGAACGCCGAGGACTTCGAGAGCGCGAGCCTGCGCGCCCAGGGCGTGGTGTGCCGCGACCTCTGCGAGGTGCCGAGCAACTGGCGCGCCACCGGCACGCTCGACGGGCTCATGCGCGAGCAGGGTCTGCCCGGCATCTCCGGCATCGACACGCGGGCGCTCACCCGCCACCTGCGCGACGCCGGCACGATGCGTGGCTGCCTGTCCACGCTGAGCACGCGCGCGGACGAGCTCGTCGAGAAGGCACGGAAGAGCCCGCGCATGGAGGGGTTGGCACTCGCCGACGTCGTGACCTGCGTCGAGCCCTACTGGTGGGGCGCGGGCGGGCCCACGGCCGGCGAGCCGGCGGCCGACCGCGACAAGCCGCTCGTGGTCGTCTGCGATTTCGGCGTCAAGTACAACATCCTGCGCCGGCTTCGCGCGGAGGGCTTCCGCGTCCGCGTCGTGCCCGCGCGCACGCGCGGCGCCGACGTGCTCGCGCTCGAGCCGGCGGGCGTGCTGCTCTCGAACGGCCCCGGCGATCCGGAGCCGCTCGACTTCGCGATCGAGACCGCGCGCGAGCTCGCGCACGCGGTGCCGACGCTGGGCATCTGCCTCGGCCACCAGCTCCTCGGGCTCGCGTTCGGGGCCGCGACGAGCAAGCTCAAGTTCGGCCACCGCGGCGCCAACCACCCGGTGATCGACCGCCGCACCGGCGTGGTGGAGGTGACGAGCCAGAACCACGGCTTCCGGGTCGACGACGCGACGCTGCCCGCGGGCGAGTTCGAGCTCACGCACTGGAGCGGCAACGACGGCACGCTCGAGGGCATGGTGCACCGGAAGCTTCCCGTGCTGGCCTGCCAGTACCACCCCGAGGCGAGCCCGGGGCCGCACGACGCGCGCGCATGGTTCCGTACGTTCGCGGAGGCGATCGCGCGCCAGGGACACCGGCCGGCGCGGCCGGAGCTCGCGCACGCGCGGGCCGGCACCGCGGCCTCCCG
>DATDEX010000454.1:0-33995 GCA_036522895.1 Candidatus Eiseniibacteriota bacterium | reverse complement strand
CGCCGCGGGCGCCGGCGCGCCGGCGCCGCGCTGGAGCGCGGCCATGACCTGGCGCGTGATCAGGTCGACCAGCTGCTCGCGGTCGCGGCTCACCTGGCGCCGCCCTTCGACGGCCGGAACTCGAACATGTCGGGAAGCAGCGCCGAGAGGCGCTTGCGCAGCATGCGGCCGCGTGTGTCCCGCCAGTACACCCACATCTCCGGCGAGAACTCCGCCATGACCTGCCGGCACGAGCCGCACGGCGGTGCGCCCTGGCCCGCCCGCGCCGTCACTGCGATGGCGGTGAAGCGGCGCTCGCCCTGGCTCACCGCGTTGAACACCGCGGTGCGCTCCGCGCAGCAGGTGAGCCCGAACGAGGCGTTCTCCACGTTGCAACCCAGGTAGACCTTCCCCGAGGCGCCGAGCAGTGCCGCGCCCACCGGGAAGCGCGAGTAGGGCGAATGGCTGTGGGCGCGAGCCAGCACGGCTTCGCGCATGAGCGCCTCCGGCGTGAGCTTCGCCGCGCTCGGTCCGGCGCTCGAGGGCCTCGGCCGCTTTCGTCCCTTCGCCGAGGCCGCGCTCACGAGCGGAGCTCCGGCAGAAAGCTCACGCCGGCGCGCGGCGCCGTCACAGAGAACATGTCGGCGAGCGTCGCGCCCAGGTCGGCGAACGTGGCGCGCGTGCCCAGGTCCACGCCGTCGCGGACGCGCGGCCCGGCCACGAGGAGCGGCGTGTACTCGCGGCTGTGGTCGGTCCCGGGCGTGGTCGGGTCGTTGCCGTGGTCGGCGGTGACCCACACCATCTCGTCGCCGCGAAGCCGCGCCAGCAGGTCGCCGAGCTTCGCGTCGAAGCGCTCGAGCGCGCGCGCGAACCCGACCGCGTCGTTCCGGTGCCCGTGCAGGGTGTCGAAGTCGACGAGGTTCGCGAACACCAGGCCCTCGCCGGAGCGCTTCACCAGGTCCAGCAGCACCTCTTCGCCCTCCGCGTTGTCCTTGGTGTGGATGGCGTCCGAGACGCCGTGCCCCGCGAACAGCTCGTCCACCTTGCCCACCGTGATCACGCGCCGCCTCGCCTCGACCAGCGCGTCGAGCACCGTGGGTCGGAACGGCGCGAGCGAGAAGTCGCGCCGCCGGGCGGTGCGCCGGTAGTTGCCGGGCTCGCCCTCGAATGGCCGCGCGATGACGCGCCCCACCGCGTGCGGACCCACGAGCAGCTCGCGTGCGGCGCGGCACGCGTCGTAGAGCTTGTCGATCGGCACCGTGCGCTCGTGCGCGGCCACCTGGAACACGGAGTCCGCGGAAGTGTACACGATGAGCTTCCCGGTCTCCTGATGCTCCGCGCCGAGCCGCGCCATGATGTCCGTGCCCGAGGCGGCCACGTTGCCGATCCAGTGGCGCTCGATCCTTTCGCTCCAGCGGTCGAGCAGCTCGCGTGGGAAGCCGTCCGGGTAGGTCGGGAACGGCTGCTCGAGCACGAGCCCCATCATCTCCCAGTGCCCGGTCGTGCTGTCCTTGCCCGGGCTCTTCTCGGTGAGACGACCGCGCGCGCCGATCGGCGCGAGCGTGGGCCGCACGCCCGGCATGGGCAGCAGGTTCCCGAGCCCCAGCGTCTCCATGACCGGGAGCGCCAATCGCCCGACCGAATCGGCCACGTGGAGGAGCGTGTTCGCGCCGGCGTCGCCGTAGCGGCCGGCGTCGGGCAGCGCGCCCATGCCGACGCCGTCCAGCACGATGAGGAATACGCGCATTCGCTATTGCGCCCGCACGGCCGCTTCGCGCTGCCGCAGGTAGTCGGTGACCGCCGGCGACCAGTCCGTGCGCTCGCCGATCAGCGTGGAGACGCGCACGGGGTGATCACGGCGGACGTAGAGCCGGGTGACGCGCTTGCCGATCGTGCACAGCACCTCGTAGGCGAGCGTCTCGCTTCCCTTTGCGATCTCCTCCACCGCGAGCGTGGCGCCCTGCTGCTCGCCGAACAACACGACCTCGTCGCCGACCGCCACGTCGGGCACGTCGCTCACGTCCACCATGGTGAGGTCCATGGTGACGCGCCCGAGGATGGGCACGCGCCGGCCGCCCACGAGCATCTGGCCCCGGCTCGAGAGGAGCCACGAGTAGCCGTGCCCGTAGCCCACCGGCACCACGCCGACGCGCGTCGCGCGGGCGAGCGTGCACGTGCGGCCGTAGCTCACGTTGGCGCCCGCCGGCAGCTCGCGCACCTGGACGAGCCGGCTCCGGAACGACATCACCGGCGCGAGCGGCAGCCGCGCCTCGTCCCGCGAAGGATGGAGGCCGTAGGCGATCAGCCCGACGCGCACCCAATCGAAGAGCGCGTCGGGCAGGTTCACAGTGCCGGCGCTGTTCGCGGCGTGAACGCGTGGCGGTTTCAACCCGCGCGCCTCGAGCCGTTCGATGAGCGCGGCGAACTTCCGCGTCTGGTCGCTCGCGAACGAGAGATCGCGCCCGTCGGCGTCCGGGAAGTGCGTGTACACGCTCGCGAGTCGAAGCCCGGGGAGCGCGCACGCCTCGGCGAGGAACGTCTCGGCTTCGTGGAGGTGCACGCCGGTGCGCCCCATGCCGGTATCGACCTCGACGTGAAAGCGCACCGCACGCTCGGCCTGCACCGCCTCGTCCGAGAGAGCGCGCGCGAAGTTCATGTCGCACACGCTCGGGTCGATCCCGTGCCGCACCGCCTCGGGGATCTCGCCCGGAAGGAGCGGCGACATGGCCATGATCGGGAGCCGGCACCCCGAGCGGCGGAGCTGCATGCCCTCGTGGAGCGTCGCGACGCCCAGTTGGGTGACTCCCTCGCGCTCGGCAGCCGCGGCCATGTCGGCGGCGCCGTGGCCGTAGGCGTCGGCCTTCGCCACCAGCAGCACCTCGCGGCCCGGTCCGAGGTGCTCGCGGATGGCGCGCAGGTTGGCGGTGAAGCGGTCGAGGTCCACCTCGACCCATGTGGAGACGGGCATCGGCAGGGCGGCGACCCCCGGGTTGTCCTACACTACTGCGGCGCGGGGCACGGCCCGCGCGCGGCCGCACCCGCGGGCTTCATTCCATAGCGCGCGGGTCCAAGCCGCGCATCCTATCGCTTACCGTTCACGCATCGCCAGCGACGCCGACCGTGCATGCGTCCCGAGAGCCTCGATGAGCCAGCCGCTGCTCGAAGCCCACCTGCGTCCGGACGCGCCCGACCTGCTCGACCTGCCGTGGCAGGTGCCGCTCGAGCGCTGGCGCGAACACTGCCCGCGTGTCCTGGACTTGGAGCGCGGCGTGTCGCGCCACGAGGTGCAGTTCGTGGGCTACGGGACGCGCGCATGGGCGATCAAGCGCACGTCGGTGCACGGCGCCGAGAAGGAGTACACGCTCCTCGCCGCGGCCGAGGAGCGCCGGCTGCCGTGCGTGCGACCTTCCGGCTGGCTGGTGATCGCCGACGGCGGCGAGGCGCCCGTCGGAATGCTCGTGACCGAGTTCCTCGACGGCTCGCTCCCCTACCGGACGCTCTTCCGCGCCCGCGGCCTCGAGCGCTACCGTGACCGCCTGCTCGACGCCATGGCCGGGCTCGTCGTCCGCCTGCACCTCGCGGGGCTCTACTGGGGCGACTGCTCGCTCTCCAACACGCTCTTCCGACGTGACGCGGGCGCGCTCTCGGCCTACCTCGTGGACGCCGAGACCTCCGAGCTCCACGACACGCTCTCGGACGGCCAGCGCGAACAGGATCTGTTGATCCTCGAAGAGAACGTCGCGGGTGAGATGTCCGACTTGATGGCGAGCGGCGAGCCGCCGCACCCGCTCGATCCGTGGAACACCGGGCGGCTGATCCGCGAGCGCTACGCGAAGCTCTGGCACGAGGTGACGCGCGAGGAGGTGGTGGGTCCCGGCGAGGAGTGGCGCGTGCAGGAGCGCGTGCGGGCGCTGAACGCGCTCGGCTTCTCGGTGGGCGAGATCGAGTTGAACGCCGATCCCGGCGGCTCGCGGCTTCGGCTCCGCACGATCGTCACCGACGGCGACTACCACCGCCACCAGCTCCACAACCTGACCGGGCTCTCGGTTGAGGAGCACCAGGCGCGCCAGATGCTGAACGAGGTGCGCGAGCTGCGTGCCGAGCTCGCGCGTTCGCTCGGCCGCAGCGTGTCGCTCTCGGCGGCGGCCTACCGCTGGCAGCGCGAGCGCTTCGAGCCCACGGCGGCGCGGCTCGCCCAGATGGCGAGCGGCGACGCGGAGCTGGCGGAGCGCTATTGCCAGGTGCTCGAGCACAAGTGGTTTCTCTCCGAGCGCGAGCGCCGCGACGTGGGCCTGGACGTGGCACTCGAGGACTACCTGCGCGTCATGCTCGAATCGCGGACCTCGTGACCGCGGACGCGCTCGTCGTGCGCGACCTGGTGTTCGCCGCCGCCGCCGGCACCGCGATCGCCGCCGCGTGCGGCCTGCGCGCGTTCCTGCCGCTCCTGGCGCTGGCACTCGGCGTGCGCTTCGGGCTCCTGCACGTCGCCCCGTCCGGCGCCTGGATCGGCAGCACGCCGGCGATCGTGACGCTCGTGTGGGCGACGGTGCTGGAGCTGGCCGCCGACAAGATCCCCGCGCTCGACCATGCGTTGGACCTGGTGGCCACGGTGCTCCGTCCCCTCGCCGCCGCCGTGGCGGCGTGGTGCACGTTCGTGGGCGTGCACCCGGCGATCGCGGTGGCCGCCGCGGTGCTGTTCGGCACGGGCGCGATGGGCGTGCACGTGACCAAGGCGAAGGTCCGGCTCGGGAGCAGCATCGTGACGCTGGGGGCCGCGAACCCGCTCATCTCGTTCGTCGAGGACGCGCTCGCCACCGGGCTCTCGGCGATGGCCGTGCTGGCCCCGGTCGCGGCCCTCGTGGGCGTCGGACTCCTCGCGTGGGCGATGGTGCACATATTCAGGGCGCGGCAATGGGGTGCGTGAATGGATTCTTGTGATGGAACGCTGACGTGCGGAATGTGCCGAACCTGAATGGTCGCGCGATTCCAATGATCGGGCAGCGGCCCCGAGCCGGGGCGTTCTTCACGCTGCTGGTGCTCGCGTGGCCCAATGGCCCGGTGAGTGCCCAGAGGCTGGATCTCCCGCGAGAAACCCCGTTTTCGTTTGCGGGCTGGGAGGTCAGGGGAAGCGATTCGACCCATGTTCGGGTGCGGTGCATGGCGGGGGGACACCTTCCCGACAGCACCAGGATCGAGGCGCACCTCGCCTTTTCGAACAACGTGCGAATCGTGGCCGGGGATAGCGTGCGCGCGTGGAGGGTCGGCGGGGCTCCGGACATGTGGGACGTCCTCTGCCAAGTGCCTCCCGGCCAAAACTATGAAGTGGGGGGGCGCGCCTACTTCACCAACGGGGACAGCGCCCAGGATGTGATCGAGTGGTGGATGGGCGGGCGCGGAACGCCGGGCCCAAACCAGGTCAGCAGTAGGCTGATATCGGAGCGTCGACGCGTCGGTGCCCGATGGTATCGGTTGGGCGGGCCGTTCCTGGTGCCGGTCGATCCAACCGAAAACGCGAACGAGTCCGACATCATGGACCACGCCAGGGTCGTCAGGTCGTCGGTCGTACGCGACTCCATGGCGGTGGTTGAGAACCGGGGCCGCCGCACGCTGGAGTGCGTCGTGTGCGTCGACACGCGCGGTGCGGTCGCGGAAGTGTGGGATGAGTGGGGCCTGCAGTTGGCAACAGACCTGCGAGAGCGAATCATGCGCGCGCTCACGAGACGCTGGGTGTTCGCCCCGGCGCGGACCGCAAAGGGTCCCGCTAGCGACTGCGTACGCTGCAACATCCACCTGAGGGATCGGTAGCGATGGGACGTGGAGGGGCGCGGGTTGTCGAGCTTATCTCGAGCGAAGCTCGCAGGCCGTCAATGCCGTGGCGGGAGCGGGCAGCTCGACGGGAACCAGGTCGGGAACAGCAACATGAATCCAATCGTCACGGCGAACGTGAACGGGAACACGATCGCCAGACCCTTGTAGTTATCGCTCACCTGTTCACGCACTGATGCGGGTCTCCCACGACGGCGGGTGAACCACCGCCCGAGTGGCCCCATCCCCTGAAGACCTACTGAATTCATGCCCACGCTCCACCACCCAAGGTTGTGGCGGACGAGTCCGATGACGGCCGCGACGAGCGTGGCGCCGATGAACAATGCAGGAATCGCAAACGGAAACCGGACGACGAAGGACGGTCGTGCGGTGGCGGATGGCACGGGCGCGGGATTCTCGTCGCGGTTCATGGCCCCAAATCATAGCAGCGGTTCGCGTGCGAACGACGGGCAAGATCGGGTGGTTGTTGGTGGTAGCTCGAGCGCCCCCGCCCCACGCATGGTTGCGTCCCGATGGGCTCGGGGACAAGCTCGCGAGGCCCTCGACTGTGGCAGGATGCCCCCGCCCCAGGAGGCCCGCATGCTTACCCTGATCCGCGCCCTCACCTACGCCGTGCTCTTCATAACACTCGTGATCGTGCTGCTGCCGGCGCAGGTCATGCAATGGGCGGGCGTCACCCGCCCCGCCCACGACACCGCGTGGCAGGTCGCCGGCACCGCGCTCGTGGTGCTCGGCGGCGTGCTCGCGATCTCGTGCGTCGTGACGTTCGCGCTCGAAGGGCGCGGCACCCCGGCGCCGTTCGATCCGCCGCGGCGACTCGTCCGTGGCGGCCCGTATCGGTTCGTGCGGAATCCCATGTACTGGGGCGCGTTCATCGCGCTCGTCGGCGCGGCGCTCTTCTATGAGTCCCCCGCGCTCGCCGGCTACGCGTTCATCTTCCTCGGCGTGATCGACCGGTTCGTGCGCTGGTACGAGGAGCCGACGCTCCGCCGCCTTTTCGGTGAGGAATACGCGGCGTATTTCAGAGAAGTCGGGCGCTGGTGGCCCATCCGCCGCGGGTGACACGCCCACCCCGCTGTGGCACCCTGTGACCGCAGCTTGCCCCACGCAAGCCCTTGTACGAGCGATCCCTCGGCGCCTCGCGCCGATCGCAGGAGTTCCTGCCATGACAGCCACCACGACCACCCGCCTCACCCCCGCCGGCACCAAGTTCGAGACCCCTCCGCCGACCGGCCTCGACGCCATCTTCCGCCCCCGCTCGGTCGCCGTGATCGGGGCCTCGCGCCGGCCGGGCTCGATCGGCGCGGCGATCTTCCGGAACCTGCTCAAGAACGGGTTCGAAGGACCGGTCTACCCGGTCAATCCCACCGCCCGGGTCGTGCAATCGGTGCTCGCCTACCCGAGCGTCGCCGACATCCCGGCGGACGTCGACCTGGCGATCATCGTGGTGCCCGCCCGGCAGGCCCTGGAAGCCGTCGAGGAATGCGGCCGGAAGGGCGTGCTCGGCGTGGTCGTGATCACCGCCGGATTCAAGGAGACCGGCCCCGAGGGCGCCGAGCGCGAGCGGGCGCTCCGCGACACCGCGCGCAAGTACGGCATGCGCATGGTGGGCCCCAACTGCCTCGGGGTGCTCAACACCGAGACCGGCGTGCGGCTCGACGCGACGTTCGCGCCGGCCTGGCCGCCGGCCGGGAAGGTCGCGTTTTCGTCGCAGAGCGGTGCGCTCGGGCTCGCGATCCTCGAAACCGCCGGCGCGCTGGGGCTCGGGATCTCGCACTTCGTGAGCGTCGGCAACAAGGCCGACGTCTCGGGCAACGACCTCCTCGAGTACTGGGAGAAGGACCCCGGCACGGGCGTGATCCTTCTCTACCTCGAGTCGTTCGGAAACCCGCGCCGGTTCACGCAGATCGCCCGCCGCGTGGCACGCAAGAAGCCGATCGCGGCGGTCAAGAGCGGCCGCACGCGCTCGGGGGCGCGCGCCGCCTCGAGCCACACGGGCTCGCTCGCGGGCGCGGACAACGCGGTCGACGCGCTCTGCCACCAGTCGGGTGTGATCCGCACCGACACGATCGAGGAGCTGTTCGACGTCGCCATGCTGCTCGCGAACCAGCCGCTCCCCCGCGGCGCGCGCGTGGGCATCCTCACCAACGCCGGCGGCCCCGCGATCATGGCGAGCGACGCGTGCGAGAGCCACGGGCTCGAGCTCGCGACGCTCGCGGACGCCACGATGGCGTCGCTGCGCGCGTTCCTCCCGCCCGAGGCGAGCGTCAAGAACCCGGTCGACATGATCGCCTCGGCCACGCCCGAGTCGTTCGAGAAAAGCGTGCAGCTCATGCTCACCGACCCGAGCGTGGATTCACTGCTCGTCATCTACGTGCCACCGATCGTGACCACGCCGATCGAGGTGGCCACCGCCATCGTGCGCGGCGCGCACGCGGCCGACGTCGCCCTCACGGCGCGGGGCGAATCGCCGAAGCCGATCCTGTCCTGCTTCATGGGCGCGCACGGCGTGCCGGAAGGGATGCGCTCGCTCCAGAAGGGCCACGTGCCGTCCTACCCGTTCCCCGAGTCGGCGGCCATCGCGCTCGCGCGCGCCGTCCGCTACGCGCGCTGGCGGAGCGAGCCCGAGGGCCGCGAAGTGCGCTTCGACGACATGGACCTCGCGGCCGCACGTCGACTCGTCGATGGCGCCCGCCGCCGCGGCAAGCCGGGCGAGTCCGTCTGGCTCGATCCCGAGGAGACGCGCGCGCTGCTCGGCGCGGCCGGCCTGCCGCTCGTGCCGGTCATGACCGCCACGACCGCTGGCCAGGCGGCCCAGGCCGCGACCCGGCTCGGCTTCCCCGTCGCGGTCAAGCTCGCCTCGCGCTCGCTCACCCACAAGAGCGACGTGGGCGGCGTCGTGCTGAACTTGAAGAGCGAGGACGAGGTGCGCCACGCGTTCGCCGACATCGGCCAGCGCCTGGACGAGCGGGGACTTCGGGAACAGATGGAAGGGGTGACGGTGCAGCCGATGGTCTCCGAAGGCGTCGAGGCGATCA
Source organism: Candidatus Eiseniibacteriota bacterium (assembly GCA_036522895.1). Lineage (GTDB taxonomy): Bacteria > Eisenbacteria > RBG-16-71-46 > RBG-16-71-46 > RBG-16-71-46 > JAIOPA01. Next base: position 25,152 of record DATDEX010000454.1, on the reverse strand, counting down.
TCGGCATGACGCAGGACCCGCAATTCGGGCCCGTGCTCATGTTCGGCCTGGGTGGTGTGTACGTCGAGCTGCTGCGCGACGTGACGTTCCGCGTCTACCCCGTCACCGACCGCGACGTGGCCGAGATGGTGCGTTCGGTGCGTGGCTCCAAGCTGCTCGAGGGCTGGCGCGGCGCACCGCCCGCCGACACCGCGGCGCTCGAGCAGACGATCCTCCGGCTCTCGCAGCTCGTGGGCGAGGTGCCGGAGATCTTCGAGCTCGACCTCAATCCGCTCAAGGTCCTGCGCCCCGGCAAGGGCTGCATGGCCGTGGATGCCCGCGTGGCAGTCCGCGCGTGAGCGCCGCGGCCGTGCCTCCGCCCGACCGCGCCCCCGCGCGCACGACCGGCCCGCACCCGGACGAGCTGCTCCCGCTGCGCGCGGTGCTGCCGCGACTCATCGAGGCGATGTCCGATGCGGTCCTCGTGCTCGACCGGCGCGGGATGGTCGTGGCGGCGAATCACCGGTTCATCCATGCGTTCGGGGCGGAGGGCGCCGCGGCGGTGGGTCGGCCGTGTCCGCGCGCGGGCAACTGCCCGACCGAGGGCTCCGATCCCGACCCGCCCTGCATGGGGTGCGAGATCGCGACCACGCGCGCGCCCCGCCGCGCGCTCCAGATCCTGCCCGACGCGTCCGGCCAGCAGCGCTGCTGGGAGGCGACGCTCAACCCGGTCCTCGACGAGCAGGGCCAGGTGAGCCTGGTGGTCGAGGTCTGGCGCGACATCACCGACCGCTCGCAGCTCGAAGCGCAGCTTTCGCACAGCGAGCGGCTCGCCTCGCTCGGGCTCCTCGCGGCCGGCGTGGCGCACGAGATCAACAATCCGCTCGCGGCCGTGCTCGCGGGGGTCGAGGTGCTGGAGCGCCTGCTCGGTCGCACCTCGCTGCCCGTGGAGGAGGCCGAAGAGGCGACCGAGGTGCTGCGGCTCCTGCGCCAGGAGACACGGCGCTGCTCGGAGACCACGGACAAGCTGCTGCTCCTCGGCCAGCAGCACGCGTCGCACTCGGTGTGGGTGAACATGAATCGCGCCGCGAGCGACACGCTCGCGCTCCTGAGCTTCGCCACGCGCAAGCAGGGCATCGTCGTCCGCGCCGAGCTGGCCGAGCAGCTGCCCTCGGTGTGGGGCCGCGAGGGGGCGCTGCGCGGCACGCTCATGAACCTCTGCCTGAACGCGGTCCAGGCCATGCCCGGCGGGGGCACGCTCACCGTGCGCACGCGGCTCGCGGGCGACAGCGTGGCGCTCGAGGTGGAGGACGACGGACCGGGCATCCTTCCCGAGCACCTGAGCCGCATCTGGGACCCGTTCTTCACCACGAAGCCGGTGGGCCAGGGCACCGGGCTCGGCCTCTCGATCACCCAGCGCATCGTCACCGACCACGGCGGCGACATCCGGGTCACGAGTACGCCCGGCCGCGGCGCCTGCTTCATCATGACGCTCCCCACCCGGCACGAGCGAGGCGCGATTGGCTGAACGCTCCATCCTGTTCGTGGACGACGAGGCGTCGTTCCGCTCGCTCACGAGCCGCGAGCTGGCGCGCGCGGGCTTCCGCGTGGAGCAGGCGGGCGACCTGACCGAGGCGCGGCGCGCGCTCGCCCGCCGCGGCTTCGACCTCGTGCTGCTCGACGTGCGCATGCCCGACGGCTCGGGCCTGGACCTCCTGCCCGAGATCCGCGAGCTCTGGCCCGCGACCGAGGTCGTCATGCTCACCGCCTACGGCACCGTGGAGGAGGCGATCCGCGCCATGAAGCAGGGCGCGCACGACTTCCTCACCAAGCCGTGCTCGCTCTCGGAGCTCGAGGCCGTGCTCGCGAAGGCGCTCGACAAGCAGGCGCTCCAGCGGAGCCATGATGCGCTGTCGATCGATCTGCAGCGCATGACCCCGAGCCAGGCGATCATCGGCGAGACGTCCGAGATGCGCGAGATGTTCGACCTGCTCCAGCGCGTGGCCACCACCGACACGACCGTGCTGATCCGGGGCGAGAGCGGCGTCGGCAAGGAGGTCGTGGCGCGCGAGGTCCACCGGCTGAGCCAGCGCTCGACCGCGCCGTTCATCGTGGTGGACTGCGCCTCGCTCCACGAGCAGCTGCTCCAGAGCGAGCTGTTCGGCCACGAGAAGGGCGCCTACACGGGCGCGGTCTCGCTCAAGCGCGGGCTCTTCGAGGTGGCGGACGGCGGCACGATCTTCCTCGACGAGATCGGAGAGCTGACCCCGGCGCTCCAGGTCCGGCTGCTGCGCGTGCTCCAGGATCACACGTTCCGCAGGCTCGGCGGGAACGCCGACATCACCGTGGACGTGCGCGTCATCGCCGCGACGAACCGCTCGCTCGAGTCCATGATCAAGGAGAAGCAGTTCCGCGAGGACCTCTACTTTCGCCTCTCGGTCGTGCCGCTCCACATCCCGCCGCTCCGCCAGCGGCGCGAGGACATCGTGAAGCTGGTCGAGCACTTCACCCGCACCTCGAGCGTCGCGCCCAAGCGCGGCACGCGCGTCTCGCAGGAGGCCATGGAGGTGCTGCGGCGCTACGCCTGGCCGGGCAACGTGCGCGAGCTCGAGAACGTGGTCGAGCGCGCGCTCATCCTGTGCGACGACGGGGTCGTCCGCCCCGAGCACCTGCCCATGGGAGTGCGCATGGCGCCCGCGTTCGAGCCCGAGCCCGACGAGACCGACTGGCCGAGCCTCGAGCACGTGGAGCTTCGCTACATCCGCCGCGTGCTCGAGCACTGCAAGGGGCACCGGCACGACGCGGCGCGGCTGCTCGGGATCAGCGAGCGGAACCTGTACCGGAAGTTGAAGGAGCTCGAGCCCAAGCAGGCGCCCGCCGCCGGAGCCGAGACCGAGGGCAGGGCCGCCGACTGACGCCCGGCGGGCCGGGCCGCGGGCCGGGTCGAGACGCTGCCTTCGCGCCGCGAGTGCGCCGGGTCGTGCCCGACCCCGCGGCTCCGACTGACAAGAGGTCAGGGCACTGTCAGCGTGTCAGCGGATTTCTGGTGCCGGCGCGCCCGCCCTCGGGCACGGTCCCGGCAATGCCCGCGTCTGGAAATCCTTGAACCTGGGCCAACTTCGCGCGTCTCCCCCGCCTCCCGGAGCCCTCGGCCCGCCTCTTGCTCGATTGCACGAGCGAGCGGCAGTTGACCCGACTGCGAGCTGGGGCGACCCGGATGTGCAGGTGTGAGACGGGCCGCACCAACTGCCGCGAAAACTCGAGCGGGGCCGATCGAGCCTCGCAACATTATGCCGCGGCGTTCACGTGCGTGGGTGGGACAAGACGCCCCCACTTGGGTGGGGAGGATGAAACGTGTGACGCCGCGGCGCTTTTTTGCCCTGCGGGGCAGGTGAGGATCGCCCAGGTGTCGTCGCGCCGCCCACCGACTGCAGACGGATCCGGAGCCTTGCCCCCGGATGCCGCCGCGCCCCGGCCGAATGCCGGCCGCCGGGCCGGGCCCGTGGCGCACGTGCTCGCGTGCGAGCAGGAGACGCGCGGGCCGCTGCAACGCCTCCTCGAGCAGCTGCGCGTCACGATGAAGATGTGCCACTCGCTCGAGGACGCGCTCCGCGAGACCGGGCGCGACCATTTCGACGCGGCGATCGTGTCGGTGGGGCGCGAGTGCGTGGCGGCCGCGGGCCTGCTCCAGCTCCTGCGTCGCGTCATGCCGCGCACGCCGATCGTGCTCGTGCTCGACGATCCGAGTCCCGCCGCGCGGCTGGCCACGCTCGTCGTGCGGCCGTTCTACGTCGCGGTACCGCCCGTGAGCCCCGAAGAGATGGCGGCGGTGATGCGCGACGCGGTGGCCGCGGGGCGCAAGCAGGCCTGAGCCGCGCCGCGGCGTCGGCGGCCCCGGCCGCACGGCGCCCGTACCTTCCGCAATCTCCCGAGCACGACGCGACGCCCGGCGAGCGCTCCTCCTCCGCGCTGCAATCCCCGGCGCGCTGCGCTAGTGTCGCTGGCCTATGACGGTCTCCAAGCCCGATGCCGAGCGCGACGCGTTCGCCAGGCTCCTCGCGGTCTGCCGCCGCCTGCGCGGCCCTGACGGTTGCCCGTGGGATCGCCAGCAGACGCTCGAGAGCATGACGCCGTACCTGACCGAGGAGGCCGCCGAGTCCGTGGAGGCCATCGGCAATGCCGACGCCGACCACGCGGCGGAGGAGCTGGGCGATCTCGCGTTCCTGGTGATCTTCTGCCTCGAGTTGAGCCGCGAGCGCTGGGGCGTGGGCGTGGCCGAAGCGTTCGACCGTGCCGCGGAGAAGCTCATCCGCCGCCATCCACACGTCTACGGCGACGCGAGCGTGCCCGACGGCGAATCGGCCTACCGCCAATGGCAGGAGATCAAGCAGGCGGAGAAGCAGGGCGCCAGGGGCTCGCTGCTCGGCGAGCAGCCGAAGGGCCTGCCCGCGCTCGTGGCCGCGTATCGTATCCAGGAGAAGGCCGCGGCGGTCGGCTTCGACTGGCCGACGACCGAGGGCCCTCTCGCCAAGGTGCGCGAGGAGACCGACGAGGTCGCCGCCGCGATGGGTGGCGACACCACGCCGGAACTCGCGCGCGAGCTGGGGGACCTGCTGTTCGCCGTGGTCAACCTGGCCCGCAAGCTCGGTGTGGACCCCGAGCGCGAGCTCAAGGCGACGCTCCACCGGTTTCGCGATCGGTTCGTGCACATCGAAAAGCGCCTTGCGGAAAGCGGCCGCACGCCGGTGCAATCCAATCTCGAGGAGATGGATGCGCTCTGGGAGGAGGCGAAGCGCTTCCAGCGGGCGGCCGCCTCGGACGTGGGTGCGGGTTCCGGGGCCAAGCCTCGCGAGGATTCCTGAAGATTCCCAGAGGAGAACGACGATGCCCGAGATGACGACCGATCGCGGCCGCGAAGCCGCGCTGTTCCTGCAGCTCCTGCTGGGCCTCCAGCAGGCCGCCATGGTGGCGCTCGGCAAGCTCATGAACCCCGTGAGCGGGAAGATCGACCGCAACCTCGAGGCCGCGCGCAACACGATCGACACGCTCGCGGCAATCGAGGCGCGCACCCGCAACAACCTCGAGCCCGACGAGCAGCGCGTGCTCACGCAGGTGCTGACCGAGCTCAGGATGAACTTCCTGGACGAGGTGAAGAAGGGGTAGCGGAGCGCCGGACCTACTCTCCCGGATGGTATTCCCGCTCCGTGTGCCCCTCGAGCTGCGCGCGGTAGAAGTAGACGTCGCGCAGGTTGCCGCTCGCGTAGCGTTCGGCCTCGTCCGTGAAGTGCGGCGAGTCGGGATGGCCGCTTTCTCCGCCCGCGGTGACGGCCTTCGCGCGCAGGCTGTCGCCGAACTCGACCACCGCCACGAAGCTGTTGCCGCTGGTCCCGTACCACTTGTGCGTGCCGGGCCACGCCCGCGCGCCGAACGAGGCCAGCGAGCCCCAGATGCCCGACGTGAACGGCACCGGGATGCTGGGTCGCGCGTCGTCGAAGTGCGGGAGGATGTCGTCGTTCCAGCGCTGGAAGCGGTTGACCTCGCCCCACGGAGTCTTCCAGGTCCCGAACGCCGCCGTGAGCGAGTCCGTGGCGGCCGCCAGGGCACCGAGCAACTGGTCGCTCGACGCGCGTTGCGCGATGTAGGTCTGGGGCGAGATGCGCGCGACCAGGGCGTCCGCGGCCACGCGGAGAAGGGCGCCCTGCCCCCAGGCGACCGCAAGCGTGGTGGGAACCGACGCGACGTCCCAGCGGAAGTTCCAGCCGCGGAGCATCGTGATGGGTTCGCGTAACTTCGTCTTGAGCGTGTCGGAGGCCGACGCCTTGTCGTAGGCCGCGAGGAGCGGCGGAATCAGCCGTTCGAACGCCGGCAGGTAGCTGTCGAACGCCGCCCCGGCGAGCGAGCCCATCGTCCAATCCCGCGCGCCCTGCAGCAGGCGCAGCGCGTGCTCGCCCCGCGGGGTTTCCTCGATGCCCGTCTCGACGTAGCGCGGGTAGGCGTCGCGCCTGGGGCTCGCCTCCCCCGCCGCCGACCACGGCCAGTTGTTGCTGTTGAAGACCCAGCCATTCGGCGGGTTCACCACGTTCGGCGTCTCGTCGAACGACAGCACGCCGCGATAGGCCGTCGCGGGCTTGCTCCCGTCCACGGGCGCGGTCCAGTCGAAGCTCGTGTCGCGTCGCGGGATGTAGTTGGAGTGGAGGTACGCGATCGTCCCGTTCGCGTCGGCGAGAATCGTGTTGTTGGACGAGTTGGAATGGAGCTCCATGATCTTCCGAAACGCCGCGAAATCGGCGGCCTTCGTGCGGCTGTAACTTTGGATGAGCGCGCGGATGGGCTGCCGCATGAGGCTCACGCTCACCCACTTGTCGCCGAACCGGCGGACGATGGGGCCGTGCCGCGTCGCGTAGACGGTGAACGTCTTCTTCGCCATTCCTGCGGCGGTCTTGTAGTGCACGACGACGGTGCGAACGCCCATCGGCAGCTTCTCGGATCCGTACCGGTAATAGCGGCGTCCGTGCCGCTTCGACACGGTCTCCAGGAACTCGTCGATGTTGTCGACCCCGCTCGAGGTGTGCATCCACCCCGCGGTGCGGTTGAACCCCTGGTAAACGAAGAACTGTCCCCAGGTCACCGCGCCATAGGCATCGAGCCCCTCGTCGCTCACCATCTGCAGCTCGGAGCGAAAGTAGAACGACGTGTGGGGGTTGATCCACAGGAGCGCGTGGTGATCCTGGGTGATCGCTGGCGCGAGCGCGATGCCGTTGGACCCGTCGGGCTCCCGGAGCGGGTCGCCGACGCCGTCGCCACTCCCCGGCCCGACCTGGGTCGCGCTGTCGCCGTAGAACGCCGCCAGCTCGGGCAAACTCACGCGCTCGATGTCGCCGCCGATGCTGCCCTCGGTGAACGTGAGCGCCATCCATGGCTCGAAGCGGGCGAGGACGCGCGGCTTCACCTCGGGATGCTTGTAGAGGTAGAAGTTGAGCCCGTCGGCGAACGCGTTCATGAGCTTCTGGAGCCACGGTGGGCTCGCGCGGTAGAGCGCCTGCATCGAATCCGGATCGACGAAGAGCTTCATACGAAGGTCCTGGTAGATCGCCGAGTCTGCCTCGGCCTCCGCCATGCGCCCCATCGCGCCCAGGTAATTCGTCTCGACGCGGTTGAAGTCGTCCTCGGCCTGCGCGTACTCCATCCCGAACACCGCGTCGGCGTCGGTCTTTCCGTAGACGTGCGCGATGCCCCAGTCGTCGCGGAGGATCGTCACGTCGCGCGCCTGCCGCTCCCAGCGCGCGACGTCGCGTGCGGGGGCGGCGGGCGCGGCGGCCGGGAGCAGGCCGGCGGCTAGGAGGAGGGCGGGGACGAGCACGCGCGCGAAACTACCGCGGGGGAGTTCAAGGGTCCATGGCCCCCGAGCGGAGGCCCACGCGGTCCGGGCTTGTCCCGGGCACGCGGGCGGCATGACACACTCCCGGGCGCCCCCGCGGTGCTACTCCCCGCTCCCCACGCCGAGCGCGACGGCGGCGACGTGTTCCCGGGTCGGGCGCATGGACACGAGGTCCCAGGCGTGATCCTCGCCGGCCACGCCGGGGAGGAACGTCACCGAGGGCGGCCGGTCCTCGGCCGGCAGGCGCACGGTGAACTCCTGAAACGGCAGGCGGAAGCCGAGACCCATCGCCTTGGCGATCGACTCCTTGAGCGTCCAGATCTCGAGGAAGCGCTCGGCCCGCTCGGCAGGACGCGCCGCCTGGATCTGCGCGCGCTCGCGGGCCGAGCAGTACGTCTCGGCGAGCGCGAGCGGGTCGGGCCCCACGTTGCGCAGGCTCTCGACGTCGACGCCGATGTCGCAGCCCTTCGCGACGCCGCAGAGCGCGACACCGTCGCCGTGCGAGATGCTCAGTCGATAGTCCGAGGCGCTCGGCGGCCAGACCGGCTCGGGCCGCCCCCCGGGCGAGGCGCGGAACTTGAGCTCCGCGGGATCGCACCCGGCCCGCTCCGCCACGACGGATCGCATGAGCGCGTGCGCCACCAGGTAGTCCCGCCGCGCCGTCCCGGCGCGCCGGCGCGCGAGCGCGGCTCGCTCGTCGGGGGCGAGCGCCCCGCGCGTCGAGTCCGCGAGCTCGCGCGTCTCGTACTCCGCCGTCCGCACGAAGCGAACGACGAGATCCTGCGGCGACGGTTGAAGGGCGGACCGCCTCAACGGGATGCCGCGAGCAGGGACACCAGTTCCCCCTCGCCGGCCCCGTCTTCCGACGGACCGCCCAGGTTCTGAAGCCGTCCGCGGACGGCTTCCGTGTCGAGTGAGGCGGGGATCCCCGTCCACGCGGTGTACGCGGGCAGCGTCTCCCCCTTCATGGCCAGCGAGAGCGCATCGAGTCGCGCGCCGGCCTGCATCTCGGCGTCGTAGAGCACGACCGAGCAGGCTCCGATCGAGCAATCGTCGCCGATCCTGAGCCACGAGGACTTGAGGACGCGGTCCTCGAACAGGTGCGTCTGCAGGATGCAGCCCTCGTTCAGCACGACGCGGTCGCCCACCTTCACGAGGTCGAACTCGAGGAGCGAGGTGCTGTCGGCATAGACGCCGCGACCGAACTTCGCGCCGAGGAGCCGGAAGTACCAGGGCAGGAGCGGCGTGCCCTTGAGGGCTTCGAGCGCGAGCGGCGTGGCGAGGAACTCGTAGAACGCGTTCGCCAGCTCGAGCCGCCACACGAACAGGCTCCAGAGCGGGCGCGTGAACGGCCGGAAACGCCCGACGATCAGCCATTTCGCCGCCGCCACGCCGACGAGCACCACCGCGCAGCACGCGGCGTATACGAGAGGCAGCATCGCCAGCATGATCGCGGCCCCGGTCCACTGCCACAACGCGACGGCCGCCGTGACCACGGCGGTGGTGACGAACACGAACCCGGCCGGCGGCAGCGTGACGCGCAGGAGCTCGAACGCCCCGCGGGCGAGCTGGAGCTTTCGCGTCGGTTGATACGTCCGCTGCTCGCCGAACGACGCGCTGGGCTGGCGGCGAGGCAGGAGGATCGGCGGCGAACCGAGCCAGGAGGCGTCGGGCCGCGCGGCCTGGCCCGGCTGCCGGGGCGACACCGAGAGCACGCCGACGAGCGAGCCGTGCCCGAGCGTCGCGCCGGCCCGCAGCACCGCGCTGTTGCCGAGAAACGCGCGGCGGCCGATCCGCGTGGGCGCGAGCGTGAGCCAGCCACGCTCCACGCGCGCCGCCCCGAACGAGACCTCGTCGGCCACGGTGCCGCCCTCGCCGATCTCGAGCAGGTCGGGCGTGGTCGAGGTCGCGGTCGAAAGCTCAACGAATCGGGCGAGCCTCGCGCCGAGTGCCCGGTACCAGGGCGCCACGTAGAGCGTCGCGTGGAGGTGCCCCACGTAGTCGAGACTCATCGCGAGCAGCTGGTCGGCGAACCATTTCCGCACGTAGAACGCGCCGTGGACCGGGTAGCGTCCGGCGCGGACGCGGCCCAGGGCGAGCCACTTGAGGACCACGACTTCCTGGGTGAGGAAGAACACGAACGCGCCGCCCACGAGCGGCGCCGCCGCCAGCGCCCAGAGCGGGCGCTCGTAGATCCCGATCCAGGTGAGGAGCGCGATCCCCGGCACGACCGAGAGGAGCATGACGAGCGGCAGCAGCAGGACGAGCGCGACGTAGGCGCTCCCCGCCGCCGCGCGCGCCCACGCGCGGCGCACGGGCGGCGGGTCGGGCCGCACGATCCAAGGCCCCGACACCCGTCGCGCCGGCGAACCCTCCCAGGTTTCGTGGCCCGGGATCCGGCCGCCGCGGGGCACGAGCGTCAGGTCCTCGATCCGCGCACCGTCCTCGAGGACCGTGTCCTCGCGGAGAATCGAGCGCGTCCCGATGAAGCAGTCGCGGCCGATCCAGATCGGCCCCACGACGAGCTCGCCGTCCTCGAGATTGAACCCGGAGAGCGTGACGCGCTCCTCGATGCTCGACCCGTCCCCGATCGAGATGAGATCGAACGCGGCAAGGTGCCGGCTCTGGAGGTGGACGTCGCGCCCGATCCGCGCGCCGAGGAGACGGAAAACGAGTGGCAGGAGCGGCGTGCCCGCCAAGTAATCGAGCGGCAGCGCCCGGATCATCGACTGGGCGAACCACCAGCGCAGGTGGTAGCCGCTCCAGAGCGCATAGCGGCCGGGCCGCACGCGGCCGAGGACCAGCCATTTGAGCGCGATCGCGATCAGCACTTGGGCCGGGAGCACCGCGGCGGCACTCGCCGCCGCCCACGCGGCCGCCTCGAGCACCGGGCGCCCCTGGGCAACGAGCAGGAAGTAGACGAGGTAGGGCGTCACCCACTGGAAGCAGCGGAAGGCGAACACGAAGTAGAGGCCGAGCGTCTGGAGGAGCCCGGGGAAGAAGTGACGGCGGGCGGCCGACCCCGGGCGCTCGCCACGAGCCTGCGCGACAAGAGATCCGGGGGATCCGGGCGATCCGGACGATCCGGGTCCCGGCTCCGGGAACGCCGGCGAGTCGCGCTCCGCGGCGTCGAGCGCCGCGGCGAGCGAGGCGATGGTCGGCTTCGCATAGACGTCGAGCACGGAAACGTGAGCGAGTCCCGGGAGCCTCCGCAACTCCGACACCATGCGTGCCGCGAGCAGCGAGTGGCCGCCGAGATCGAGGAAGAAGTCGTCGTCGATGGAGACCGGTTGCGACTCGAAGAGCGCTTCCCAAACGGCGGCGATCCGTCGCTCGGTCTCCGTCCGCGGCCGCCTCGTCCCGTCCTTCCGGGCCGTCGCCAGCCGGCGCGGGGTCGGAAGCGCGTCGCGATCGAGCTTGCCGCTCGGCAGGAGCGGCAACTCCGGAACCGGCTCGATCAGGCGAGGCACCATGTAGGCCGGGAGCTTCTCGCGCAGGTACGGGCGGAGCCGGGCCTCCTCGATCTTGCCGTTGACCGGCACCACCCAGGCCACGAGCCGCTGCAGGCCCGAGGCGTCCTCGCGGACGGCGCAGGCCGCGGCGCGGACGCCGTCGGCCTGCATGAGCACCGACTCGATCTCCGCGAGCTCGATCCGGAATCCGCGAAGCTTGACCTGCGAATCGGCGCGACCCATGAACTCGATGTTTCCCTCGCCGTCGAGGCGGCCGAGGTCACCGCTCAGGTAGAGCCGCGGGTCCTTCTCCCCCACCGGCGCGAACGGGTCGGGCACGAACTTCTCGCGCGTGAGCTCGGGCCGCCGCAGGTAGCCGCGCGCCACGCCGACACCGCCGATGCAGATCTGGCCGGTCTCGCCGGGCGCGACGGGCTTCAAGTCATCGTCGAGGAGGTGGATGCGGTAGCCGGGGATCGCGCGGCCGATCGTGACCGGCCGCCCCGGTTGCATGTCCGCGACCGTGGCGATGACGGTGGTCTCGGTAGGCCCGTAGGTGTTGAGCATCCGAAGCCCCGGCCGCGCCCAGTGCCGCACGAGGCGCTCGGGGCAGGCTTCCCCGCCGGTGATGAGCAGGCGCAACGCGGGGACGTCGTCGGTGAGCATCGCGAGCAGCGTCGGCACCGACGAGAGCACCGTGACGCCGCTCTCGCGCAGGAACCGGGAGAGGTCGGGGCCCGAGCGAACCATCTCGTTCGTCGCCGGAACCAGCGTCGCGCCGGCGCGAAACGCGAGCCAGATCTCTTCCACCGACAGGTCGAACGAAAGCGAGGCGCCCTGGAACACGCGATCGTCGGCACGGACGCCGTAGATCTCGCGCTCCGTCTCCACGAGGTGGCACGCGCTCCGGTGCTCGACCATGACGCCCTTGGGCTGGCCGGTGGTGCCCGAGGTGTAGATCACGTAGCAGAGGTCGCGGCGGCCGACGCCCGTCTGCTCGGGCGGCAGTCGCTCCGGACTCTCGACCAGGAGGTCATCACCATCGGCATCGACCCGGATCATGCGGACGCCGAGCATGGGCAGGCGGGCCGCCAGGTCGGCGTGGGTGACGAGCGCGGACGCGCGGCAGTCGTCGACCAGGTAAGCGACGCGGTCCGCCGGGCACTCCGTGTCGATCGGAACGTAGGCCGCGCCCGCCTTGAGGATCCCGAGGATCGAGGCGTACGCGTCCGGGGATCGCGGGAGCATCACCGCGACGAGCGAGCCGCGCGCGATGCCCGATCGGCGGAGCCGGCGGGCGATGCGGTTGGCGTGGCGTTCGAGCTCGCGGTACGACGTCTCTTTCCCGTCGAAAATGACCGCGGCCGCGGTCGGATGAGCGTCGGCCTGACGCTCGAAGATCTCGTGAAGGACTTGGGTGCGCGACTCGGACAGCGGCGGCCTGGATCGGGTGACCTTCTCCAGGAACATCGCACTCTCCCTCGTACGCGTCCGCCACTCCATGGCTGGAGAAGATCCTCACGGGGATCGCAGCGGACTCGGTGTCGTTCGGCCCTTCCACTCGCTGCTTCACTGGCCCGTACGGCCGATGCCCCCGGCTCGGGGGACTTCCGCTCACGACGCGAAGAACAATCGTGCACCGCGATGCTAGAAAAATCCGATGCCGGCGCGCCATGGGGTGAAGCCAGCGTTCTCGCGTGGGGGTTTTCCCGAGGACGGATCGGGCCAGGGCAGGACCGCTTCGGGGCTAACGCGCGTTCGCGCAGCGCGAAGCGAACAGTTGCCGGTACGTTCGCCGTTTCCCCTTGCTTACCGAGGGGAGACTCCTCTAGGATACCGATATGAGCAAGCCGAACGACCTCGTTCAAGGCACCCTCGATCTCCTGCTCCTCAAGATCCTCGCGCTGCAGCCTCTGCACGGCTGGGCCATCAGCCGTCGCCTGAAGACCATCTCCGGCGACGTACTCCAGGTCAGCGAAGGCTCCCTCTACCCCGCCCTCCACAAGCTCGAGCAGGAGGGCTGGATCACGGCCGAGTGGAAGCAGACGGAGAACAACCGGCGCGCGAAGTTCTATTCCCTCACCCGCCTGGGCAGGAAGCAGCTCGAGGCGGAGGCGGCGAGCTGGAAGCTCCTGTCCACCGCCATCTCGCACGTCATCCGTCTTTCCGAGGCGTAGTGATCCATGCGAGTGGAACACTGGTGGTTCACGCTGCCGTTGCGGCTCAAGTCCATTCTGCGCCGAGGCCGGGTGGAGCGGGAGCTCGATGAGGAGCTGCAGTTCCACCTCGAGAACAAGATCGAGGAAGGGATCGCCGGCGGGCATTCCCCGCGCGAGGCGCGCCTCGCGGCGCTGCGCGCGATGGGCGGGGTGGAACAACGGAAAGAGGAGATGCGAGACATGCGACGCATCCACTGGCTGACGGACTTCGTCGACGACATTCACTACGCGATCCGCAGCCTCCGGCGCGTCTACAAGCTGACCGCGTTCGTGGTGATCACGCTCGCGCTCGGAATCGGGATGACGGCGGCGAGTTTCAGCATGAGCGACGCGTTGATCTTCCGGCCATACCCCGTGTCCCACCCGGACCAGGTACTCACGCTCGTGAGCACCTCACATGACGAGAGCTTCGGCAGCTTCTCGTACCGCGAGTACCTCGACATCCGCGACCGCACGAAGAGCTACGACGGCGTCGTCGCGAGCGCAAGCCCCAGCCCCGTCGGTTTCATCGCCGACCCCAAGGCGATGCCCCGGGTGAAGGGCGGGATGCTCGTCTCCGGCAACTTCTTTCGCGTGCTCGGCGTCGAACCGCGAATCGGTCGCGGCTTCCGCGAGGACGAAGATCGGGTTCCCGGTCGCGATCCGGTCGTGGTACTGGGGTCGGACTTCTGGAAGCACGAGTTCGCGGGCGATCGTTCCGTCGTGGGCCGGACGGTCCGCCTGAACGGGACGGACTTCACGGTCATCGGCGTCGCGCCCGAGTCGTTTCCGGGGATGCAGATCTTCTACCGCCCCGACTTCTTCATACCGCTCGCGATGGCGCGGCTCTTCTCGCCCAGCACACAGAAGAACTTCTTCGAGGACCGGGACGCCCGGGAGCTGACCGTGCGGGCCCGCCTCAAGCCGGGGACCACGCTGCGGCAGGCCCGGAGCGAGCTCAATGTGCTCGCACGCGACTTCGAGCGTGCGTATCCGGTGCTCAATCGCAACCGGGGGGCCGCGGTTCACACCCATTTCGAGTTCCGGACCCAGAGCGATGCCCAGGAGTGGAAGTTCAGCGTGATCTTCGTGATCCTCGGCCTGGGGGTGCTGCTCGTGGCGTGCACGAACGTCGCGGGGGTGCTGCTGGCGCGCGCCCAGACGCGAACACGCGAGATCGCCGTGCGGCTCGCGCTCGGGGCCGGGCGGTCCCGGCTGATCCGGATGCTATTGACGGAGAGCCTGATCCTCGCCTGCCTGGGGGGATTGGGCGGGATCGCCGTCGCGTACGGTGTGATTAGCTTCTTCGGCAAGTTCCGGATCCCCACCGAGCTGCCGGTGACCATCCCATTCCGGATGGACACTCGCGTCCTCCTCGCGTGCCTCGTCATGTCGGGGGTGAGCGCGCTCCTGTGCGGGCTGGCGCCCGCGCTGCAGAGCTCCCGCGCGGACCTCGTGACCGGGCTCAAGGCGGCCGACATGGACCTGCCGGGACGCAAGCGCCTGTGGGGTCGGAACGCACTGGTGGTCGCGCAGGTCGCGATTTCGCTCACGATGCTCACCGCCTCGTTCCTCATGGCGCGGAGCTTCCAGCGCAGCGTGCTGCAGACGACCGGGTTCACGAAGGACCACATGCTGATGGTCCGGTTCGATCCGCGACTGGTGCAGTACGACGCGACGCAGACGCGGCAGTTCTACGACCTCCTGACCGAGCGGGTACGGGCGCTGCCGGGGGTTCGGAGCACGGCGCTCACCCAGGACCCCCCGCTCGGGCTCGAGGAGTACGACCACGTCGCGTTCGTGCCGGACGGGTTCGACATGCCGCGCGATCGCGGGACCATGACCTCGAGCATGGACACCATCGACGAAGCGTACTTCGCGACGATGGGCATCCAGCTCGTGCGCGGCCGCGGCTTTCTCGCGTCTGATGCGGCGGATGCTCCACGTGTCGCGGTCGTGAACGAGCAGTTCGTGAAGCACTATTGGCCGGGCGCCGATGCCGTCGGGAAGCACTTCCGGCTCGAAGGCCGCAGCGGCGTGCCGGTCGAGATCGTCGGCGTCGCACGCACCATCAAGTATCGAGACGCGGGCGAGAGAGCCATGGACTTCGTGTACATGCCGATCGCCCAGCATCCGCTCGCGCGCATGGTGATGCTCGTGCGGACGAGCGGAGACCCGGTGCAATCAGTCAAGCCCGTGAAGGATGTCGTCCGGTCGCTCGATCCCAACATGCCCGTGGTTGAGATGCGGACCTATGAAGAGCTGTTGCGTTACAGCACCGTGGAGGGGCCGCGCGTCGCGATCGAGCTCGTCGGGACCATGGGCCTGGTCGCGCTGCTGCTGGCGATCGCGGGCCTGTACGGGGTGGTCGCGTACAACGTGAGCCGGCGGACGCACGAGATCGGCATTCGCATGGCGATCGGCGCGGCGCCGGCCGACGTACTCCGCCTCGTGATGGGCAAGGGCCTCTTGCTGGTGGGGATCGGAACCGCGATCGGGCTGGCCATGGGCCTCGCCATCGAGCAACTCATCAACACGATGCTGTTCAATGCCGGCGGCGTGGACATCCTGGCCTACGTGCTCGTCGTGCCCTCGATGCTGCTCGTGACGATGCTCGCGGCCTACGTGCCCGCACGCCGCGCGTCCCGAATCGCACCGACCCAGGCGCTGAGGTACGAGTAGGGGCGCGGCGCAGGCTGACGTCCCCCCGGTGAGCCTACGCATTGCAAGGCTGGCACCCCCTCCAAGTCCCCGAAAGCTCCGTCACTCCACGGGTCGAAAATTCGACACGCGGAAGTGCCCCAGTTCTTTGCCCCCTGGCCAGCCGATGAGGTGCTGACCTTCGGGCACGTAGGGCTGGCCGAGAACCTCGATTCGACGACCGGCAAACGCGTGAAACGGAGACGTCTCACGATAGTCGATCACCCACACTCTTCCGTCGTCGCACTCGAGGGCCGCCCCCAGGAACGGCTTCCCTAGGTCGCCGGAGCCGAAACGAGAAGCGTGGACGATTCCTTCCAACCGAACTTCCTCCTCCCGGTGATCCATGCCGTCTCCACGCCGGACTCTCCGTCGAACTCAGAGTCGAGAAGGAAATGCAGGCTAGAGCCAGAGGTCGAAGCCCAACCTCAGCCCCACGGTGCTCAGATGCGGGCGTCCGAACGGTCCCCCGGCGCGCAGGAAGTCGTAGCGCGCCTCGATCCGCACCGCGCCACGCTCGTCGTGAATCACACGTCGAATCCCGAATCCCGCTCCCGCAGTGAGCGAGTTTCCGTGCCGGGCCGCTCCGCCCTCGCTCACGAGGCCTGTCGACACGTTGGCGAACGGGCTCGAGATGGACCGGCGCTTGAAGACGTGCTGGTAGCCGATGGTACCCAGCGCGACCGTCACCACGGAGCCCGTCTCGTCGAGCACGAGGATGCCGCCCTCGAAGCACGCTTCGCGCTCGTGCCGCCCGTCGCCGTAGCCGAACCGGAATCCAGGCTGGTAGGTCAGCGTGCTCAGCGGCATTGCGACCACCGTGCTCGTGCCGCTGCCGGCACTGCTCCGCACCGTCATGGCGCCCATCTGGGCCCCCAGGCTCCAGTTGCCCGCCCAGGCTGGTGCGGCGGTGGCGAGCGGAAGCAGAGCGACGAGTGCGACGAGAGTTCTGGACACGATCTCACCTCCGGTGGATGCTGATCGTGAATTGCTCCCGGGCGCGGCCCGGAATCACGCGCGGAACACTACAGGAAAGTCGGGAGATGATGCGGGGAACAAGGCCGCTGCTCGTCGTCGCCACGCTGGCGGTCTCTCTGCTCGCCTGTAGCCGGCCCCCGACCAATCCCAACGTCAACGGCTGGCGTTTTCTGCCGGGCCATGTCGAACCGCTGTCGTTCGCGGCGTTCCGGCACAGTCGACCCTGCTGGGTCTATCTGCCGCCCGGATACATCGGCTCCGCCACACGCTACCCGGTGCTCTACGTCAACGATGGAGCCTCCGTCCTGGGCGACGGGAACAATGCGAATCGCATCTGCGAGGATCTCATCCGGTCGGGGGAGATCGAGCCGCTCATCCTCGTCGCGGTCTCGGTGCCGGATTCGGAGCGCTTCTGGGACTACGCGCCATGGCCGGATCGGTATCGTGGCCAAGTGCTCGGAGGTGGAGGCGATCTCTACGTTCGGGCGCTGCGCGACACGCTCAAGCCCGAGATCGACCGCCGCTTTCGGACGCGACCTGATCGGGCCCACACCGGGATCGCGGGCTACTCGCTTGGCGGGCTCATCTCTGCCTATGCCGGATTTGCATGCGACAGCACCTTTGGATTGGTGGGCGCCGGCTCACCCACGTACGGCTGGGGCCTCGGCACACCGATTTACGATTTTCCGGAGGCTCGGAGTCGATCGCGGCTTCCGTTGCGTTACTACCAGGACTCTGGGTTTCCGGACGACAATCGCATCGGTTTCATGGAAGAGCTCCTGGTGAGCCGGGGATTCATCAACGGAATCGACTTAATGTCGCTGACCGCCGAAGGAGCGGAGCACTCGTTTCCCGCGTGGGAACATCGCTTCCCGGACATGTTGCGGTTCCTGTTCAAGCGAAGCTCTGCGCCCGCCGAGTGAAGGGCTCGCCCGCATTCCGGCCGGCGCGCCGGCCGGGGTCACACGCGCGACGGTTCCCCGCTATCTCCGCAGGATGATTGGCATCGTGCGGGTATCCCACGCCGAGCCGATGCGGCAGAAGTAGACACCGCTCCGCAACGGGCCCCCCGCCTCGTCGTAGCCGTCCCACGCGATGCTCCTGTCGCCGGGCTCCAGGATCGCGCCGCGCACGAGCGTTCGCACGAGGCGACCGGCGACGTCGTGGAACGTCACGGTGATCCGCTCGCTGTGCGTGAGTTGCAGGCGCACGTGGGTCGCCTCCCGGAACGGATTCGGAGCGACCGACCACCGCGGCGTACCGGGGCCCGGCCAGGGCACTGCCGTCGACATCGCCGTCACGCTCATGTTGTCGGCCATGAAGATCGGCCCGTAGTCCGTGCACGTTGGACGCCGGTCGTAGTGGATCACGACTTGATTGAATCCAGCCGGATCGCTGTAGCTGAGCGTCCCGGTGGGCCAGGTGCCGGGCGCCGGTGCGGTTGCGGTGGCCGTTCCCGCCACGACCCCGTCCAGATACGCGGTCACCCGCATGATCGCGGAGTCGTCGCAGCCCAGTTCCTGCGGCGCGTACATGATCGAGAAATCCGTCAGCGGCACGGAGAAGCCGATGAGCAGGTCGGCGGCGAAAACGCTGTTCGGATAGATGCACAACCCACCGAAGCCGACGGGCGTGAAACCCATGGTGCTGGCCGGCTGGATGGAGAAACCCTGGCCGGTCGAGGAAAAATGTGCCGTGACCTCCCCGACGGTCAGGTCGATGGGAAGCGACGTGTGTATGGGGGCGCTGTCGAAGTCGAAGACCTGGGCCCCGGCGCCCGCCGGCGGAAGCACACCAAGGATGAGAAGAAAAACCGACCAGATATTCCTGGATATGCCAGTGGCTGGCCGGTGAGATCCGCGCATGACACCCCCTCGCGACGCTCCCGCGCCGGTGGCCGCGGAGGCGCCGGGTAACGGACGGACGATGGGCGGGCGGGAGAGGCGGCACTCGCGGCACCTGACTTCGTTCCGATCGCTCGAGCCCTCTATGGCTCGCACGCGCGTCGCGGCCATCCTGAAGCGCCGGCCGCGGCAACGCGCTGAGCGTCATGGAGGAGAGCATCGGACGTGCCAGTAGGACGGCCGGGCCAACCCCAGGCGAGCGTTGGGGCGTGCTCGGAAAATTGCAGATGGCTCCCGCCACCCGTGTAACTGCTTGCGCCGCGATCGCCCGGGCAGGCTCGAGCGGGCTCATTTGAGCGCATCTGCAATCTTCCGAGCACCCGGAAAGCGCCGAAGACTTGCGCGCATTCCGTGTCCCGGGCCGGGGGCCGGGCGCCGCCAGTGCTGACGGACGCCGCCAGATTGGCAGCCAGTTCGAGCGGTCCGCCCTCGCTCGCCGGGAAGCGCGCCCCTTACACGCCCACGTACCCCTCCACCGGGGGCACGTGCACATGAGGTAGCGATCGCCGCGGGCATTGTTCACGCCGCCGCACGGTCCGGCCATCCACGGTTCGGCGTCTCACCATCGTCGATAGATCAGTATCCAGCGGTTCGACCCGGCCCCGATCCCTGCGCCGATTCCTGCACCCAACGCACCGCCGATCAGCGCGCCTTTCCAGGCCGCCTGGTTGATTTCCCGATTCGCATTCGAGTTCAAGCCCAAGAACGCCACATTCGAGGCTGCCGCCACGGTCGCCGCGAACAGCGCCGTAATCGCTCCCAGCGAGATTGCCCCGATGAAGGCCCCGCGAGTGCTGTTGTTCACGCGCTGGTCGACGCGCGAGATCTGCGACCAACCGATCGGGGCGACGGGAGCAGTCCCACCCCAGTCGGGATCCGCCTCGAAGGCCGACAACGAATCGGTGTCCCAACGCGTGACGTGCCCGGTGAACCGCCCGAACTCGCCCTCGAGGCGCACGGTGGTCGACGCGTGAATGCGCTGACGGACACACTCCAGCGACCGGCAGGCCGCCGATGCCGAGTCGTCGGGATTCACGACAGAAGCGCTGGCGATGATCGGGACCAGGCCGTGGATGTCCGCCGCCGCGATCGATGCCGTGCTCACCAGGAGGGTGAGCGCGGGCCACAGCACGCCCACGGCGAACGACCGCAACGCGAGCCTTACGATCTGCAAAGAAGCGGGAAGCATCCGATTTCGCCGGCTCATCGATTGGTCCATGTCCCCCACCCAACAGTTTCGCCCGTTCAGCCCCGGCTACCGATGCAACTTCAGCGTCCGCCTCCCAAACCGCTCCCTAAACGCCCGCATACTCCTCCACCGGCGGGCACGTGCACACGAGGTGGCGGTCGCCGTAGGCGTTGTCGACACGCCCGACGGCCGGCCAGAACTTGTGCTCGCGCACCCACTCCACCGGGAACGCCGCGCGCTCGCGCGAGTACGCCCGCGTCCACTTGTCGCTCAAGACCACCTCGAGCGTGTGCGGGGCGTGCTTCAGGGGGTTGTCGTCCTTCGGGAGCGCGCCGCTCGCGATCTCGCTGATCTCGCCGCGAATCGCCACCAGGGCCGCCACGAACCGGTCCAGCTCGGCCTTCGATTCGCTCTCGGTGGGCTCGATCATCAGCGTCCCGGGCACCGGGAACGAGATCGTGGGCGCGTGGAAGCCGTAGTCCATGAGCCGCTTTGCGATGTCCTCCACCTCCACACCCGACGCCGTCTTCAACGCGCGCGGATCCACGATGCACTCGTGCGCGATCGTGCCGTTCTTTCCCTTGTAGAGCACCGGGTAGTGCTTCTCGAGCAGCTTCGCGACGTAGTTCGCGTTCAGGATCGCCACCTCGGTCGCGCGCCGGAGCCCGTCGCCGCCCATCATGAGGATGTACATCATCGAGATGGGCAGGATGCTCGCACTCCCCCACGGCGCGGCACTCACCGCACCGATCGCCTGCGCCCCGCCCGTGGGCACCACCGGATGCCCGGGCAGGAACGGCGCCAGGTGCTTCGCCACCCCGATCGGGCCCATGCCGGGGCCGCCGCCGCCGTGCGGAATACAGAACGTCTTGTGGAGGTTCAGGTGGCAGACGTCGGCGCCGATGTCGCCGGGCCGGCACAGCCCGACCATCGCGTTCATGTTGGCGCCATCCAGGTACACCTGCCCGCCGTGCTGGTGGACGATCTGGCAGATCTGCGTGATCGCCTCCTCGAACACGCCGTGCGTCGAGGGGTACGTCACCATGAGCGCCGCGAGCTGCTTCGCGTTCTGCTCGGCCTTGGCCTTCAGGTCCGCCACGTCGATGTTGCCCTGCGCGTCGGTCTTCACCACCACGACCGACATCCCGGCCATCACCGCGCTCGCCGGGTTCGTGCCGTGCGCCGACTGCGGGATCAGGCACACGTTCCGGTGGCCTTCCTTGCGTGACTCGTGGTACGCGCGGATCACGAGCAGCCCGGTGTACTCGCCCTGCGCGCCGGCGTTGGGCTGGAGCGACACGGCCTCGAAGCCGGTGATCTCCGCGAGCGCGGACTCGAGCGTGTCGAACATCGCCCGGTAGCCCTTCGCCTGCGCCACGGGTGCGAACGGGTGGAGTCCGCCCACCTCGGGCCAGGTCACGGGCAGCATCTCGGCGGCGGCGTTCAGCTTCATCGTGCAGCTTCCGAGCGGGATCATCGAGTGCGTGAGCGAGAGGTCGCGCGACTCGAGCTTGCGCATGTAGCGCATCATCTCGGTCTCGGAGTGGTACGTGTTGAACACCGGGTGCGTGAGGTACGGGCTCTTCCGCGCGAAGCGCTCGTCGATCCTCCCAGCCGTGCCGGGGAGCAGCGATTCGGGCGAGAACGGCGCCGCATGACCTCCGTTGAACGCCGCGAGCAGATCGGCCAGGTCGCCCGCGGTCGCGGTTTCCCCGAACGACACCGAGATGCCGCCGTCGTCGGCGTAGCGGAGGTTCATCCGCCGCGCCTCGGCGGCCTTGCGGACCTCCTTCACGCGCGCGGCCCCACCGGCGGCCTGCACGTGGACCGTGTCGAAGAACGTGTCCGAGACCACCGTGTGCCCGAGCTTCTTCACGCCCGCGGCAAACGTCTCCGCCATGAGATGCAGCCGGTCGGCGATGCGCTTGAGTCCCTCGGGGCCGTGCCAGGCGGCGTAGAACCCGCTCATCACCGCGAGCAGCACCTGCGCCGTGCAAATGTTGCTCGTCGCCTTCTCGCGGCGGATGTGCTGCTCGCGGGTGCCGAGTGCCATCCGGAGCGCGGGCTTGCCATTCGCGTCCTTCGAGACGCCGATGATGCGACCCGGCATCTGGCGCTTGTACTCGTCGCGCGTCGCGAAGAACGCCGCGTGCGGGCCGCCGTAACCGAACGGCACCCCGAAGCGCTGCGAGTTCCCGATCGCCACGTCGGCGCCCCACTCGCCCGGCGGCACGAGTCGCGTGAGCGCGAGGAGGTCGGTCGCGACCACGACGAGCGCCCCGGCCGCGTGGACCTGGGCCGCGAGCGCGCGGTAATCGTTCACCGCGCCCCACGTGTTCGGATACTGAACGAGCACGCCGCACACCGTGGCGTCGAGCGTGAACGCGCTCGACTTCTGCACCTTGACCGTGATCCCGCGCGCCCGCCCGCGCGCCTTCACCACGTCGATCGTCTGCGGGTGGCAGTCGTCGGCCACGAGGAACGTGGCCGGGCCGTCGAGCGAGGCGTGCGCGAGCTGCATGGCCTCCGCGGCGGCGGTGGCCTCGTCGAGCAGCGACGCGTTCGCGATCGGGAGCGCGGTGAGGTCGGAGACGACGGTCTGGTAGTTGAGCAGGGCTTCCAGCCGGCCCTGCGCGATCTCGGCTTGGTAGGGCGTGTAGGCGGTGTACCAGCCGGGATTCTCGAGGATGTTCCGCTGGATCACCGCGGGCGTGTGCGTGGCCGAATAGCCGAGCCCCATGAAGCTCCGCCACACCTCGTTCGGCGCCACGAGCGCGCGAAACGCGGCCAGCGCCTCTTGCTCCGACATCGCGGGCGGCAGCGCGAGCGGGCTCTTCACCCGGATGTTCGCGGGTACGGTCGCGTCGATGAGCGTCGCGAGCGAGGGGTAGCCGATCGCGGCGAGCATCGCTTTCTGGTCGGCTTCGGAGGGGCCGATGTGCCGGGGGACGAACGAGTCGGGAGTCGGAAGGGAAGTCACGGAGAGCTCCTGGTGAGGGCGCGGCGCGCCCCTGCCTTTCGCGAGTGGGAATGCGGGGAAACAGTGCCACAAACCTATCAGGCGGCGAGCGAATGCACGAGCGGTGCGCTATCGTGGCCGGCATGAGGCGCTTCGCGCTCTGGGTGCTGGGGCCGCTCGTGCTCGTCGCGGTGCTGCTCGTCCGCCCGCTCGCTCCGCGCGGGCTCGGCTCGCACCCGCATCCGGCGGCGAGCTACGCCGACGCCATGGCAATCGTCGACTCGCTCCGCGCGGCCGACTCGCAGGCCATCGCCGCCGAGTGCCGGACGGAAATTTTCACCCACGGTGCGCCGACGAAGCACGTGGTGATCCTCCTGCATGGGCTCACGAACTGTCCCGCGCAGTTCGACTCGCTCGCCCGGCTCGCGTTCGCGCGCGGCGCCAACGTGCTGGTCCCGCGGCTCCCCCACCACGGCCTCGCCGACCGCATGACCGGCGAGCTCGCGCGGCTCGATGCGCGCGAGCTGGTGGCGATCACCGAGCGTGCGATCGACGCGGCGCACGGACTCGGCGACACGGTCACCGTGGCGGGGCTCTCGATCGGCGGCGTCATGGCGGCCTGGGCTGGCCAGGAGCGCGCCGACGTGGACCGTGCGGTGGTCATCGCCCCGATGCTCGGCTGGGCGCGGGCGCCAGGGCCGTGGCGAACGGCGGCGATCACGCGGCTCGGGCTTCTCCTTCCCAACCAGTTCGCATGGTGGGATGGCGTGAAGCAGCAGGCGCTCGGGGGCCCGACGCACGTCTACCCGCGCTTCGCGTCGCGCTCGGTCGCGGCGACGATGTGGCTTGGCGGCGCGGTGCTCGACCGGGCCGCACACGCAACGCCCGCCGCCCGCTCGCTCGTGCTCGTCACCGTGGGCGGCGACGCCGCCGCGGACAACGGCACCGCGGCGGCGCTGGTGCGGCACTGGCAGGCGCATGGCGCCCGCGAGGTGCTCGGCTACGAGTTCCCTGCAGGGCTCCACCTGAGCCACGACGTCGTGGACCCGGAGCAGGTGGGCGGGAATCCGTCGCTCACCTACCCGGTCCTGCTTCGCTACATCAGCCGCTGAGCCGCCGCTTCCCTGGAGGAGCGCGAAAGAGATGGCGCGGGTCGGTCGGCCCCGCACGGTCTCCTCTCCCCGCGACGGCGGGCGAATCGGGCCCTGCCAGCGTAAACTCGCGCCTGCCCTGCGGGGGCGTGGTCGTGCTCCCGCGCCAAGCCGCGTCTTCCTGCCGGGGTGGTCATGCCCGCGTTGCTTCGCGACTCGCTTCGCTCTCCCCGCTTCCTCCTGCTCGCCGCCGGGCTCGCCGGCCTCGCCGCGCTCATCTTCGCGCGCGGCTGGTACGTGCACGACCTCAAGTTCCGCTTCCTCGTCTGGAACCTGTTCCTGGCGCTGGTGCCGGCGTTCGCCGCGGCGGCGATGGTGCACGCCAATCGCCGCGGGTGGCGCGTGTTCGCGATCGGGTGCGCGGTGGTGTGGCTGCTGTTCCTGCCCAACGCGCCCTACCTGATCACCGACCTCGTCCATCTCAAGCCGCGGCCGCCGGTGCCCTACTGGTTCGACATCCTGCTGTTCACGGCGTTCGCCGGGGCCGGGATCCTGGCCGCGTTCTCGTCGTTCCGCGACGTCGAGGACGTCGTCGCGCGGCGCTTCGGGCGGCTGGCGAGCTGGGGCGTGCTCGTGCTCGCGGCGTTCGCCTCGGGCTTCGGGATCTACCTCGGGCGGGTCGAACGGCTGAACAGCTGGGACGTGTTCACGCAGCCGGCCGGCCTTATCTCCACCGTGACGGAGCGGCTCTTCGCGCCCTGGACCCAGCCACGGGCGCTCGCCGTGACGCTGCTCCATGGCGCGGTGGTGCTGTTCGGCTACGTCGCGGTGCGCGTCATCATGCGGCCGCGACCGCGGGACGGCTCCCGGGCCTGAGCCTGGGCGGCCGGATCCGGGATCGATCTTCCCCGGTTCGTCATGCGACGCGCCAGATGAGCGCGCGCGCGCGCGAGCGCCAGGGCGGGAACTCGCGCGCGCGTCGTTCGTCCATTGTGAGGGACCGGTCCGCACCCGCGCGAGTCCCGAGCTTGCGCGGGCCATCGGGCCGGTTCCGACCTGTTGCGGCCGCCGATGCCGACCATCACGAGGGACCTGCGATGCGCGCGAACCGCATGCTGAACCTGATCACCACGGGCCTGCTCCTCTCCGCCTCGCTCGCCACGCTGGCCGTCGCCGAGGACGCTGCTCCCCCGCGCCCCGACCTGACCGGCCACTGGGTGCTGAACGAGAAGGCGAGCGAGTTCCCGCGGCCGGGCGGCGGTGGGTTCGGCGGAGGTGGCGGCGGTCGCGGGATGCGCGGCGGCGGTCGCGGCGGCATGCGCGG
>DATDEX010000453.1:0-16341 GCA_036522895.1 Candidatus Eiseniibacteriota bacterium | reverse complement strand
GAGCCGGCGGGCGGTGAGGGCGGGGCTCGCGCCGGGCCGGCGTCGTGCGCGCGGGACCGCCGGCGAGCGCTCCGGGCCGGGTCGGGGCACCGGGGACATGGTCAGTTGAGGGCGTGCGCGATGACCAGCGCCACCGACAGGAAAATCGCGGCGATGAAGAGCGCCACCGCCACGTTCCCCTTCCTGAGCTCGGCGGGGAAGTCCACTTCCGGCGTGAGCAGATCGATGACGCGATACGCCACGAACATCAGCACGACGCCCAGGATCGCGTAGAGGAAGTTGAGCCCCACGACGGACCAGTCCATGTCGCCTCCCAGGTGGGTGAACGGCTGCCGGCGCCGAGACACTAGCACGCGCGGTTCGCGGGACCCGGCGGGCGGAAAATCGATCGCCCAACGTTGAGCGCACACGCATTCCGAGCACAACTGGACTGCACAACTCTCGCGCGGAGCGGAATCGATGGAACCACATCCGGTCCCGCGAGCCGTGGTTGTGAAGCGTCACTGTGCGTCGATTTGCTTCCACCAATATTCGTACGCGTGCGCGCCGACCGCTTAAAAATCCGCGTGAATCCCCATCATCCTTTGGTGATACTCCTAAGGTGCCAGTGACGTTTCCGCGTGCGCAGGGCACCCGCGACTGCCTCGCGGCTCGAACAGGATATTTCAACCCGGTGGGTCAAAGCGGCGCAAGCAGGATACCTCTCTGCGTCGTCCGACTGCCGTGGCAGGTTGCCCTCCGCAACTTCGACACGGTACCGCTGTGTTTCTCGCAGGGCGCAGTGGGCCCGGGTTGAACTCCTCTTCTCAACGTCCCCCCCAGCACCCGATCCCGGAAGTCGACGTTCCGCCGCCCACTCCCATGCGGCCAAAGGACCGCACCGCCGCCGAACCTCGCGGCAAAACCAGTAAAAACTGTCGAGCCTAGAGTTGCACCTCTCTCTCTCCGATCGGTCGAGCCCTCTCCTTCCCGTGATCCCTGATCCGGGTTGTCTCGGCTGAAGCAATCTCCCCGCCGTGGCACTGCCTGCCGCGGCTCCCCAGAGGTAGCAATGCGCAGACTCCTGCCTGCCTTCGCCGTGGGCATAATTGCCCTCGAATGTGTTTCTGCGGCCGTCACGGCCCAGGTCGTCCCCCATCCCGCTCCCGTGGTGCCCTCGTCACTGAAGACGGTGCCGGTGCCACTCCCCGAACAACTCGGCGACTTCGTCGTCGACAAGTCCGCGGCCATCGCGCTCGGCAAGGCCCTGTTCTGGGACCTGCAGGTCGGTGGCGACGGTCAGACCGCGTGTGCCTCGTGCCACTTCCAGGCCGGCGCCGACACGCGGATCGTGAACCAGTTGAACCCGGGTGCGAACGGCGCGTTCGACGTCGGCGGCCCGAACCACACCTACGCCGCGAGCGAGTTCCCGTTCCACCAGCTCACGAATCCCGACGACCGCAACTCGGCCCTCGTCCGCAGCAAGGACGACGTGTCCGGTTCGCACGGCGTGCACAACTCCGCGTTCGTGGACATCGTCCCCGGCTCCGCCCAGGACAACATCACGGTCGTCCCCGATCCGAGGTTCCAGGTCGGCGGCCTGAACACGCGTCGCGTCACCGGCCGCAACACGCCGTCGGCGATCAACGCGGTGTTCAACGTCCGCAACTTCTGGGATGGCCGGGCCAACCGCCGCTTCAACGGGC
The DNA here is from genome assembly GCA_036522895.1 of Candidatus Eiseniibacteriota bacterium. Classification (GTDB taxonomy): domain Bacteria; phylum Eisenbacteria; class RBG-16-71-46; order RBG-16-71-46; family RBG-16-71-46; genus JAIOPA01. The sequence goes on along the minus strand of DATDEX010000453.1, from coordinate 14,656 downwards.
GCAACCCGTTCGGCGATTCCGATCCGAGCGCGCGTGTGCTGCGGGTGAACGATCTGGGTGAGCTGGCCCTGGTGCACCTCTCGATCAACAACGCCAGCCTGTCCTCCCAGGCCGTCGGCCCGCCGAACAACAACACCGAGATGTCGGCGGCCGGTCGCGACTGGCTCAAGCTCGGCAAGAAAATGCTCTCGCTGCAGCCGCTGGCGACACAGCGCGTGGATCAGAACGACAGCGTGCTCGGCGCCATGGCGATCACCGGCGGCAAGGGGCTCAACGCCACCTACTCCGACATGATCAAGAAGGCGTTCGCCCCCAAATGGTGGAACTCGAAGCTGATCGTCGACGCCTCGCTCAACGTGGTCGGCGGCGGGCAGCAGTCCGAAGGTCACAAGCCGCCGACGCCGAAGCCCCTCCCGACCAACCAGTTCACGGTCATGGAGGCCAACTTCTCGATGTTCTGGGGACTGGCCATCAATCTCTACGAGTCGACGCTCGTCTCCGACAACGCGCCGTTCGACCAGTTCGCCGAGGGCAACACGTCCGCGCTCACGGCCCAGCAGCAGTTCGGGCTCAAGGTGTTCATGGGCAGCAACACCGGCAACTGCATCGCCTGCCACTCGGGCTCGGAGTTCACCGGCGCGTCGTTCAGCGCCCGGCTGGACCCCGTCACGAAGGACGGCCTGATCGAGCGCATGGTCGTCGGCAACGGCGGCGTCGCGGTCTACGACGGCGGGTTCTACAACATCGGTGTCCGCCCGACGGCCGAGGATGTCGGCGTGGGCGGCTTCGATCCGTTCGGCAATCCGCTGTCGATCGCTCGCCGCGAGCAGTTGCAGCTCGGCAGCGTCCCGGACGCCGAGCTGTTCCCGCCCCTGGATCCCACCGAGCGTGTCGCGGTCGACGGCGCGTTCAAGACGCCGACGCTCCGCAACGTGGAGCTCAACGGTCCGTACTTCCACAACGGCAGCATTGCGTCGCTCAAGGACGTGATTCAGTTCTACACGCGTGGCGGCAACTTCCACGACCAGAACATCGCGAACCTCGATGCGGACATTCACCGCGTGAAGGGCCTGATCGGGCATCCCAACCGCCAGGCCGCGCTCGCGGACTTCCTGCGCGGGCTCACCGACGAGCGCGTGCGCTGGAACAAGGCTCCGTTCGATCACCCCGAGCTCATCGTGCAGAACGGTGCGCCCGGGAGCGAGCTCTCGGTCCTGGCCGACCTGACGGTGCCCGGACAGGCCGCGAACGCCACGTTCACGCTGCCGGCGACCGGCAGCGGCGGAGCCGCGGCTCCGGTGCAGCCGTTCCTGAACCTGCCGGTCTTCGATTCCACCCCGGTCCCGGCGCCGAACCCGGTGTTCAGCGGACTCGCGCTGTTCGCCACCGACACGCTGACGGTGGCGACCGAGGTCAACCTGCTCGGTGACCTGTGGTCCAACGGGCAGATCCGTGTGACCGGCGTGTCGAACGCGCGGCGGTTGGACGGTGATCTCACCGCGGGCGGCGACATCATCGTCGCCGGCGATTCCACGGTGATCGCCGGCAGCGTCATGGCCCACGGAAACGCCACGCTGTCCCCCGGCGTCACGCTGGAGAACGGGGTCGCTGGTGGCTCCGTGGAGTTCTTCGCCCCGCTCGTCATGCCGGCGCTTCCGAGCGTCACGGCCGGCTCGAGCAACCTCCAGGTCGCGCAGGGGACCACGCTTCGTCAGGCACCCGGCCGCTTCGGCAACGTCCTCGTGAAGGGCGGCGCCACGCTGATCCTGAGCGATGGCCAGTACACGTTCAAGGCGTTGACGCTCCAGAAGGGCGCCAGGCTCGTCTACGACGAGAACGGTGCCCCCGACCAGCTCACGGCGTCGGGTGAGATGCCCATTCAGCCCACCGAGAAGACGACGCTCGACATCACGAGCGACCTGTCCATCTCGACCGGGGCCACGATCTCCTCGGGCGACGCCTCGCGGAGCACGCACCTCAAGATCTACGTGCACGGCAGCAACAAGACGATCCAGATCGGCAGCGGCTCGGTGTTTCACGGCTCGCTGATCGCCCCCAACGTGCGGGTCGCCCTGGGCTCGCAGGTGAGCGTGCAGGGCGCGATCTTCGCCAAGGAAGTGTCGGTCGGCGCCGGGTGCACGATCAGCTCGCACCAGCTGCCGGACGACAGTCTGCCGTCGTCCATGACCAGCGGTCCGATGGCGGCGATGTCGCCGCAGCCGGCGGCCGGCAATGGCTCGTTCATCAACACGTCCGCCTCGGACCTGGGGCTCGAGTTCGCATTGCACCAGAACCAGCCGAACCCGTTCCGGCCGAGCACGCTCATCCGCTTCTCGCTGCCGACGCAGCGGGACGTGCGGCTGGAGGTGTTCGACATCAGCGGCCGCATGGTGAAGACGCTGGCCCGCGGCACGTTCTCGCCCGGCCTCCACACGCTGCAGTGGGACGGCTCCGGCGACGGCGGCACCAGGCTGCATGCCGGCGTCTATCTGTACCGGCTCATGGCGGGCAAGGATGTCGCCAAGCGGAAGATGATCCTGGTCGACTGACGCAGTCGATCCGGCGAGTCGAACGAGGGGGCGGCGCGGTTGGCCGCCCCCTTTCGCTTTCTCCGACGCGGCGCCGCCCGGGGAGCGCGGGGCCGCGGGAGTCGCCCTCCCGGCGCCATCTCGTTCCGCGGGCCCGCGGCTGATAGACTCCGCGCTCCCGGGTTGCCCGAACGCTCCCGTCCGCCTGCAGCACGTCCGAGTCCCCTGCGCAGCCGAGGAGCACGTGGCGTCGCCCCTGCCGCATCCGCCGCTCTTTCGGCAGCGCAACTTCTCGGCCCTCTGGTGGGGCCAACTGGTCTCGCTGACCGGCGAGCGCCTCACCTACCTGGCGCTCATCGCGCTCCTGGCCGCGCACACGCACGCGTTTCGCGACGCGCGCTCGTCGCTGCTCCTCTCGCTCCTCGCGAACGTGATGCTCGTGCCCGTGCTGCTGTTCGCGCCGTTCGCGGGCGCCTGGGTGGACCGCCGGAACCTCCGGCACGTGCTCGTCGGCGCCGATATCCTGCGAGCGTGCCTCATCCTGGCGGTGCCGCTCCTCTACCTCGTCACGCACAGCGTGTGGCCGGTGTTCGTGCTGCTGTTCCTCCTCTTCACGTGCGGCGTGTTCTTCCTCCCCGCGAAGAGCGCGCTCACGCCCGAACTCGTCGCGGGGCCGCAGCTCCTCCCGGCGAACACCTGGCTCTCCGCCGCCGGCATCGCCGCGACCGCCCTGGGATCGCTCGGGGGCGGCTGGATCATCGATCGCTGGGGCTGGGCGAGCGCGCTCTACCTGAACGCCGCGACCTACCTCGTGTCCGTCGTCGCGCTCCTCGCCATTCGATACGCCCGGCCCATGCACGGCGGGGAGCCCCAGGCGCCCACGCTGCGCGGGTACCTGCTCCAGGTTCGCGACGGTCTTACGACCGTGCGCACGAATCCGCGCGTCGGCCTGGCACTCACCACGCTCGCCGCCGTGTGGCTCGCGGGCGGGTTCCTGCACGTGGCGGGCAACCTTCAGATCCAGCGCGCCGCCAGCATGCCGGGGGTGGCGCGTCTCGGCGTGCTCATGGCGGTGCTGGGCACCGGGAGCGCCGCGAGCGCGTGGTGGCTCAACACCGCCGGCCGGGGCCTGCCGCGGGCCCGCGTGCTCGCGGCCGGGCTCGTGCTCGCGGGCGCCGGACTGCTCCTCTTCTCAGCGACGACGCGCTTCGCGCTGTTCGCGGTCGCCGCGTTCGTGATGGGCGTCGCGGCCGCACCCGCGCTCATGGTCACCGAGACCCTGCTCCAGGAATCGACCGAGCCCGGGCTCCGCGGCCGCGTGTTCGCCACCCGCGACTTCATCATGCGCTCGGTGCTGCTCCTCGCCGTGAGCGCCGCGGGCGCGGTCACACGGCAGTGGGGGCCACAGGCCGCGCTGGTTCTCGCCGGGGTGCTGGTGCTGGGCGTGAGCGCGCTGGCGATTGCCCGCCTGGCGCCCGCCTCGCAAACACCTCGATGAACCCGCCCTGGCCGACGCACCCCGCCGTCGCCGTGGCCACGAGGCTGAGCGGGGCGAGCACGGGACCGAGCAGCACGAGCGCCGCGACGTTGTACGCGAACTCGGCCCGCGTCAGGTCGGGCGGGAGGTGGAGCTTGGCGAGGTCGGAGAGGAAATGCCGTCGCGTGAACACCCAGTCGAGCGAGCTGTGGAGGAGCCCATAGGGGTCGTACTGGAGCGAGAGGTGGTTGACGCGCTCGACCGTGAAGCCGGCCTCCTCGAGCCCGCGGCAGAGCGTGCGCGGCGAGTAGTGCACGAGGTGGCGCGGCACGTCGAGCCCCCACCAGCGCTCGCCCGTGAGCCGCGCGGAGAGCCCGTCGATGTTGGGCACCGCGGCCACGAACACGCCGCCCGGTCGCATGAGCGCGTGCGTGCGCTCGAGGAACTCGCGCGGCTCGCCGATGTGCTCGAAGACCTGCCAGAGCGTGACGGCGTCGATGCTCGCGGGCTCGATCTCGTGATCGAAGATCGATCCGCAGAGGAAGCGCCCGCCGCCGCCACGGGCCTCGGCCAGCGCCTGGGCCGCCGGCGAGAAGTCGATGCCGGTCGCCCGCCAGCCCTCACCCGCCATGTGCTGCACGAATCGGCCGTCCCCCGAGCCGATGTCGAGCAGGGCGCCGGTGCGGACGAAGCGCTCCACGCGGCGCTGCCGCGTGCGCTGGATCTGGCGCATGACGAGCTCCGCGATGCCCCGCAGCGCCCATCCGGTCGAGAAGTAGAAGTCCTCGTCGTAGAGCCGGGCGAGGATCGAATCGTCGAGCCGCGGGTCGACAAAGATGAGCTCGCAGGCCAGACACTGGCGCAGCTCGTAGGTGCCCGCGGCCGGACCACGCGTCACCGCGAGTCGCTTGAAGAGCCGGCTCTCCCCGCAGCCACAGAGCGGACAGCAATTGACGGCGTAACCCTCAGCTCGCGGAGCGGACGCGAGATCCTGCGCAAGCTGTCCCAAGGGACACTCCCTCCCGGCATGCCCGGGGGGGACATGCCTCGGATGGCGGCACGGGGAGTCCGGTACTGCTGACCGAGGCGATCATACACAGCCATGACGGAATTCAGAGAAGCAATTCTCAGATTGGTGCCGCGCCTGCAGACCGGGCCCAAGGTCATGTTCACAAATGAGATACCCTGCACGGGCATGCCCGGTTCCCCGGCCCGGACGGGCGCCCCCGCCCAAGGTGCGGTGTGCCGCGCTCGTCGGGGATCGATTGCCCGCGCCAAATCGGACTGAAACAGTGCTCTCGATCTCCCGCCGATCACTCTTCCCCTGGAGTCCACGATGCGACGACTTCTCGTTCTGCTGGTGCTCATGACCGCCCTGCCCCCCGCCACGCACGCCGCGCCGCCGCCGAACGATCCCGCCCTGTGGCTCGAGGACGTGACCGGCACGCAGGCGATGCAGTGGGTGGGCGAGCAGAACGCCCGCTCGACCCGGGAGCTCGCGCAGAGCGCCGAGTTCAAGTCGCTCGACGATCGCTTCCTCTCGATCCTCAACTCGAACGACCGCATCCCGTACGTCACGAAGATCGGCGATCGCTACTACAATTTCTGGCGCGACGCGCAGCACGAGCGCGGGCTCTGGCGGCGCACGACGCTCGAGGAGTACCGCAAGCCGTCGCCCGCGTGGGAGACCGTGCTCGATCTCGACGCGCTCGGCACCGCCGAAAAGGAAAGCTGGGTGTGGGAGGGCGCTTCCACGCTCCAGCCCGCGGATCGCCTCTGCCTCGTCTCGCTGTCGCGCGGCGGTGCCGACGCCCGTGTCGTGCGGGAGTTCGATCTCGTCAAGAAGCAGTTCGTGACCGACGGCTTCACGCTGCCCGAGTCGAAGAGCGACGCGAGTTGGCTCGACCAGGACCGCCTCTACGTGGCCGTCGCGTTCGATTCCACGACCATGACCACGTCGGGCTATTCGCGCGTCATCAAGGAGTGGCGTCGTGGCACCCCGCTCTCCGCCGCGACGACGGTGTACGAGGGCCCGACCACCGACGTGGGCGTGGGCGCGTTCCGCGACCACACGCCCGGCTTCGAGCGCGATTTCGTGAGCCGCGCGATCACGTTCTACTCGAACGAGCTCTACCTGCGGCGGGACGGGAAGCTCGTGAAGATCGACAAGCCCGACGACGCCGACGCGTCGGTGTGGCGCGAGTGGCTGCTCGTCCAGCTGCGCACGCCGTGGACCGTGGGCGGAAAGACGTTCGCCGCCGGCTCCCTTGTCGCGGCCCGCTTCGACGACTTCGTCGCCGGGAAGCGCGAACTGGAGCCGCTCTTCACCCCCACGCCGCGGACCTCGCTGTCGGGCTTCTCGACGACGCACGGCACGATCCTCCTCACCGTGCTCGACAACGTCCGGAGCCGCGTGTACGTGGCGAAGCCCGGGGCGAAGGGCTGGACGTCGACCGCGGTCACCGGCCTGCCAGAGTTCGGCACGATCTCCGCCGGCGGCGTGGACGATCTCACCACGGACGACTACTGGCTCACGATCACCGACTTCCTCACCCCCACGAGCCTCTTCCTCGCCAGCGCGGGCAAGCCCGCCCGCGAAAAGCTCAAGCAGACGCCGGCGTTCTTCGACGGGAGCCGGCATGCCGTGCTGCAGCACGAGGCCGTATCCGCGGATGGAACGCACATCCCGTACTTCGAGGTGGCGCCGAAGGGGCTGGCGCTCGACGGCCACGCCCCCACCGTGCTCACCGGCTACGGCGGCTTCGAGGTTCCCGAGCTCCCTTATTACAGCGGCGTGCAGGGGTCGGGCTGGATCGAGCGCGGCGGCGTGTTCGTGGTGGCCAACATCCGCGGCGGCGGCGAGTTCGGTCCCGAGTGGCACAACGGCGGCGTCAAGGAGAACCGCCATCATTGCTACGAGGACTTCAGCGCCGTGGCGCGTGACCTGATCGCGCGCAAGGTGACGAGCCCCGCCCACCTGGGCTGCATCGGCGGCTCGAACGGCGGCCTGCTCGTGGGCAACATGCTCACCCAGTATCCCGAGCTCTTCGGCGCGGTCGTGTGCCAGGCGCCGCTCCTCGACATGCAGCGCTACAGCAAGCTCCTCGCGGGCGCGTCGTGGATGGGCGAGTACGGCGACCCCGACCAGCCCGATCAGTGGGCCTACATCCAGAAGTTCTCCCCGTATCACCTGCTCCGGGACGGGGTGAAGTATCCGCGCACGCTCTTCACCAGCTCGACGCGCGACGACCGCGTCCACCCCGGTCACGCCCGCCGCATGGTGCACAAGATGGAGGCGATGGGGAGCGACGTGCTCTATTACGAGAACATCGAGGGCGGGCACGGCGGCGCGGCGAACAACAAACAGCAGGCGTTCATGTCCGCGCTCGCGTTCACGTTCCTGTGGAAGCAGTTGGGCGGGACGGGCTGGTAGGCACGAGCGGCCAGGAGCGCGCCCGCGGGCGGCACGGCGGGACGAACCTGGGTAAAACGACGCGGGGCCCCGGACGCTCTCCTCGTCCGGGGCTCCTGACGTTCGGGCCTCCCAGGGCTCCACCCGACCGCCCCGACGGCAGCGCTCCCCAGCGCGTCCGTCGTGATCGCGTGCCGTACGGCCGCCCATCTCGTGGTCGCCGGGGCACGCGCCGCGTCTTACTCCCGGGCGACCCCCGCATGTTTGGCCAGGGCGGCACCCGGTTCGATTACACAGGTGGGGGTCGCCGCCGGAAAAATGCATCGGGATTTCGAGGCGGGCGAAATCGACCGGGGCCGCCGTGGCCATCCCTCGGCCGGCGGCCTGAATGCGAGTTAATGATAAAGCGATATCGCCGCTGCCCAGGTCCGAAGCCGAGCCCGGTCCGGTGCCGCCCGAGCGGCACTCCGCCCGCGCGCGACGGGCAGGCGGGGATTGCCGTGGCTCGACGCCCGCGTGCGATCACCCCAGCGACCCGCAGCGCACCGTGAGGTCGAAATAACCGAAACCGCCCGGTGGCATCCTGCCTCCGGGCGGTTCGTTCGCGCGGGCGTGAGCCTGAGTCCGGCCCCCGCTGCGCGTTCATCAGATTTCGATTGGGATTTCGATTGGGCGCGGAACGCAGCGCCGGCTGCTGACCTCGCCTTCGGCCCGGGGCAAGCCCGGCCGCGAGGCATCCTACACCTTTGCCGCTCCCACGGAATCCGCCAATACCGTGGCGGTGTTGTTCGACACCTCGAAGAACCCGCCGGCCACGTCCCAGCGCTCCTCAGCCCCATCCGCGCCGCGCACCTTGAGCGTCCCGGCGCTCAACGCCGTCACCATCGCCGCGTGGTGCGCGAGCACGCCGAAGTAGCCCTCGGTGCCGGGGGCCTCGACGTACTGGACGTCGCCCTCGAACACCGCACGCTCCGGGGTCAGGATGCTGAGCTTGAACAGGCTCGCCAACTAGACCTCCGCCTTCATCTTTTCGGAGGCCGCGATGGCCTCGTCGATGCCGCCGCGCATGTAGAACGCCTGCTCCGGGAGGTCGTCGAGCTCGCCGTTCACGATGCGCTTGAAGCCCTTCACCGTGTCCTCGAGCTTCACGTACTTGCCCGGCGTGCCCGTGAACGCCTCGGCGACGAAGAACGGCTGCGAGAGGAAGCGCTGGATGCGGCGCGCGCGCGCCACCGTGACCTTGTCGTCCTCGGACAGCTCGTCCATGCCGAGGATCGCGATGATGTCCTGGAGATCCTTGTAGCGCTGGAGGATCCGCTGGACGTCGCGCGCCACCTTGTAGTGCTCCTCGCCGACGATCGCGGGATCGAGGATGCGCGAGGTCGATGCGAGCGGGTCGACGGCCGGGTAGATGCCCAGCTCCGCGATCGAGCGCTCGAGCACGGTGGTCGCGTCGAGGTGCGAGAACGCGGTGGCCGGCGCGGGGTCGGTCAGGTCGTCGGCCGGCACGTAGATGGCCTGGACCGACGTGATCGAGCCCTTGCGCGTGGTCGTGATGCGCTCCTGGAGCGCGCCCATCTCCGTGCTCAGCGTGGGCTGATAACCCACGGCGCTCGGCATGCGGCCGAGGAGCGCCGACACCTCCGAGCCCGCCTGGGTGAAGCGGAAGATGTTGTCGATGAAGAAGAGCACGTCCTTCCCCTCTTCGTCGCGGAAGTACTCGGCCATGGTGACGCCGGTGAGCCCCACGCGCAGGCGCGCGCCCGGCGGCTCGTTCATCTGTCCGAACACCATGACCGTCTTGGCGATGACGCCCGACTCGGTCATCTCGCGGTAGAGGTCGTTGCCTTCGCGCGTGCGCTCGCCCACGCCGGCGAACACGGAGAAGCCGCCGTGCTGGGTGGCGATGTTGCGGATCAGCTCCTGGATCAGGACCGTCTTGCCGACGCCCGCGCCGCCGAACAGACCGACCTTGCCGCCGCGCTGGTAGGGCGCCAGGAGATCGACGACCTTGATGCCGGTCTCGAACAGGTGCTTTTCCGTTTCCTGCTCGTCGAACGGCGGCGACGAGCGGTGGATCGGGTAACGCAGCTTCGCGTTCACCGGGCCCTTGCCGTCGATCGGATCGCCGGTCAGGTTGAAGATGCGTCCCAGCCCCGCCTCGCCCACGGGCACCATGATCGGGTTGCCGGTGTCGGTGGCCTTCATGCCACGCACCAGCCCGTCGGTCGAGTCCATGGCGATGCAGCGGACGACGTTGTCGCCCACGTGGAGCGCCGCCTCGACGGTGAGCCGGATGTGGCGATCGGTGTCCTCGATCACGATGGCGTTGTAGATCTTCGGCAGCTGCTCCGGCTCGAACGCCACGTCGACCGTGGGACCGATCACCTGGACGACCTTGCCAACATTCATGGTCTCTGTCCCCCGGCTTCGATCTCGGCCCGATTGCGACATCATCCCGGGCGCTCCTCGCTTCGACGTATCTTCCGATACGACTCCGCTCGTCGCTTTCGGCCTTCATTGCACTCGGGCCGATATCGAAGCCTTAAGTTTTGGCTCTTAGTTCAGCGCCTCCGCGCCGCCCACCAGTTCCGAGATCTCGCGCGTGATCGCCGCCTGCCGGAGCCGGTTGCGGGTCAGCGTGAGCGCATCCACCAGCTCGCCCGCGTTCTTGCGGGCGGAACCCATCGCGACCATACGTGCCGAGTGCTCGCTCGCGAGCGAATCCGCCATGGAGGCATACAGCTTGGCGGTCGCATAGCGCGGGAGGAGCTCGGCAAAGATGCTCTCGGCGTCGGGCTCGAAAATGGCCGAGCCGCCGGCCGCCGCAGTGCTCGTGCCCGCGCCGGTGCCGATCGGCAGGAACGTCTCGGTGAGGACCTTGCGCACGATCGCGTTCACGAAGTGCGTGTAGAGGATCTCGACGCGGTCCACCTCGCCCGCGAGGAAGCGCCCGGTGAGGTCGCGCGTGAGCGTGCGCGCCAGCTCGAGGCTCGCCTCGCCCGGCAGGTCGGTGTGCGCCGCGAGCACCGGGTAGCCGCGCCGGCGCATGTAGTCGCGGCCCTTCCGGCCCACGACCACGCACAGGAGGGTGCCCCGCGGGGCGCGCTTGAGCCTTTCTTCCGCCGCGCGCAGCACGACGGTGTTGTAGGAGCCGGCGAAGCCGCGGTCGGCGGTGATCACCACCAGCGCCGTGACCTTGACCTCGCGCGCCTTGAACAGCGGGTGCTCGAAGTCGGCCGCGGAGCCGGACAGGTTCGCGAGCACGGCGGAGATCTTCGCCGCGTAGGGGCTCGCCGCCTGGGCGCGCGCCTGGGCGCGGCGCAGCTTGGCCGCGGCCACCATCTCCATGGCCTTGAAGATCTGCTGCATGCTCTTCGTGGCGCGGATGCGCCGCCGGAGGTCTTTGAGGGACGCCATCGTCCTATGCCTTGAACTGCGCCTTGAAGGCCTTGCAGGCCTCGTTGAGCCGCTTCTCGTCTTCGGGCGAGATGAGCTTCGCGGTGCGGATGTTGTGCGCCACCTCCGCGTACTTCCCGGCCACGAATCCCAGCCAGTCCGCCTCGAACTTGCGCACCGCGGCGACCGGGATGTCGTCCAGGTAGCCGTTCGCGCCGGCCCAGATCGACACGACCTGCTGCTCGACCGCCATGGGCATGAACTGGCCCTGCTTCAGCAGCTCCACCATGCGCTCGCCGCGCGTGAGCTGCGCCTGCGTCGTCTTGTCGAGGTCGGAACCGAACTGCGCGAACGCGGCGAGGGCGCGGTACTGGGCCAGGTCGAGGCGCAGGCGGCCGGCGACCTGGCGCATGGCCTTGATCTGCGCGTTGCCGCCGACGCGCGACACCGAGATGCCGACGTTGATGGCCGGCCGCACACCCGAGTAGAAGAGATCGCCCTCGAGGAAGATCTGGCCGTCGGTGATCGAGATGACGTTCGTGGGAATGTAGGCCGAGACGTCGCCGGCCTGCGTCTCGATGAACGGCAGCGCCGTGAGCGAGCCGCCCCCCTTTTCGTCGGAAAGCTTGCAGGCGCGCTCGAGCAGGCGCGAGTGCAGGTAGAAGACGTCGCCCGGGTACGCCTCGCGGCCCGGCGGGCGCCGGAGCAGGAGCGCCAGCTGCCGGTAGGCCGTCGCGTGCTTCGAGAGATCGTCGTACACGCACAGCACGTGGCCACCGTCGTAGGTGAACTCCTCGCCCATCGTGACGCCCGAATAGGGCGCGATGTACTGGAGCGGCGCCGGCTCCGAGGCCGACGCGGTCACCACGATCGTGTACTCCATGGCGCCGTACTTCTCGAGCGTGCCCACGACGTTCGCGACCGTGGACTCCTTCTGCCCGATCGCCACGTACACGCAGATGACGCCGGTGCCCTTCTGGTTGATGATCGTGTCGATCGCGATCGTGGTCTTGCCGGTCTGGCGATCGCCGATGATGAGCTCGCGCTGGCCGCGCCCGATCGGGATCATGGCGTCGATGGCCTTGATGCCCGTCTGGAGCGGCTCCTTGACCGGCTGGCGCTCGATCACGCCGGGCGCCTTGAACTCGATGTTGCGGAACTTGTCCGCCCCGATCGGGCCCTTGCCGTCCACCGGCAGCCCGATCGCGTTTACGACACGGCCGATCATCGCCCGGCCCACCGGCACGCTCGCGATGCGCCCGGTCCGCTCGACGCGGTCACCTTCCTTGATGTTCTTGTCGGAGCCGAACAGTACCGCGCCGACGTTGTCCTCTTCCAGGTTCAGCACCATGCCCATGACATCGCCGGGGAACTTGATCAGCTCACCGGCCATGGCGTCCTCGAGGCCCCACAGCCGCGCGATGCCGTCGCCCACGGACAGCACGCTGCCCACGCTCTTGGTCTCGAGCTTGGCCTCGTAACGTTCGAGTTCCTGCGCCAGGATGGCGCTCACTTCTTCGGGTCGAAAGGACATGGGTGCGAACCCCGTTCGTTCAGTGTTGGCTGTTCAGCCCGCGCGATCACGCGCCGTTCATCCGGAGGGGATTACACGCTCGTTTCGTAGAGCTGGTTGGCGATCGACTCGAGCAACGTCTTGACGCTGCGATCCACGACCCGGTCGCCGATGCGCACGTAGGCGCCCCCGAGCAACGCGGTCTCGATCCGGGTCTCGAGCACGATCTTCTTGCCCGTCACGCGCTCGAGCTCGCCGTGCAGCCGGGTCAGCTCGGCCTGATGGAGCGGCACCGCGCTCACGACCGTCGCCCGCTCGAGCCCCTTCGCCCGTTCGACGATGGCCTTGAACTCGCGCGCGATCGCGCCGGTGATGCCGATCCGCTTCTTGCGCAGCAGCAGGTCGGCGAACACCTGCACGCTCGGCATCGCGCGGCCCTTGAGGCCCGTCTCGAGCACCCTGCGCCGATCGACGGGGCTGATCTCGGGATCGAGCAGGAAGTTGCCGAGCGACGAACCCGGCGCCGTGAGCTGCGCGAGCGTCTGGAGCTCGTCCAGCGTGCGCTCGAGCGCCGCCACGAGCGGCGCGCCCGAGCGGGCGACCTGCCGCTGCGTGAGCAGCAGCAGCGCGCGCGCGTAGCGGCCGGCGATCGAGGCGTCCTGGCTCACCGGATGGCCCCGACCTCGTCGATGAACTCGCCGGCGAGCTTTCGCTGCGCCGGATCGTCCAGCTTCGTGCGCAGGATCTTCTCGGCCATGCTGATCGACAGCCCGATGACCTGCTCCTTCAGGACTTCCTTCGCCTTCTCCCGCTCGCGCGCGATCTCGTCCGCCGCGCGGCCGAGGCGTTCCTGCGCCTCCTTCTGCGCCTGCGTCCGCATCTCGGCGGCCACCTTCTGCCCCTCGGCCACCGACTCCTGGAGCCTCGCGCGGGCCTGCGCCTCGATGCCGCGCAGCTCCTGCTCGAGCTTGACCTTGAGGGCGTCTGCCGACTTCTGACGGCGGTCGGCCTCGGAGAACTCGTCGGCGATCTTCTGCCGGCGCGCCTCGAGCTGGGCGGTGAGCGGTCCCCAGGCCCACTTGCTCAGGCCCCACAGGAGGAGCAGGAAGCCGAGGATCTGGGTGCCCACCATCCGGATGTCGATCAGGTTCATGCGTGCTCCCCCGGGCGTGCCGCGTGCGCGAGCACCGGCAGCGCCCGCCGGTTCAGATCTTGCCGTTCAGCATGATCATGGTCACGAACGCGTAGATCGTGAGCGCTTCGGCGAGCGCCGCGATGATGATCATGGCCAGCTGGATCTTGGCGGTGGCCTCGGGCTGACGGCCGATCGCCTGCATGGCGCCCTGGCCGATGAGGCCGAGGCCGATGCCGGAGCCGATCGCGGCGACGCCGATGCCGATGGGAAGACCGAGTGCTAGTGCGGCATGCAGATCCATGAGACATCCTCCTGTGTGGGCTCAGTGAGCGTGTTGCGCACCCGCCTCGTGCCCCGGCTCTTCGTGATGCTCGTGCGGAAGCATGAGAAGGATGTAGATCGAACTCAGAACCGTGAACACCATGGCCTGAAGCGCGCTGCCGAGCAGGACCAGCGGAAAGAACACGACGTGCATGGGGACGCCGAACGGCAGCTGCTTGAACGGCAGCATGCCGATGCCGAGCGACGCGAACGCCACGAGCAGCATGTCTTCGCCGAAGATGTTGCCGAAAAGCCGGCACGAGAGCGAGATGGGCTTCGCGAGCTCGCCGAGCACGTGGATCGGCAGCATGAGCGGCGCCAGGAGCCAGCCGGTGAGGTTGCGGGGGTTGCCGAGCATGTGATCGAGCCAGCCGATCGGGCCCAGCTCCTTGAAGCCCACGAACTGGACGTACACGAACACCGTGAGCGCGAGCGCCACGGTCACGTTGAGGCTCGCCGTGGGCGAGTGCATGAGCGGGATCAGCCCGAACAGGTTCATCGAGAAGATGTAGAGGAAGAGCGTGCCGAGGAACGGCACGTAGCGCGGCCCCTGCTCGGGGCCGAGGATGCTGCCGATGAAGTTGGCGAGCGCCTCGACCACGAACTCGACGCCGTTCTGGAGCCCGCTCGGAACGAGCTGGGGATTCCGGCTCGCGGCGAACGCGACCGCGAGGAGGATGAGCGCGACGAGGAGCGAGAACACCAGCACTTCATAGTGCTCGAGGAAATGTGCCCAGGCCGCGTGCGGGTTGGCGCCGGCGATGAGCTCGATGACGTTGGTGAAGCCGGCGGGGCCCTGCTTCTCGCCGGCCTCCACGGCCCCGGGGGTCGCGCCCCGCTCGCCGCCCGCCGCGGCGCTCGCGACCTGCTC
>DATDEX010000452.1:0-10853 GCA_036522895.1 Candidatus Eiseniibacteriota bacterium | reverse complement strand
TGTGGCGCTCGCCGCGCGAGCTCACCCGCGCGCGCACGCTCGATCGCGAGTTCCGCCCGCGCCAGCACGCCCGCTGGCGCGCCGCCGAGTGGGCGCGCTGGCGGAGCGCGATCGAGACGCTGCTCGGAAGCGGCACGCGCTGATCGTTCCGCGGTTGGCCGGCGTGGCCCTGCGCCCGGTGGCGTGGCGCGCGCGTGGCAGGGTCCGCGGTCTCCCGCGGAGCCTTCACCTCGCCCGGGTCAGCCCTGGCTCGCGAGCTTCGCGAATCGCTTCTGCCATTCGGGCGCGAGCGCCCCGAGCGACGACGCCTCCGCCAGCTCGTCGATCGCGCGTGGCGTGACGTAACGAAGCCTGAGGAGCCTCTCGATCGTCCAGCCGGTGTGCGGGCGCTGGAGCAGCCGCACCCCGTCGCCGCGTGCGACCGGCCCCTCGCGCCGCACGCGCAGATACCAGCCGGTGCGGCGCAGCTCCACCACGCGCTCGAGGAGCCACGGCGCGTCCCAGCGCCGGGAGATGTTCGCGCACGGCCCGCGCGGCGAGGAGATCTCGAGCTCGGCGCCGCCCACCTCGAGCACGTCGCCGATGCAGAGCTCGCGTTCGTCCGCACCGTCGAGCGTCAGGTTCTCGCCGAAGCCGCCGGTGCCCATCCCGGCCAGGCCCGGGAGCGTGCGCCAGAGCGCGTAGTGGGTCTCGGCGTACATGAGCACCGCCATGTGCGCGCCGCCGTGGACGCGCCGGTCGGCCTGCTCGTCGCCCTCGAGCCCAAGCGTCCCGATGCGGACCGCCCCCGTCGCTTCGTCCTTCCAGTAGGCGGTCCGCCACTCGCGCGCGGCGCCGCGGTCCCAGTCCGGGCTCGGGTGGCTCCGGGCCCGCCCGATGCGCACGGAGACGACGGTCCCGAGCGTGCTCACCGCCATGTCTTTCGAGCGCTCACACCACGAGCGCGGCGTCGAGCCAGGCCACGAGGTCGCGGATCACCGCCTCGCGGCCGATGTCGTTGAACACCTCGTGGAACGCGTCGTGCAGCGTCACGAACCGGATCATGCCGTGCGGGGCCGCGCCCGCGGCCTCGAGCGCGCCCTTGGGGTCGACCAGCCGGTCGGCCATGCCCTGCAGCATGAGCGTGGGAACTTGAAGATTGCGGATCTCGCGCCGGCAGCGCTGCGTGGCCTCGTTCAGCGCGAAGTACGTGCGCGGGCTCACGCGGTCGTGCACGAGCGGATCGGTGCGGTAGGCGCGGACGACCTCCGGATCGCGCGCGAGCCCGTCGGTGTCGAGCGCGTTCGGGAACCCGCTCGCGGGCGTCGCGACCCTCGCCACGTTGGCGAGCGCCAGCTTCCACCACGGCGGGAGCGCGGTACGCAGCGCCGGCGCCGACAGCACGAGCGCGCTCAGCGGCCGCGGGTGCGCGAGCGCATGGTCGAGCGCGATGACGCCGCCCATGCTGTGCCCGAGCAGCACGCACGGCAGCTCGGGCGGCTGGTCCGGCAGGCCCCGCGAGGCCGTGAACATGGCCGGCACGATCTGGTCCCGCAGCTTCGTCCACGATGGGATGTCGCCGCGAGGGCCGGGGGACTCACCGTGCCCCGGCAAGTCGAGGGCCACGCAGGTGAAGCGCGCGCGCACGAGCTCGGAGGCGAACGCCGAGTAGCGCCCGCTGTGCTCCCCCAGCCCGTGCACGATGGCGAGCAGGGCGCGGGGCCGCTGCGCGCACCACACGCGGCCGGGCAACACCGTGTCGCGGTCCACGCGTACGTCGATCGAAACGGCCGAGACGTTCCCGATCGCGGGATTCATCGGCCGCCGGAATCGGTGCCGCGCTCGTCTTCGTCGTCGTCCCCCGAGTCGTCGTCGTCGCGGTCGTCGCGATCGCCGGCGTCGTCGTCATCGTCGTCGTCCTCGGGCTCGAGGACCACGTCGTCCGGGAACGAGCGAAACACCAGCTCGGTGGAGGCGAACGTCGTACCGGTGTTCTTGACCAGCTTCACCACCTGGTCGAACAGGCTCGGGAGGTCGTCGGTCGCGAGCGTGGCGAGCGGATGCACGACCACGGCCCACAGCTCCTTGTTTCGCATGGCGTAGCGGGCGTCGAGCGCGCGGTCGTAATTGGCCTGGAGGAGCACGTGGAGCAGGTCGGGGTCGAGTTCCTCGACCACGCCAATGGGCGCCATGAGGCGCATGCGGTCGTGCTCGTCGTCGCTGAACACGAACACGGGCACGTCCTCGCGGTTACCGCGCCAGAATCCCTTCTCCCCCTCGAGTTCGGTGAGGTACGACTCGAGCAGTTTACCCATGGCGGTCGTGGTCATCGCGGGCGCATCTTGAAGCAAGTCCGCCCGGAATGCACGCCGAACCCGGGGCCGATGCGCGCCGCCCCGACCAGGCATCCGCCGGTCCTGCGGCACACACGGGCCCCGCATTCACGGAATCGCTGCCCCCGAAGCCGTGCCGCCGCGGGCACCGGCATTTGAGCACCGTCCGACCCGCCGCTATCCTCGCGTTGTTCCGCTCGCACGGATCACCCCGCGCCCGCCCGATGCGCCCAGCCGAGGAGTCCCGATGGTGTTCGACCCGAACGATCCCCCGGCCAAGCCGTCGCGCATCATCATTCCGGGCGCCGCGCCCGAGCCCACGGAGACGCCGCGCATCATCCTGCCGCCGGGGAGCACGCTCGAGGCGCACGACGACCTGCCCGAGTATCCGCGGCTTCGCCCCATCCAGATCGCGCCCGTGCGCGACGGCGAGCGCGAGCTGCTCGTGGTCACCGACCCGCTCGGGGTGACGCCCGGCCAGCCGGTGCTCGGGTTCGAGACCATCGCCATTCTCCAGTTGCTCGACGGCACGACGTCGCTCACCGACATCCAGGCGCTCGTGATGCAGGAGAGCAAGGACCTGCGCGTGGGCAACATGGTGCGCGAGTTCATCGGCAAGCTGGACGAGATGCTGCTGCTCCAGTCGCCGCGGTTCGAGGCCGCGCTGGCCCGGATCCAGGCCGAATGGCATCCGCTCGAGGTGCGCCCCGCGGCGCTCGACGGCGTTTGCTACCCGGCCGAGCACGAGCCCCTCGAAAAGTTCCTCGATGCGCAGTTCGCGCACGCGGAGAGGCTGATGGCCGAGGCCGGCCAGCCGGCGGCAGCGCCCGCCGCGCTGCCGCGGGCGCTCCTCGCGCCGCACCTGGACCCCCGCCGCGAGGGGCACGTCATCGCACGCGCATATCTCGAGCTCGGCGAAGAGATCCAGCCGCCGCTCCGCGTCGTGGTGTTCGGCACCGGGCACAACCTCGGCGAGGACTTCGTCGCGCTCACCCGCAAGAAGTTCGAGACGCCGTTCGGCCAGGCGGCGTGCGACACCGAGTTCGTGGACTTCGTGGCGGCGCGTCTCGGCGAGGACGCCTGGCGGCGCGAGCTCGTGCACCGCGACGAGCACTCGATCGAGTTCCAGGTGGTCTACCTCCAGCGCCGGCTCCGCTACCGCCGGTTCACGATCGTGCCGATCCTGTGCGGCGCGTTCCACCGGCTGCTCGACGACCGCATCACGCCGCGCGAAGCGCCGGCGATCGAGACGCTCGTCGCCGCGGTGCGCGAGGCCGAGGCGAAGCTCGGCGGGCCGACGCTCTACGTCGCGGGCGTGGACTTCTCGCACATGGGTCCGCGCTTCGGCGACCCGCCGCTCGACGCCGAGGCCTCGGCCGAGATGTGCACCACGGACGAGCGCGCGATCTCGGCGGCGGCGACGGGTGACGCCGATCGGTGGTTCGATGCGATCGCCCAGGGTGACGACGCGACGCGCATCTGCGGCTTCGCGCCCACCTACTGCATGCTGCGGTGCGCCGAGCCGGGCGCGGGCCGGCCGCTCGCATACGCCGAGAGTGCCGAGCCCGACGGCAGCGTCGTCACCGTCGCGGCGATGGCGTGGCCGTGAGATCTACCGGAGCAGCGTGACCCTCCCCGTCGCGACGCCCGCGGGGCTCGTGACGCGCACGAAGTAGAGGCCGGGCTTGACGCGCGCAGACGGCACGATCTCCAGGGGCTGCCGGCCGGCGGTCGCCACGTCGATGTGCCGCTCCGCGACCACGCGACCCGCGAGGTCCACGAGGCGCACGTCCACCGGCCCGGCGCGTGGCAGGTCCAGGTCCATCGCGAGGAATCCGCGCGCCGGATTCCCGCGCAGGTGGAGCCCGGCGGTCGCCGGCACGCCCACCCTGAGCGCGATCTCGCCCACCGGGATGTCACCACCCGGGAGTGGCCACGCGAGCCGGTAGCTCGCGGAGACGCCCGCCGCCACGTCGGAATCTTTGAAGCGAAGCACGCCATCGGCGTCCCGCACGGCGTCCCCGACGCTCGCCCACGGACCCGCTTCCGCCCGTCTCATCACCGCCACGCGAGCCGGCCCCGCCGGCGCGGACCATTCGAGGCGCACGGCGGAGTGCATGGAAGCGGCGACGCGCGGCTCCACGGCCGGCCAGCCCTCATGGGCACCATCCAGCTCGAACATGGCCGCAGCGGATGCTCCGTCGCCGGGACCGAACACGAGAAACGCATCGCGGACGGGGTCATAAACGATCGGCTTTTCCGAGGTTGGGGGCGGCCCACCCTCGACGGGGTCCAGGTCCAGCCAACGTGCGGGGCCCGACAGCGGGAACGCGGTGGCGATGTCGCTGGAACGTGTCTCGAGAAATGGGTTTCCGTAGCCTCCGGCTCCGTAGCCACCGAAGGATACGAGCCGATCCCGAACCGGGTCGACGACGATGCTGCCTCGATTGAAATAGGCACCGAATTCACTGGCGAGTCGCTCGTTCCGATCCGAGAGGCGTTCCCAGCGCACGGAGTCCGCATCGAGCCGGAATCCCCAGACGGTGTCGTACGAGATGGTCCGGTCGAGACTGCTCGGGTAGCCCCCGAACGACAGGGCCCTTCCCCGCGCGCGATCGAGCGCGAAACCGCAGAGCTGTGGGGGCGCCGCCGCACCGACCACCGGGAGCCTCCGCCAGTGGGGAGTCGAGCCGAGCGTGAGCTCCCACTCCCCGACCGAGAACGGCTGCGCCGCAGCGCCGTGGACCACCAGCCGGTCGCGCGCCTCGTCGAGCACCGCGCCGTCCACCCGGTCGGGTGCGTCGCCGCTCGGTGATAGCTGGGCCCATTCGGGTGAACCCGGATGCTCGAGCGCCCAGACTTCGACCGAGGACGGGTGCCCGAGCCAGCCCCCGAGGAGCAGCATCCGGTCCCGTCCCGGGTCCTCGACGAGCGTGGCGTCCACTCGTTCGGGCGGGGGCGTGCCGGCGACCTCGACGCGGTGCCACCGCCCGTCGCGCGACGTGCGCGCCCAGAGATCGTTGAGCCAGGTGTAGCTGGTTGCCCGGTAGCCTCCGAAGATGAGCACTCGGTCCCGAGGGTGATCGTAGGCGACGACGTAATGGCCGCGCGCTTCGGGAGCGAGCGGCGCGTCGGACGTAGTCCACTGGCCGGTCGAAATGTCGAACCACTGGACCGCGGGGAGTACGACCAGCGCATCGTCCTGCCCGCCCAGCATCACGAGCCGACGGCGCCGCGTGTCCACGGCGAGCGCGGCGCGGATTGCCATCACGGGCGGGGGTGGCATCCGGACCCAACGGGGCGACGGCTCCCGTTCGAGTTTCCACAGCTGTCCCTCGAGCACGAAGCTGATCGGCGCGAATGGGTGGGTGTACTCGACCAGGTAGAGATCGCTCGACCCCGGGTCCGCCGCTGCCAGGCCCGCGTACAAGTTCGAGGGTGAGCCCGCGACGGGGTCCGGCTGCGGGGTCACGCTCTCCCAGTGTCGATCCTCCCCCGTGGTGAGGATCAGGATGCCCGCAATGGGCGCGGTTAGCGTCCCGCCCGCGAGCACCACGAATGCCGCCTTTGCGCGATCCCACACCACGGTGAGCCCATAGATTCCAGTCGGCTGCGGGCCGGAGATGGGGAGGCGAGTGAAGACGAGCGACTCCGCGATCGGTGCCGAGAAGAGCGCGAGTGTGTCGTCGGGACCCGGGCCCACCAGGTGGGCGAGGCCGAGGATGCGATCGTGGGCAACATCGAATGCCATCGCATCCCACGTGTCGACATCCGTCGTGAGCGGAACCAGACTCCACCCGGTCCCGGGCGCAAGCCCCAATCGCGCGGCGAACCCGTGCGGCAGCCCGACGCCAAATTGCCAGTACTCCCGCCGTGCCGGATCGAGCGCGGAACTCGCCGGGCTCGAGTTCGCGAACGAGGGGAGCGCGCTCCGCTGCCAAGTGCCCGTCCCACCGAGCGTGCACTCCCAGGCGGGAAGCCGCGAGCGCCGGTAGGAGGCTCCGCCGAGCGAGCCGCCCAACTCGACGATGCGATCCGACGCCGAGTCATACACCGCGCACGCCGCGACGCGCGCCGGGGGTGCGGACTCGGTCCAATGGACCGGTCGTGTCTCGCCACGTGCTGCGGCGGCGAAGAGCGGGGCAACGACGAACGTGAGGAGGAACGGGATGCGGCGCTTCATCTGGACCTCGGTGCGCCCGGTCCGGAGCGAGGCCGACAGTATACGCCGAATCCGCATCCGCGTACGCCACGAGCACCGGTAGGAGCGCGACCAGGGCGGCCAGGGCGGCCAGGCGCGGCGTCACGAGGCTCACGCGGCCATCCTTGTCGGGGTGGGCCCGCGGGGGCTAACTTCGCTCCCCCATGAGCCACTGGCTGTTCAAGACCGAACCCTCCGAATACTCCTTCGCCGACCTCGCGCGCGACAAGCGGGTCGTGTGGGAAGGCGTCTCCAGCAACGCCGCACTCCTCCACCTGCGCGCCGTGAAGAAGGGCGACACGGTGGTGGTCTACCACAGCGGCAAGGACAAGGCTGCGGTGGGTCTCGCCGAGGTGACGCGCGGCGCCTACCCCGATCCCAAGCTCGGCGAGCCGAAGCGTGTCGTGGTGGACTTGAAGCCCGTCCGCGCGTTCACCACGCCCGTCCCGCTCGCCGACTTCCGCGTCGACCCCGTGCTTAAGACCACCGAGCTCGTGCGCATCTCGCGGCTCTCCGTGATGCCGCTGACGCCCGCCCATCTCGCGCGCGTGCTGGAGCGCGCCGGAGCCGGGGCGTGACGAGGGCGGAGGCGAAGCAGCGCATCGCGGAGCTGACGGAGGAGATCCGCGAGCACGACCACCGCTACTACGTGCTCGACAAGCCCGCGATCTCCGACGCGGCGTACGACAAGCTCATGCGCGAGCTGCAGGAGCTGGAGGCGGAGCATCCCGATCTCCGCACGCCCGATTCCCCCACGCTGCGCGTCGCCGGCGGCCTGCGCGCGGGCTTCAAGAAGGTGAAGCACCTGCGACCCATGCTGTCGCTCGACTCGCTCATGCAGGAGATCGAGGTCGCCGAGTTCGACGAGCGCGTGAAGAAGGGCCTCGGCCTCGACGAGGGGCTCTTCGCCGGCGACGTCGCGTACATGGCCGAGCCCAAGTTCGACGGGCTCTCGATCGAGCTCGTCTACGACGACGGCGTGCTCGTGCGCGGCTCGACGCGCGGGGACGGCGAGGTGGGCGAGGACGTCACCGAGAACCTGCGCACGATCCGCGCGATCCCCCTGAAGCTCCGCGACGAGGGCCCGCCCGCGCGCGGTACCGTGGCGATCCGCGGCGAGGTCCTCATGCCGCTCGCGTCGTTCGCCGAGCTCAACAAGGGCCTGATCGCCGCCGGCGAGGAGCCATTCGCCGCCGCGCGAAGCGCGGCCGCCGGCACGGTGCGTCAGCTCGACGTGAGCATCACCGCCGGGCGGAAGCTGGACTTCTTCGCATACGAGATCATGGCCTACGAGCCGCCCGCGCGCGGTCCCCACCCCTTCCCCACCCAGCACCAGATGCTCGAGTGCCTCAAGGCGTGGGGCTTTCACGTCGAGGACGACGTCAAACTATGCCACGGGCTCGCCGAGGCGATCGCGTTCCACGCCAGGCTGCGCGAGCGCCGCGACAAGCTGCCCTACGAGGTGGACGGCGTCGTGATCAAGGTCGACGACCGCGCGGCGCAGACGCGGCTCGGGCTTCGCTCGCGCTCGCCGCGCTGGGCGGTGGCGTTCAAGTTCCCGCCGCGCGAGGAAGTGACGCAGGTGCTCGACATCGTCGTGCAGGTCGGTCGCACGGGGAAGCTCACCCCGGTCGCGCAGTTGAAGCCCGTGGACGTGTCAGGCGTCACGGTGAGCCGCGCCACGCTCCACAACCAGGACGAGCTGGACCGGAAGGACGTGCGGATCGGCGACACCGTGCGCGTGCGCCGCGCGGGCGACGTGATCCCGGAGGTGGTCGAGGTGCTCACCGACCGGCGTCCGCCCGGCACCCGGCGCTTCGAGCTGCCCGCCAAGTGCCCGGTGTGCGGCTCGGAGGTCGTGCGCGAGGGCGCGGCGCACCTGTGCACGAACGGGCTCGCCTGCCCGGCGCAGCTCGAGCGGCACATCGTCCACTTCACCATGCGCGGCGCCATGGACATCGCCGGGCTCGGCGAGAAGACCGTGAAGCAGCTGCTCGCGAAGGGGCTGGTCAAGGACCTGGCCGACATCTACCACCTGACCCCCATGCACCTGGTGCAGCTCGAGGGCTTCGCCGAGAAGAGCATCGAGAACCTGCTCGCGGCGATCGAGGCGAGCAAGCATCCGCGGCTCGACCGGTTCCTGTTCGCGTTGGGGATCGAGCACGTGGGCGACACGGTGGCCAAGCTCCTGGCCGAGCATTTCCGCTCGCTCGCCGAGCTGCGCGAAGCGGACGAGGCGAAGCTCGAGGAGATCCGCGGCATCGGCCCCGAGGTGGCGGAGAGCGTGCTGCATTTCTTCGCCAACCCGCGCAACCGAAAGGTGCTCGACCGGCTGATCAAGGCGGGGGTCAAGCCCGCGGCCGAGGCGCGCGCCGAGGGCCCGCGGGCGCTCGACGGCGAGGTGGTCGTGTTCACGGGCGGGCTCGAAACCATGCCCCGTCCCGACGCGCAGCGGCTCGCGGAGCGGCACGGCGCCCGCGTCGCGGGCACGCTGTCGAAGAAGGTGACGCTCGTGGTCGCCGGGCCCGGCGCGGGCTCCAAGCTCGACGATGCGCGACGCCTGGGCGTCAAGGTGATCGACGAGCGCGCGTTTCTCGCGCGCGTCGGGGAAAAGGCGTGAGCCCGAACCCGAGCAACGCCGACCTGGCCCGTGCGCTCGCGCGCATCGCCACCATGCTCGAGATCGACGGCGCGAATCCGTTCCGCGTGCGCGCGTACAAGGAGGGGGCGCGCGTGGTCGAGAACCACGGCGAGTCGCTGGTACCGCTCGCGGGAGCGCCCGGCGCGCTCGAGGCGCTGCCCGGGATCGGCAAGGGGATCGCGCAGAATATCCGCGACCTCGTGGCCTCCGGCCACACCGAGCCGTTGGACGAGCTGAGCAAGAAGTATCCGGACGAAGTCGTGAGCTTCACCGAGCTCCAGGGCCTGGGCCCCAAGCGGGTGAAGACACTGTTCGATACGCTCGGAATCCGCACCCGCGCGGCGCTCGAGCAGGCCGCGAAGGCCGGCAAGCTGCGCGATCTGCCGGGCTTCGGCGAGAAGGTCGAGCAGAACGTCCTCAAGGCGCTCGCGACGGCCTCGCAGTGGTCGGGGCGGGTGCTGCTCGCCGCGGCATGGCCGCTCGCCCACGCGCTCGCCGACCGCGTGCGCGGGTTGAAGGGCGTGACGCAGGTGGAGCTGGCGGGCTCGTTCCGCCGCCGGCGCGAGAGCGTGGGCGACCTCGACCTGCTCGTCTGCGGCGGCGCCGCCGAGGAGGTCATGCGCGCGTTCACGACGCACGAGTCGGTGGCCGACGTGCTCGGCCGCGGCGACACCAAGTCGAGCGTGCGGTTGACGTCCGGGCTCCAGGTGGATCTGCGCCTCGTGCCCGAAGCGAGCTTTGGCGCCGCGCTCATGTATTTCACCGGCTCCAAGGAACACAATATCGAGCTCCGGAAGCTCGCCATCGACAAGGGCCTGAGCTTGAACGAATACGGGCTCACGCAGGGCGAGCGGGTCGTGGCCGCGCGCACCGAGGAGGACGTCTACAAGGCGCTCGGCCTGCCGTGGATCCCGCCCGAGTTGCGCGAGATGCGCGGCGAGCTGGAGCTGGCCCGCGAGGGCCGGCTGCCGAAGCTCATAGAACTGGACGACCTGCGCGCCGATCTCCACATGCACACGACGCGGAGCGACGGCCGCGATTCGATCGACGCCATGGTCGAGGCCGCGCTCGCGCGCGGCTACGAATACGTGGCGATCACCGAACACAGCAAGGCGCTCGCCATGGCGAACGGCTTCGACGGCGCGCGGGTGCGGAAGTCGGTGGGCGAGATCGAGGCGGCGCGAAAGCGCCACCCGCGCCTCCAGATCCTGCACGGCCTCGAGGTCGACATCTTGGGCGACGGCGAGCTGGACCTGGACGACGACACGCTCGCGCTCCTCGACTGGGTGATCGTCTCGATCCACTCGCGCTTCGAGATGACGCCCGAGGCGGCCACGGCGCGGGCGTTGCGCGCCGTATCGCACCCCGCGGTGCACGCGTTCGGGCACCCGACCGGGCGGCTCATCGGCTCGCGCGAGCCGGTGCCGTTCGACGTCGCCCGCGTCGCCGAGGAGGCCGCCGCGCGCGGCGTCGCGATGGAGATCAACGCCTCGCCCGAGCGGCTCGACCTCTCCGACGTGAACGCGCGGCTCGCGCGCGAGAAAGGCTGCCGGTTCGTGATCGACACCGACGCGCACGCGGTGGGCCAGCTCGAGCAGTTGCGCTACGGCGTCTTTCAGGCGCGCCGGGCGGGGCTCACCCGCGCCGACGTCCTGAATGCCCTGCCGTGGGAGAAGTTCCGGGCCGGGCTCGCGCGAGC
>DATDEX010000451.1:0-4707 GCA_036522895.1 Candidatus Eiseniibacteriota bacterium | reverse complement strand
CTGCGCGAGCACCTGCGCACGCCGGGCACGCGGTGAGGCGCGCGGGGCCGGCTACGTGCGGGATGAGGTGCGCGCCGGCCACGCGCGCCGGACGTCTCACACACGGCGGCGGCCGGCCTTTGCCGGCGTGCGCGCAGGCCGCTACAGTCGAGTGCTCAGTGGTAGAACTCCACCTCCTCGCGTTCCAGGGAACGACCATGCCGCCGACCGTCACGGCCACACCGCAGTGGGTGCTGCATCCGAACCACTCCCCGGAAGCGGCCGCGACGCTCGCCCGCGCGCTCGGCGCGCCGCTCGCCATGGCGCACGCGCTCGTCAATCGCGGCGTCGGCCGGGTGGAGACCGCCCGCCGGTTCCTGGATCCGGTGCTGGAGGACCTGCACGATCCGTTGGAGATGCGCGACCTCGAGGCCGCGGCCGCGCGGATCCTGGCCGCGATCGAGCGCGGCGAGCGAATCCTCGTCCAGGGCGACTACGACGTGGACGGCATCACCTCGACGTTCCTGCTCTATTCCGCGCTCGAAGAGCTGGGGGCCCGCGTCGAGTACCGGATCCCGCACCGGATCAAGGACGGCTACGGCCTCACGGTCGAGGCGATCGACGAAGCCAAGCGCCGCGGCTGCGCGCTCGTCGTCACCGTGGACTGCGGCATCACCGCCTCCGACGCGATCGCGCACGCGCGCGGGCTCGGGATCGACACCGTGGTCACCGATCATCACGAGCCACCCGCGCTCCTGCCGGACGCCATCGCCATCGTCAACCCGCTCCGGCCGGGCTGTGCCTACCCGTTCAAGTCGCTCGCGGGCGTGGGCGTGACGTTCAAGCTCGTCGAGCGGCTGCTGCGCGGGCGGGGCGGGCTCGACCGCGCGCGCCGCTACCTCGACGTGGTCGCGCTCGGCACGATCGCCGACGTCGTGCCGCTCGTGGGCGAGAACCGCGTCCTCGCCCGGCTGGGGCTCGATCGCCTGAACCAGGAGCCGCGGCTCGGGCTCTCCGCGCTGATCGCCGTCGCGGCGCTCAAGGGCAAGCGCATCACGAGCGGACACGTCGCGTTCGTCCTGGCCCCGCGCATCAACGCGGCGGGGCGCATGGGCAACGCTGAGCAGGGCCTGCGCCTGCTGCTCGCGCGCGACCAGGAGGAGGCGGACACGATCGCCAGGAGCCTCGAGGAGGACAACCTGCAGCGCCGCAAGCACGACGAACGGGTGCTCGAAGAGGCGGTGCGCATGGTGCACGAGGAGGTGGGCTACCCCGACTGCAGCTCGATCCTGCTCTGGTCCGACCGCTGGCACCCGGGCGTGATCGGCATCGTCGCGTCGCGCCTCGTCGAGCGCTTCCAGCGCCCGACGGTGCTCGTCGCGATCGACGGCGAGCGCGGCCGGGGCTCCGGGCGGAGCCTGCCCGGGCTCGATCTCACCCGGCTCCTCGATGGCTGCGGCGACCTCCTGCTCGCGCACGGCGGGCACGCATTCGCGGCGGGGCTCTCCGTGCGGCGCGAGCGCCTGCCCGAGCTCCGCGAGCGGCTGGAGCGGCTCGTGCGCGAGCAGTACCGGCCCGACCAGTTCGTGCAGCGGCTGGAGCTCGATGCCGACCTGCGGGCGGTCGAGTGCGACATGGAGCTCGTGGAATGGCTCGAGCGGATGGCGCCGCACGGGCTCGACAACCCGGAGCCGCTGTTCCGCATGGCGAACGCCCGGCTCGAGCAGGTGCAGGAGGTGGGCGGGGGCAAGCACGTGCGGCTCGTCGCGCGCGACGATAGCGGCGAGGTCGAGGCGATCGGCTTCGGCATGGGCGATCGGGCCCGGCCGCTGGCCCGCGCCGGGCGTGCGGACCTGGCGTTCGTGCCGACGCGCAACGAGTGGTCGGGGGAGTCGCGCGTGCAGCTGAAGCTGAAGGGCGTGCGCATCCCCTGAGCGGAGCCGAGCGCATGACGGCGGGCAGCCCGCATCCCGAACTCCGCGCCGCGCTCATGAGCGCCATGGCGGAGAAGGCACCCCGTGTCGATCGCGACCGGCTCGGCGCGTGCTACGACTACGCCGGCCAGGCGCACGGCGACCAGCGGCGCGACTCGGGGCAGCCCTACCTCACCCACGTGGTCGAGGTGTGCCGGATCCTGCTCGACCTGTTCGAGAGCCGGCTCGACACGACGCTCGCGTGCGCGGCGCTGCTCCACGACGTGGTCGAGGACACCGAGGTCACGCCCGCCGACGTCGAGAAGCACTTCGGCCGCGAGGTCGCGTCGCTCGTCGAGGGCGTGACGAAGCTCTCGAGCCTGCACTTCGACCGCCGCGAGGCGGCGCAGGCGGAGAACTTCCGCAAGATGCTCCTGTCCATGGCGCGCGACCTGCGGGTCATCTTCATCAAGCTCGCCGATCGCCTCCACAACATGCGAACGATCGAGTACCTGAAGGGGGACCGCGCGCGCCGGATCGCCGAGGAGACGCGCGACATCTACGCCCCGCTCGCGCACCGGCTCGGCATGGCCGGGATCAAGCGCGAACTGGAGGACCGGAGCCTCAAGGTGCTGGACCCCGAGGCGTACCAGTCGCTCGCCCAGCGCATCCAGGTGCGGCGCACGGAGCGCGAGACGTTCCTCGGCGCGGTGAGCGAGCGGTTGCGCGAGGCGCTCAAGGCCGCCGGGCTCAAGGCCGAGGTGTTCGGGCGTCCGAAGCACTTCCACTCCATCTACCTCAAGATGCAGACCGGGCGGCCGCTCGAGGAGATTTACGATTTGTTCGGCCTCCGCATCGTCACCCACTCGCGCAACGACTGCTACCGCGCGCTCGGCGTCGTGCACGACGAGTTCAGCCCGGTGCCGGAGCGCTTCAAGGACTACATCGCGACGCCGAAGAGCAACCTGTACCAGTCCCTGCACACGACGGTGCTCACCGAGGGCGGCGAGATGGTCGAGGTGCAGATCCGCACGTGGGAGATGCACCGCACGGCGGAGACCGGCGTGGCGGCTCACTACGTCTACAAGCAGGGGGGGCGCGTCGACGAGGAGATCGACCGCCAGCTGGGCGGGTTCGTGACCCAGATCGCGGGCTGGCAGAACGAGGCGGACGACGACGAGTACATGGACTACCTGCGCACCGCCCTCCACCAGGAGGAGGTGTTCGTGTACACGCCGCGGCGCGAGCTCAAGCGCCTCGCGAAGGGCTCGACGCCGCTCGACTTCGCGTTCCTGATCCACACCAAGGTCGGCGAGCGCACCGTGGGGGCGCGCGTGAACGGCGAGCACGTGCCGCTGCGACACGAGCTCCGGAACGGCGACACGGTGGAGATCATCACCTCGCCGCAGGCGCAGCCGCACGAGGACTGGTTGAAGATCGTGCGCACGCCGCAGGCGCGCGCGAAGATCCGCCACTGGTTGCGCTTGAAGCGCCTCACCGACTCGGTCCACCTTGGCGAGGAGATGCTGCAGCGCGAGCTCAAGCGCCTTCGCGTCAAGGCGGGCGACGCCGAGCTGGCGCCGATCGCCAGGGACCTGGGCTGCGACACGCTCGACACGCTCTACGCGCGGATCGCGGAGGGCCAGATCTCGGTCGTCTCGGTGACGCGGCGCTTCGCCCCCGAGAAGGAGGGCCTCGCCGAGCGGCTCGTGAAGGGCCCGCTCGAGGCGCTCGGCGTGGGGCGGAAGCCCACGGGTGGCGTGCGGATCCAGGGAATCGACAACGTCATGGTGCAGTACGCGCGCTGCTGCCAGCCGGTGCCGGGCGATCCGGTCGTGGGCATCGTCACGATCGGCCGCGGCGTCTCGGTGCACCGGACGGACTGCCCGAACACGTTCGGCGACAAGGTGCCCGCGGAGCGGCGCGTCGCGGTGGAGTGGGACTCGCGCCCGACCGACACGTTCCCTGTGCGGCTCGTGATCTCCGGGCAGGACCGCCCGTCGCTGCTCGCGGACATCGCGAAGGTGCTCGCCGCCGGCGGCGTGAACGTGCGCACGGCCGGCATGCAGTCCGAGGACCGCATCGCGCGCGGCGTCTTCGTGATCGAGGTGCCCAACGCGGCGCGACTCGGCGAGATCATGTCGGCGCTCCGGAAGCTCCCCGGCGTGACCCGCGTCGAGCGCCGGCTGCGGCTCCTCAAGTCGCCACGCCGCGCCTCCGGGGACGACGCGTGAGGGCGCTCGTCCAGCGCGTGGCGCGCGCGCGCGTCTCGGTGGCGGGGAAGGTGAGCGGGGAGATCGGCGCGGGGCTGCTCGTGCTGCTCGGGGTCCGGCACCGGGACGGCGAGCCCGAGGCGCGCTGGCTCGCGGGAAAGGTGGCGGGGCTCCGCGTGTTCGGCGACGTCGCGGGCCGGATGAACCTCGACGTGCGCGACGTGGGCGGCGGCGTGCTCGTGGTGCCGCAGTTCACGCTCTACGGCGACACGCGCCACGGCCGGCGGCCGGACTTCACCGAGGCCGCGCACCCCGAGCAGGCCGAGCCGCTCGTGCGCCGCTTCTGCACGTCGCTCGTCGAGGCGGGGCTGCGCGTCGAGGAAGGCGTGTTTCGCGCCCACATGGTGGTCGAGCTCATCAACGACGGCCCCGTCACGCTGCTGGTCGAGACCCCGGCCGAGGACGCCCCGTGAGCGGCCCGCGCCCGCGCCTCTTCTGGCGTGGCCGCGCGCCGCTCGTGCTGGCGTCGGCGTCGCCACGCCGCGTCGCCCTGCTCCAGCAGGCCGGCGCCGAGTTCTCCGTGGTCGATCCGGGGCCCGACC
>DATDEX010000450.1:0-9181 GCA_036522895.1 Candidatus Eiseniibacteriota bacterium | reverse complement strand
CTCGCGGCGGCGGCGCCCGGCGTGCCGGTCGCTGGAGACGGCGGGACACCGGTCCCGGGGACGGGTCCCGGGTCGGGCGGCAACGCCTGGCCCGTGTGCGGATTCACTTCACGCTTGTCGTCGGTCATGACCACTCCACTTGCACGTCGTCCCCCACCACGCGCACCGCGTAGGTGGGCACCGGCGAGACGCCGGGAAACGTCAGCGCGGCACCGGTCTTCACGTCGAACGTCGCGCCGTGGCGCGGGCATTCGATGATCGAGCCCTCGAGCCGGCCCTCGGCCACGGGTCCACCGTCGTGCGTACAGACATCTTCGATCGCGTACCAGCCGTCGTCCAGGTGAAAGACGGCGACGGGGACGTCGTCGAGGCGCACGAGGCGCGAGCCCCCGAGCGGGATCTCGCTCGCGCGCGCGACGCTGACCCAGCGGGTCGTGGTGGGGCTCACGGTCGTTCGTCCTCCTCGTCGGGAAACGTCTGCAATCCGTAGGCGGCGGCCTTCACGGTCTTGAGCGCCAGCATGGCGCACTTGCTGCGCACCGGGCCGAGGTCGTCCAGGCCGAGCAGGTCCAGCACGTCCTGGCGCGTGAGCGCCTTCACCTCGTCGAGCGTCTTGCCCTCGATGGCCTCGCACACGAGCGATGCCGAAGCGAGGCTGATCGAGCAGCCGCTGCCCACGAACCGCACCTCGGCCACGCGGCCGTCCGCGAAACGAAAATCCATGCGGAGCTTGTCGCCGCACAGGGGGTTCGCGTCCTCCACGGTCGCGTCGGCGTGTTCGAGCGTGCCGTGGCAGCGCGGGTGCCGGTAGTGGTCGAGAATGTGATCGCGGAAGAGTTCGTCCATGATCAGCGCGCGAACACCTTCTGAACCTGCCTGAGCCCGGCGACGAGCGCGTCCACGTCCTCGGGGAGCGAATAGCAGTGGAACGACGCGCGCGTGCTCGCGGGAACGCCGAGCGCCTCGTGGAGCGGCATCGCGCAGTGGTGCCCGGCGCGCACGCAGACCCCGTCGCGATCGAGCACCGTGGCCACGTCGTGAGGATGCACGCCTTCCACCGTGAACGCCACCACTCCCCCCCGCCGATCGGCCGGGGGGCCCAGCACGCGAACGCCGGGCAGCTCGGCGATCCGCTGCATGGCGAGCGCGGCCAGCTCGCGGTCGTGCGCGAACACGTGCTCCATGCCGAGCGCTTCCAGGTACTGGACCGCAGCCGCGAGACCCACCGCGCCGGCGATGTTCATGGTGCCCGCCTCGAACTTCCACGGCAGCTCGTTCCAGGTGGAGTGGGTGAGGCTCACGGTGCGGATCATCTCGCCGCCGCCCAGGAACGGCGGCATCGCCTCGAGGATGTCGCG
Source organism: Candidatus Eiseniibacteriota bacterium (assembly GCA_036522895.1). Taxonomy (GTDB): domain Bacteria; phylum Eisenbacteria; class RBG-16-71-46; order RBG-16-71-46; family RBG-16-71-46; genus JAIOPA01. The sequence goes on along the minus strand of DATDEX010000450.1, from coordinate 7,823 downwards.
CCGGCCGTAGAGCATGCCGATGCCGGTGGGCCCGAGCATCTTGTGCGCGGTGCACGCCATGAAATCCACGCCGAGCGCCTTGACGTCGAGCTTCATGTGCGCCGCGCTCTGCGAGGCGTCGAGCACGACCGTCGCGCCGTGTGCCTTCGCGACCCGGGCGATTTCAGCGGCGGGGTTGACCGTACCGAGCACATTCGAGACATGTACAAATGTCACCAGCTTCACCTTGCCGTCGGCGAGCAGGCGCGGCATCGCCTCCAGGTCCAGCTCCCCGCTTGGGGTGAGTGGAATGAAGCGCAACTCGAGCTTCTTCTCGGCGGCGAGCAGGTGCCAGGGCACCAGGTTCGAGTGGTGCTCCATGGGGGTCAGGAGCAGCGCATCGCCGGGCTCGAGCGCCCAGCGGCCCCACGCCTGCGCCACCAGGTTCAGCGCCTCGGTCGAGTTGCGCGTGAACACGATCTCGCGCGGGCCCGCGTTCACGAAGGCCGCGAACCGGCGGCGCGCGTCCTCGTAGAGCGCGGTGGCCTCCTCCGCGATGCCGTAGACGCCGCGATGGATGTTCGCGTTGCACGTCCGGTAATAGCGGTCCATTGCATTGAGAACCGCCTCGGGCTTCTGCGAGGTCGCGGCGCTGTCGAGGTAGACGAGCGGTTTGACGCGCGGCGTGTCGAAGATGGGAAACTGGGCCTTGACCGCGCGCGGATCGAATCCGCCGGGCCTGCCGCCCGGGGCGCGGGCGGGAGACGCCGCGGGCGCGCCGGTGGTGCCGGACGCGCCCGTGGGGTGGAGCAGCCGCGTGCGCATCAGCCGATCTTGCGCTCGATCTCGCCGCGCAGGCGCTCGCGCACGGTCTCGAGCGGGATGCGCCCGATCACGGGCTCGAAGAACGCCTCCACGATGAGTCGCTGCGCCTCCAGCCGCGGCAACCCGCGCGCCATGAGGTAGTACATCTGCTCCGGCTCCACGAAGCCGATCGTCGCCCCGTGCGTGCAGCGCACGTCGTTGGCGAGGATCTCGAGCCCGGGGATGCTGTCGGCGCGCGCCTGGTCGGAGAGCAGCAGGTTGCGGTTCGCCTGGTAGGCGTCGGTGCGCTGCGCGTCCTTCGCCACCTGGATCAGGCCCTGGTAGACGCTGCGCGCGCGATCCTTCAAGCAGCACTTGATCAGCAGATCGCTGGTCGTGTGCGGCTGGAGGTGGCGCTGGAGCGTGTGCAGGTGGAAGTGCTGCCGGGCGTCGCCGAACATGAAGCCGTTGACGAACGAGCGCGCGCCCTGGCCGTTCATGTTGAAGTAGGCGTTCGCCTTGGTCATGCGCCCGCCGACCATGACCTGCATCCACTGGAGCTCGGCGTCGCGCGCGAGCTGGGCGCGCACGTTGCCGTAGTGGAACACGTTGCGGCCCCAGTCCTGGAGCTGCGCGTAGCTCAGCTTGGCGTTGTCGCCCACGAACACCTCGACGCCACCCGCGTAGAGCGAGGCGCCCTCGACGGTCTCGGAGAGCTGCTCTTCGATGACCGTGAGCTCGGCGCCCTCCTCCACCACCACGACCGTGCGCGGCGCGACCAGACGGCCCGCGCCGTCGAGCCAGTGGAAGAGCCGCACCGGCAGCTCGGCCTTGACGCCTTTCGGCACGTGCACGAATGCGCCGCCCTGGCGGAGCGATGCGCCGAGCGCCGCGTACCAGTCGTAGTCGTCGTGCAGGAGCGCGCCGAAGTGGGGCTTGAGGAGCGCCTCGTGCTCGCGCGTGGCGCGGTCGAACGAGCACACGGTGACGCCCTGCGCCACGAGCGTCGGGTGCGTCTGCTCGAGCACCACGCCGGCGTCGCGCTGGACGAGGAGTGCCGCGCGGCCGCCCTCGCCCGCGAGCCGCTCGATCAACGCCGCCGGGAGGTCGTCGACGTTGCGCGCCGGCGGCGGCTGGACGAACGGGTCGAGCGAGGGGAGCGACTGCTCGAGCGTGCCGAAGTCGGTGCGGCGCCAGAGCTCGTCGTCGCGCCGCGGCAGCGCCAGCGTGTCGAGCGTGCCCACGGCCGCGCGGCGGCGGTCGAGCGCCCAGGCGCCCTCGCGCGCCGCCTTCGCGCGCGCGACGGCCTTCTCGGCCCACTGGGCGGAGAGGTCGGCGGGAATCCGGGTGGCGAGCGTCGTCATCCGACCGAGCCCTCCATCTGGAGCTGGATCAGCCGGTTCATCTCGACCGCGTACTCCATGGGCAGCTCCTTTACGACCGGCTCGATGAAGCCCGAGACGATCATCGCCGCGGCCTCTTCCTTGGGGATGCCGCGCGCCATCAGGTAGAAGAGCTGCTCGTCGCCGATCTTGGACACCGTGGCCTCGTGGCCGATCGTGACCTTGTCCTCTTCGATCTCCATGTACGGATAGGTGTCGGAGCGCGAGGCCTCGTCGAGGATGAGCGCGTCGCAGTTCACCGTGCTGCGACAGTTCTCCGCGCCCTTCATGACCTTGACCAGCCCGCGGTAGCCGGCGCGGCCCCCGTCCTTGCTGATCGACTTGGAGATGATCTTGCTCGTCGTGTCCGGCGCGCAATGCACCGCCTTGGCGCCGGCGTCCTGGTGCTGGCCCTTGCCGGCGAACGCGATCGACAGCACTTCACCATGAGCGCCCGGCTCCATCAGATAGATCGCGGGGTACTTCATAGTGAGCTTGGAGCCCAGATTCCCATCCACCCACTCCATCGTGGCATTCGCATACGCGACGGCGCGCTTCGTGACGAGGTTGTACACGTTGTTCGACCAATTCTGGATCGTCGTATAACGGCAGCGCCCGCCCTTCTTCACGATGATCTCGACCACGGCCGAGTGGAGCGAGTCGCTGCTGTAGGTGGGCGCCGTGCATCCCTCGACGTAATGCACGTAAGCACCCTCATCGACGATGATGAGCGTGCGCTCGAACTGTCCCATGTCCCGCGTGTTGATGCGGAAGTAGGCCTGCAGCGGCACGTCCACGTGCACGCCCTTGGGCACGTAGATGAACGATCCGCCCGACCACACCGCGGAGTTCAAGGCGGCGAACTTGTTGTCGCTCGACGGGATCACGGTGCCGAAGAACTGCTTGAAAAGCTCCGGGTGCTCCTTCAGGCCGTGGTCGCACGACAGGAAGATCACGCCCTGCTTCTCCAGCACTTCCTGGATCTTGTGGTACACGACCTCGGAGTCGTACTGGGCGCCCACGCCGGAGAGGAACTTCTGCTCGGCCTCGGGGATCCCCAGCTTGTCGAACGTGCGCTTCATGTCGGCGGGCACGTCCTCCCACGACTTGGACTCCTCCGACGTCGGCTTCACGTAGTAGTAGATGTCCTGGAAATCGATGCCCGAAACGTCGCCGCCCCACGTGGGCAGCGGCTTCTTCTCGAAGATCTCGAGCGCCTTGAGCCGGTAGTCGAGCATCCACGCCGGCTCGCCCTTCATCTGCGAGATCTCGCGCACGATGGCCGGGTCGAGCCCCTTGCGGGACTTGAACACGTGCTGCTCGGTGTCGTGGAAGCCGTACTTCTCGGTGTAGCTCTCGCGCAGATCCATCTGGGGTTCGCTGCTCATCGGCTGCTCACTTCCTCGCGCACCCAGTCGTAGCCGCGCGATTCGAGTTCGAGCGCAAGCTCCGGTCCGCCGCTCGTGGCGATGCGCCCGTCGATCATGACGTGCACGCGGTCCGGCTTGATGTAATCGAGGATCCGGTTGTAGTGGGTGATCACCAGCACGCCCATGTCCGGCCCGGACAGCGCGTTCACGCCGTCCGCCACCACCTTGAGCGCGTCGATGTCGAGACCGGAGTCGGTCTCGTCCATGATCGCGATTTCGGGCTTGAGCATGGCCATCTGGAGGATCTCGGCGCGCTTCTTCTCGCCGCCCGAGAAGCCGTCGTTCAGGTAACGGGTGACGAACGTGTCGTCCATCTTGAGCATGGCCATCTTGGACCGCATGAGCTCGCGGAACTCCTTGGGCGGGATGCCGCGCTTGTGCGGGACCTTGCCGTTCTCGCCGGCCGAGGGCGCGATGCGGGCGTTGATCGCCGCGCGCAGGAACGAGCCGAACGTGAGCCCGGGAATCCCCACCGGGTACTGGAACGCCATGAACAGGCCCATGCGGGCGCGCTCGTCGGTTTCCTTCCCGAGCACGGACTCGCCCTTGAACAGGATGTCGCCGGAGGTGACTTCGTACTTGGGATGCCCCATGAGCGTGTTCGCGAACGTGCTCTTGCCGGAGCCGTTGGGGCCCATGAGCGCGTGCGTCTCCCCCTTGGAGAGCTCGAGCGAGAGTCCCTTGAGGATCTCCTTGCCCTCCACGCTCACGTGGAGGTTCGTGACGATCAGGTCAGCGGCAGTCATCGGTCTCGTTCCATCCGGCCGTGGCCGGCGTTGACGCGGCAACCGCGACGGCCCCATCCGGGGTGGCGCGGTGCGCGGTTCGGTCTCGGGATCAGGCGGTGAAGCTCTCTCCGCATGCACAACTGTGCTTCACGTTGGGGTTGTTGAACTTGAATCCGGCGCCCATCAGGCCCTCGACGTAGTCGATCTCGGTGCCGCCGAGCAGCACCATGCTCTTGAGATCCACCACGAGCTTGACGCCGTTCGACTCGATGACCTCGTCGCCCGCGGCCTCGGCTTCGCAGAACTCCATGAAATACGAGTTCCCGGAACAGCCGCCGCCCCGCACACCGATGCGGAGACCGACCTGGGGCGTGCCACGCCCGGTGAGCAACTCCTTCACCTTGTCCGCTGCGACGGGGGTGAGCGCGATCATCTTCAGGGCTCCTTTCGCTCGTTCACTTCAGGCGCCCGCGCGGGCGGGCGCGCTTCGTATCTATCGTTCGGAATGCTCTTCGACGTGGACCAGCGCCGGGCGCGGGGTCCGGCGGGCGCCGTCCCGCGCGCCCTTGAAACCCGCAACCAGCGCCGGCTCGCGTTCGACGCCGTGGTCGTGCGTGCAGTCCACACACAGCTCGACGGTACCCGTTTCGCCGCAGATCCGGCACGTCTCCAGGTACTCCAGTCCCTCCACCAGCTCCTTCTCGAGCTGCTGCTGGCGGCGGATGTTCTCGCGCGTCTCGTCGAGCTTGGCCGTGAAGAGCGCGCGCAACTCCGCCATGGCTTCCGGCCCACGGTCGGACTGCCACCAGCGCTCGAGCGCCTCGCGCGTCTCCTGGAGCGAGATGCCGAGCCCGTGCAGCAGGTCGATCCAGCGCACGCGCTCGATCGCCTCGGGGTGATAGAGCCGGAACCCGCCGCTCGATCGCGTCGCCGGCTCGAGCAGCCCCATCTCCTCGTAGAGGTGGATCGCGCGCACGGTCTTGCCCGTCTGGCGAGCCAGGTCGCCGACGCGCAGATAGTGCGAGCCGTTCCGGTTTACGGGTCCGATGTCGTTGTTGTCGGCCATACCCTTACGCACGGGTTAGAGTCCACTTGGAACCTACTGCATTGGATGTCGATGGGCAACGGGGAGGGCTGTTGCGTCTTCCAATGATGGGAAGGATTCACAGGGATGGGACCGGGGACCTCGCGCCTGTTAACCAAATGAGCTGCAACGTGTTATCTCACACTCACGTCGTGGCCAGCTGGGACTCCGCGCCCCAAGCCGGTCCGGAACACCCAGAACCGCTACTTCTTCACCCGCCCGCCCGTGAGCAGCACGTAGAGCCCGCCGGCCACGAAGAAGCCGGCGAACCATGCGTACGAGTACACCCCTCGCCAGAACGGCGCCACGCCGGGGAACGCGTTCGGGAACGCGGCGTTCAAGAACCCCGGCACGCACGGCAGCACGCCCGCGAGGAGCGACAGGATCGCGATCGGGTTGACGCCGCCCATGTACTCGTAGCGGCCGCCGCGGCGGTAGAGGTCGTCGACGTCGAGCTGGCGGCCGCGCAGCACGAAGTAGTCGGCGATCAGCACGCCGCCAATGGGCCCGAGCAGAGCCGAGTACCCGATGAGCCAGGTGAAGATGTAGCCGTGGCTCGTGGCGAGCAGCTTCCACGGCATCATGGCGATGCCCGCGAACGCGGTGATGAGCCCGCCGGTGCGGAAGCTGATGAGCCGCGGCGCGGCGTTGCTGAAGTCGTTCGCCGGTGAGACGACGTTGGCGGCGAGATTCGTGGTGAGCGTGGCGATCGAGAGCGCGACCATCGAGAGCAGCACGGTGAGCGGGCCGCCGATCTTCCCGAGCAGCTCCACCGGGTCCCACACGACGTGCCCGCCCGGGAAGATGAGCGCGGTGGCGCTCGTGACCGCGACGCCGATGAACGCGTAGAGCGTCATGGTCGGCGGCAGGCCGAGCGCCTGGCCCAGGACCTGGTCCTTCTGCGAGCGGGCGTAGCGGGTGAAGTCGGGGATGTTGAGCGACAGCGTGGCCCAGAACCCGACCATCGCGGTGAGCGAGGGGAAGAACGTGTGCAGGAACTCGGGCGTCGTCTTGAACCGCGACGGCTGGGCGAGGATGGGCCCGAATCCGCCCGCCCGCACGTAGGCCCACGCGAGGAGCGCCAGCCCGACCACGATCAGGAACGGGGCCGACAGACTCTCCAGCCACTTGATGCTCTCGGTGCCCCTGACGATGAACCACACGTTGAGCGCCCAGAACACGACGAAGCCGAGCGCCTCGCCGGTCGAGAGCCCGATTCCGGCGGGGAGCACGGCGGGCAGCGTGGCGATGCCGGGCCACATCTGCTTCGCGAGCTGGTAGAGCGCCGCGCCGCCGAACCAGGTCTGGATGCCGAACCAGCCGCACGCCACCATCGCGCGGAGCAGCGCCGGCAGGTTGGCGCCCAGCACACCGAAGCTGGCGCGCGCGAAGACCGGAAACGGGATGCCGTAGCGGGCGCCGGCGTGCGCGTTCAAGAGCATCGGCAGCAGCACGATCGAGTTGCCGAGGAAGATCGTCCACATCGCCTGGGACCACGACATGCCGGAGTCGATGAGACCCGACGCCATCGTGTAGGTCGGAATGCACACGCTCATCCCGATCCACAGCGCGCAGAAGTGCCACCAGTTCCAGGTGCGGCGATCGGCGCCGACCGGGGCGAGATCCGGATTGATGAGCGCGCCGGTTGGGGCGGCGTGCGAGGCTGCGGCCATGGCACCTCCCGGGTGGGTCACACGAGCGCGTGGGGGGCGGCGAGCATAGCGAACGCGCCGGCGGATGTCTGCACGGGCGCGCGTTGACCCCCGTCACGCGGGGTGTCAGGGTGCCCGGCCATGGATCGCGCGCTCCCCTCCTTCCTCCTCGGCGGCTGCGTCTTCGGCACCGCGTACGCGGCCCAGCGCATGATCGCCCCGTTCGCGGGCTTGAGCCTCACGCTCTTCACGTGCGTGCTCGCCACGGCCTTGATCGGCTTCGCGCTCGGCTGCGCGCTCGGCGCCGCGTCGCGTCCTGCGGAGCGGGGCGGACCGCTCGCCGTGCGCGTGCTCCTCGCCGCCGCCGCCTGCACGCTGCTCGTGACCGTGCTCCATCGGCCGCTGCTCATGGCACTCGCCGGGCTCGAACTGCGGCTCGTGGTGGCGCTCGCCGCGACCGCGTTCGCGGGCATTCCCTGCTTCCTGCTCGGGTTCGCGTTCGCGGCCAGCCAGGGCGACGCCCCCGCAACGAGCGTGCTCCGCCATGCGGCGTGGCTCCTCGCGGGGGCCGCGCTGGCCGCACCGCTCGTGGGCTACGTGATGGTCCCGCGCCTGGGCGTGATGTTGGCGCTCTCGAGCCTCGCGGCGGCCGAGGCGATCGCCGCGGCGCTGCTTCGCGTCCGCCGCTCGCCGCTCGCCACCGCCGCCGGCGTGCTCGCGGTGCTCGCGGCGAGCGGCGGACGCGAAGCAGCGCCGCGGCGATC
>DATDEX010000449.1:0-9968 GCA_036522895.1 Candidatus Eiseniibacteriota bacterium | reverse complement strand
GGCTACCGGCCGCAGTTCTACTTCCGGACGACGGACGTGACGGGGGTGGCGACGCTGCCGGAGGGGCGCGAGATGGTGATGCCGGGGGACAACGTGGACATGACGGTGGAGTTGATCACGCCGATCGCGATGGAGAAGGAGCTGCGCTTCGCCATCCGCGAGGGCGGCCGCACCGTTGGCGCCGGCGTCGTCACCGAGATCGTCGAGTAAACCAGCCGGGAGTCGAGCATGCGCGATCAGATCACGCTGGCCTGCAACGATTGCAAGAACCGCAACTACATCAAGACCAAGAACAAGCGCCTGCATCCGGACCGGGTGGAGTTCAAGAAGTACTGCCCGACCTGCCGCAAGCACACGGCGCACAAGGAGACTCGGTAGGCAACTTAGGCCAGTAGCTCAATTTGGCAGAGCACCGGTCTCCAAAACCGGGGGTTGCAGGTTCAAGTCCTGTCTGGCCTGCCATGCAGGTGAGGTATCCGGACGCGCGGCGGTCGCGCGCCGGTCACCCGAGGGTGTCGAACGATGTCCGCGATGAGTCAGTTCCGCGAGCTCCTGAAGGACGTACGCGTCGAGGCCGGCCGCGTCAGCTGGCCGACCCGCGACGAGCTGCGTGACTCCACCGGCGTGGTGATCGTCACCGTGCTCCTCGTGGCGGCTTTCATCGGCATCGTGGACCAGGTCCTCAACCGGGCCGTAGGCCTGATCTTCCATTGATCGGCGCCACCCCTGACCGCCAGCGCGGCGCCGCCGCGACGGCAACGGAAGCAGGCATGAGCGACAAGAAGTGGTACGTGATCCACACCTACTCCGGTCACGAGAACAAGGTGAAGACGAACCTCGAGAAGGCGATCCACTCCGCCGGGCTCGACGAGCTGTTCGGCCAGATCCTCGTCATGACCGAAGAGGTCGTGGAGATGAAGGACGGCAAGCGCAAGACGTCGAAGCGCAAGACTTTCCCGTCGTACGTCGTGGTCGAGATGGCCCTGAGCAACGAGACACGCCACCTGGTGCAGAACGTGCCGGGCGTCACGAAGTTCGTGGGTTCGGGTGCCCGCGAGGTGCCGCTCAAGGAAAACGAGGTCCGGCGGCTGCTGGGCCAGATGGAGACGAGCAAGACACGCCCCACGCCGACGGTGCAGTTCAGCGTCGGCGACCACGTGCGGATCACCGATGGTCCGTTCAGTGCGTTCGCGGGCGTGGTCGACGAAGTCAACAACGAGCGCGGCAAGGTGAAGGTGATGGTCAGCATCTTCGGTCGCGCGACGCCGGTGGAACTGGACTTCCTCCAGGTCCAGCCGGTCTAGCGACGGGGAGACATTCCGAATGGCCAAGCCGATCACCGCCATGGTCAAGCTGCAGTGCAACGCCGGCGCCGCGACGCCCGCTCCGCCCGTGGGCCCCGCCCTCGGGCAGCACGGCATCAACATCATGGAGTTCTGCAAGCAGTTCAACGCCCGGACGCAGGCCCAGGCGGGCCTCGTCATTCCGGTCATCATCACGGTCTACAACGACCGCTCGTTCACGTTCATCACGAAGACGCCGCCGGCCGCGATCCTGCTCAAGAAGGCGGCAGGACTCGAGCGCGCGTCGGGAGTGCCCAACCGCACGAAGGTGGGCAAGGTCACGAAGAAACAGGTCCGCGAGATCGCCGAGCTGAAGGCTCCCGACCTCAACTCCGCCACGGTCGAAGCGGCCGAGCGGATGGTCATGGGAACGGCCCGCAGCATGGGAATCGAAATCGCCGACTGAGCTGATTGCAGACTGCGCGCGGGACCCCAGGCCTGCCCGCGCGGCACGGGGAACGCGGGACGAACGCCGTACCGCCAGCCCCGCAATACGGGAGCACTCGCCGGATCCGTCCTCGCGGACGGGCGCCCGGGGTGCCCCCGAGCCGATCGCCTGGAGGGAAGGAACCGGAATGGTCCGGATGGACAAGGAGTCTGCGGAGCGGCTGCTGAAGGGCAAGACCCCGCGCGAGATCTACGAGCTCGTGCGTGAGCAGGTCGAGAAGTCGCCCAATGCCAAGTTCCAGGACTTGTTCGAGACCCTCGACTGGGTGGTGCAGCAAGGCTACGCCACCGCCGAGGAGCTCGAGGCTGTCGAGGAAGAGGGCAGCAACTGACGTTTGAAACGTCCGGGCGTGCCGGACCCGTCCTTTCGGACGGGTGCCCTGCGGCACGCCGGGTAACCGTTCGAGAGGACGGGTCCGGCGGGAGCGTCTCCCGCGGGCGAGCAACTGGGCAGTCGTTCCACTCCGAACACGTGGGAGTGGCGGCGGACACCGCCACGACGGGACCACGGGAGGATGCATGCCGAAGCACGGGAAGCGTTATCGCGCGGCGTTCGACCTCACGAGCAAGGCCGGATCGGTGAAGAATCTCGTCGATGCCGTGAAGCTCGTGAAGCAGACCGCGCACGCCAAGTTCGACGAGACGATCGTCATCTCCTCGCACCTGGGCGTCGACCCCCGCCACTCGGACCAGCTGGTCCGCGGCACGGTCGTGCTGCCGCACGGAACGGGCAAGAGCCTGCGCGTGCTGGTGCTGGCGAAGGGCGAGAAGGTCAAGGAGGCGCTCGCCGCGGGCGCCGACTTCGCCGGGAGCGAGGAGATGGTGAAGAAGATCCAGGAGGGCTGGCTCGACATCGACGCCATCGTCGCCACGCCCGACATGATGGGCGAGGTCGGCAAGCTCGGGCGCGTGCTCGGGCCGCGCGGCCTGATGCCGAACCCGAAGAGCGGCACCGTGACGTTCGACGTGACGAAGGCGGTGAACGAGCTCAAGGCGGGCAAGATCGAGTTCCGCGTCGACAAGGGTTCCAACGTGCACGCCCCGGTCGGCAAGGCCTCGTTCAGCGAAGACAAGCTGCTCGAAAATGCGAAGGCGTTCCTGCGCGAGCTCATGCGCGCGCGGCCGTCGGGCGCGAAGGGCCACTACGTGAAGAGCCTCACGATGAGCTCCACGATGGGACCGGCCATCACCCTCGATCCTTCGGCCGTCACGGCCGAGATGGCCTAGGAGGCCCGGTGTCCACTCCACAGAAAGAAGCGGTCCTCCTGGACACGCAGCAGCGGATCCGCGACGTGCGCGGGATCTACCTCGCCGACTTCAGCGGCATGACCGTGCAGAGCCTGTCGCTCCTGCGCAAGCGGTGCCGCGAGCAGGGCGTGCAGTTCCGCGTCATCAAGAACACGCTGCTCAAGCGGGCGTTCAACGAGCGCGGCATCCAGGAGCTCGACAGTCACCTCGTCGGGCCGACCGGGCTCGTGTTCAGCCCGGTGAACGAGATGGCCCCGGCCAAGATCCTCGCCGACTTCGCGAAGGAGTTCGAGCGGCCGCGGCTCAAGGCCGCGGTCGTGGACGGCCGGCTCTACGACCAGAAGGCCATCGTCCGTCTGGCCGCGCTGCCGAGCCGCGAGGTGCTGCTGTCGCAGATCCTCGCCACGTTCGTGGCACCGATGTCGAACTTCCTGGGCGTCGTGAACGCGCTGCTGGCCACGCCGGCGAACATGGCCGACGCGCTGGCCCGTGAGAGGTCGAAGGCTTCCTGAAAATTTCCATGATCCGGGCCTCCGGCCCGATCCCAGAGTGTTTTCCCCGCCGGTGACGGCAATCATGCGAGAAGGAGAATCAAAGCCATGGCGAACGCGATCGACCAGGTGCTCGACCTCATCGGCAACATGACGGTGCTCGAGCTGTCGGAGCTCAAGACGAAGTTCGAAGACAAGTTCGGTGTCACCGCGGCGGCGCCCATGATGGCGATGCCGATGGGCGGCGGCGGTGCCGCGGCCCCGGTCGAGGAGAAGACCGCGTTCACGGTCGTCCTCACCGGCGCGGGCGACAAGAAGATCCAGGTGATCAAGGTCGTGCGCGAGCTGACCGGCCTGGGCCTCAAGGAAGCCAAGGACCTCGTCGACGGCGCGCCCAAGCCCGTCAAGGAGGGGGTCAGCAAGGAGGACGCCGCGAAGATGAAGGCGGCCCTCGAGGAGCAGGGCGCTTCCGTCGAGATCAAGTGATCATCGAACTCGCTTGAAGTCCTCGTTCCCACGCGAACCCGGGCCCCTCAGGGGGGCGCGGGGTCGCGTCGTCGGAACGCGTTTCGCTAGAAAGGCGGTACGCTCTTGAAGACAGCACGTCGCACGGAACGGAAGAGCTTCTCGAAGATCGACGCGCAGTGGAATCTGCAGATTCCGAACCTGCTCGAGGTCCAGTTGAAGAGCTTCCGTGACTTCCTCCAGATGGACGTGGACCCCATGCGGCGCCGGAACGAAGGCCTGCAGGAGGTGTTCACCGGCGTGTTCCCGATCGCCGACGCACGCGAGCTGTTCTCGCTCGAGTTCGTCGCCTACGAGATCGGCGAGCCCAAGTACACCATGGACGAATGCGTCGAGCGGGACCTCACGTACTCGGCGCCGCTCAAGGCCCGCCTGCGCCTCAACACGCGCGAGGAAGTGGAAGGGGTCAAGCGCGACAAGGACGTGATCGAGCAGGAGGTCTACCTCGGCGAGCTGCCGCTCATCACGGACAGCGGCACGTTCATCATCAACGGTGCGGAGCGCGTCATCGTGTCGCAGCTCCACCGTTCGCCGGGCGTGTTCTTCGACGAGATGACCCACCCGAACGGCAAGCAGCTCTACAACGCGCGCATCATCCCGTACCGCGGCTCGTGGGTGGAGTTCTCGCTCGATGTTAACGACATCATGCACGTCCACATCGACCGCAAGCGCAAGCTGCCGGTGAGCGTGCTGCTGCGCGCGCTGGGCTTCGTGTCGGATCGCGAGATCCTCGAGCTCTTCTACGAGAAGGAAACGCTCGAGGTGAAGGGCAAGAAAGCGGAGACCGCGCTGGGGCGGGTGTGCGCCCAGGACCTCATGGACGAGGCCACCGGCGAGATCCTGCTCGAGGCGAACGAGGACATCACCGCCGAAAAGGTGGAGATCCTCAAGAAGTCCGGCCTCGACGCGCTCGAGGTGTTCGTCATCCCGCACCAGGACGACGCCGACCTCGTGCGCAACACGCTCCGCAAGGACCAGACCAAGTCGCAGGAGGAGGCGCTCCACCGCATCTACAACCTGCTCCGCCCCGGCGAGCCGCCGCGCGCCGACTCGGCCCGCGAGATCCTGAACAAGCTGTTCTTCAACCCCAAGCGCTACGACCTGGCGCGCGTCGGGCGCTACAAGTTGAACCAGAAGCTTCCGCACGACTACCTGCTCCCCGGCCGCAACGTGCGCAAGAAGCTCGGGCTCGGCGTGCCCGACCTCTCGCACACGACGCTCTGCCGCGAGGACTTCATCGTCATCATCAAGTACCTGCTGCTGCTCCGGACCGGCGGCGCCATGGTCACGGAGACGGGGGTCGAGGAGCCGGCGGTCACGGACGACATCGATCACCTCGGCAACCGGCGTGTGCGCTCGGTGGGCGAGCTGCTCGCGAACCAGTTCAACATCGGTCTCGCGCGCATGGCCCGCATCATCCGCGAGCGCATGTCGCTCCAGGACCAGGAGCAGATCACGCCCACGGACCTCGTGAACTCGCGCACGATCTCGGCGGTGATCCAGAGCTTCTTCGGATCGAGCCAGCTCTCGCAGTTCATGGACCAGACGAACCCGCTCGCCGAGCTCACGAACAAGCGCCGGCTGTCGGCGCTCGGACCGGGCGGCCTCACGCGCGACCGGGCCGGGTTCGAGGTGCGTGACGTGCACTACACGCACTACGGCCGCGTCTGCCCGATCGAGACGCCGGAAGGCCCGAACATCGGGCTCATCTCGTCGTTGTCCACCTACGCCAAGGTGAACGAGTTCGGGTTCCTCGAGACGCCCTACTTCCGGGTCAGCGACGGGCTCGTGGATCGCAAGAAGCCGGAATTCCTCGCGGCCGACGTGGAGGACCGCGCCCGCATCGCGCCGGCCAACACACCGTTCGACAAGAAGTCCGGCAGCCTGGGCGAGCCCACGCTCACCGTGCGCTCGCGCGGCGAGTATCCGACGGTGGAGCGCACGGACGTCGACTTCATGGACGTGTCGCCGATCCAGCTCGTGTCGCCGGCCGCGGCGTTGATCCCGTTCCTCGAGCACGATGATGCCAACCGCGCCCTGATGGGCTCCAACATGCAGCGCCAGGCGGTGCCGCTGCTCGTGACCGAGGCCCCGCTCGTGGGCACCGGGCTCGAGGACAAGGTCGCCGAGGACTCGGGCGCGCTCGTGCTCGCCCGCCGTCCGGGCGTGGTCGAGTTCGTCTCGGGCGAGATGATCGCGATCCGCTACGAGCGCGACGAGGACGAGCCGGAGTTCGACTACTCCGAGCAGCCGAACCTCGACATGTACCGGCTCACGAAGTTCCGCCGCTCGAACCAGGACACGTGCCTGAACCAGCGGCCGACGGTGATCGAGGGGGCGCGGGTCAAGAAGGGCGCCGTGATCGCGGACGGCCCGGCGACCCGCGAGGGCGAGCTGGCGCTCGGCCGCAACGTGCTCGCGGCGTTCCTGCCGTGGGGCGGATACAACTACGAGGACGCCATCCTGGTCGGCGAAAAGCTGATCAAGAACGACGTGTTCACCTCGGTGCACATCGAGGAGTTCGAGCTCCAGGTGCGCGACACCAAGCGCGGGGTGGAGGAGATCACGCGCGAGATCCCGAACGTCTCCGAGGAGGCGGTCAAGAACCTCGACGAGGAGGGCGTGATCCGCACCGGTGCCCGCGTGCGCCAGGGCGACATCCTCGTCGGCAAGGTGACCCCGAAGGGCGAGCAGGAGCTGTCGCCCGAGGAGCGCCTCCTCAAGGCCATCTTCGGCGACAAGGCGGGCGACGTGCGCGACGCGTCGCTCAAGGCCCCGCCCGGCATGGACGGCATCGTCATCGACATCAAGGTGTTCTCGCGCCGCGAGAAGGACGAGAGCACGAAGGTGCAGGAGAAGAAGAAGATCGAGAAGCTGCGGCGCGAGTCCAAGAAGGAGCGCGAGCGGATCGCCGACGTCCGCCTTTCGAACGCGCGGCAGATCCTCGACGAGCAGCTCGTGAACGTGCTCAAGAGCGCGTCCACCGGGGAGCCGCTGGCGCGCAAGGGCCGCAAGTACGCGGCGGACTTTCTTCAAGAACTCGACCTGGACGACCTCGCCTGGGGCACGCCCGTGACCGAGGACGAGCGCGTGAACGAGCGGTTCTGGAAGGCCATGAACAACGCTCAGAACGCGTTCACCCGCTGCGAGAAGGAGCTCGAGAAGGAGATCGAAAAGGTCACGCGCGGCGACGAGCTGCCGCCGGGCGTGGTCAAGCTGGTGAAGGTCTACATCGCCAAGCGCCGCAAGCTGTCGGTCGGCGACAAGATGGCCGGGCGCCACGGCAACAAGGGCGTCGTCGCGCGCATCGTGCCCGAGGAGGACCTGCCGTACCTCCCGAACGGCGAGGTGGTGGAGATCGTCTTGAACCCGCTCGGCGTGCCCTCGCGCATGAACATCGGCCAGATCCTCGAGGTGCACCTGGGCTGGGCCGCGCACGAGCAGGGCTACACCTGCGCGACGCCGGTGTTCGCCGGCGCCACGGTCGACGAAATCAAGTCCGAGCTGCGCGCGGCCGGCCTGCCCGAGGACGGCAAGGCCGAGCTGCACGACGGCAGGACCGGCGACGCGTTCGACCAGCGCGTCACCGTTGGCTACCTCTACATGCTCAAGTTGAGCCACCTGGTGGATGACAAGATCCACGCGCGCTCGACCGGTCCGTACTCGCTCGTCACCCAGCAGCCGCTGGGCGGCAAGGCGCAGTTCGGCGGCCAGCGCTTCGGGGAGATGGAAGTGTGGGCGCTCGAAGCCTACGGAGCGGCCTACACGCTGCAGGAACTCCTCACGGTGAAGAGCGACGACGTGGGCGGCCGGTCGCGGATCTACGAAGCGATCGTCAAGGGCGAGAACCCGCCCGAGCCCGGCACGCCGGAGTCCTTCAACGTGCTCGTCAAGGAGCTCCAGAGCCTTTGCCTGGAAGTCCAATTCGAGGAAACGACCTGAGCGAGTTCTTGTGCGTGTTCGGCCACGCCGGCCCGCTGCTCCCGGCGCACTCATCCGAACGGATGGGTCCGGAGCGGCTGGTGTGGTCATAAGGGAGTGCTGAAATGATCCAGGACACCGATCTGCAGGCGACGCTGAATGCCGCGACCTCCCGCATGGGGTTCGGCCGCTTCGAAGACCGCGACCAGCGCCGCAAGATCAGTTTCAACCAGATCCGCATCCGGCTCGCGTCCCCGGACGTGATCCGGAGCTGGTCGCACGGCGAGGTCACGAAGCCGGAGACCATCAACTACCGCTCGTTCAAGCCCGAGAAGGACGGCTTGTTCTGCGAGAAGATCTTCGGCCCGGTCAAGGACTGGGAGTGCAACTGCGGCAAGTACAAGCGCATCCGCTACCGCGGCGTGGTGTGCGATCGCTGCGGCGTGGAGGTCACGCAGGCCAAGGTGCGCCGCGAGCGGCTCGGCCACATCGAGCTGGCCGTGCCGGTGTCGCACATCTGGTTCTTCAAGGGCGTGCCGTCCCGCATCGGCCACCTCCTGGACATGAGCATCCGGGACCTCGAGCGCATTCTCTACTACGAGAGCTACGTGGTGATCGAGCCGGGCAAGACCGGCTTCAAGAAGCGCGAGATCATCACCGAGGACCAGTACAACGAGGTCATCGACGAGCAGCCGGACGCCGCGCTCAAGGCGAAGATGGGCGCCGAGGCGATCCGCGACCTGCTGGGCGAGCTCGACCTCGAGGAGCTCTCCACGGACCTGCGCGCGCAGGCCAAGATGGAGACGAGCGTCCAGCGCAAGAAGGAGCTGCTGAAGCGCCTGCGCATCGTCGAGGCGTTCCGCCACAGCGGCAACCGCCCGGAGTGGATGATCCTCGAGTGCGTGCCCGTGCTGCCGCCGGACCTGCGGCCGCTCGTGCCGCTCGAGGGCGGACGCTTCGCGACCTCGGACCTGAACGACCTCTACCGGCGCGTCATCAACCGCAACAACCGGTTGAAGAAGCTCATGGACATCAAGGCGCCCGAGGTGATCCTCCGGAACGAGAAGCGCATGCTGCAGGAGGCGGTGGACGCGCTGTTCGACAACGGCCGCCGCAGCCGCGCGGTGCGCGGCCAGGGCAACCGGCCGCTCAAGTCTCTGTCCGACATGCTCAAGGGCAAGCAGGGCCGGTTCCGCCAGAACCTGCTCGGCAAGCGCGTGGACTATTCGGGCCGTTCCGTGATCGTCGTCGGGCCGGAGTTGAAGCTCAACCAGTGCGGCCTGCCGAAGAACATGGCGCTCGAGCTCTTCAAGCCGTTCATCATCCGGAAGCTCGAGGACCGCGGCTTCGTCCAGACCGTGAAGAGCGCCAAGCGCCTCGTCGAGCGCGAGAAGCCCGAGGTGTGGGACATCCTGGGCGAGATCATCGAGAACCACCCGGTGCTCCTGAACCGCGCCCCGACGCTCCACCGCCTGGGCATCCAGGGCTTCGAACCGGTGCTCGTCGAGGGCAAGGCCATCCGCATCCACCCGCTCGTCTGCACGGCGTTCAACGCCGACTTCGACGGCGACCAGATGGCGGTCCACATTCCGCTGTCGCCCGAGGCGCAGATCGAGGCGTCGGTGCTGATGATGTCGTCGAACCACATCCTCTCGCCGGCACACGGGGCGCCGATCGCGATCCCCTCGCAGGACATCGTGCTCGGCTGCTACTACCTGACCAAGGCCAAGTCCGGCGCCAAAGGTGAAGGGCGCGCGTTCGGCAACCCCGAGGATGTGATGCTGGCGCTCGAGGCCGGCGAGCTCGAAACGCTGTCGCCGATCCGGCTGCGCTATACCGGAGACATCCAGGACTTGACGGCGGCTCGAGACGATCAGGACGTGCTGCACACCGAAGTGCAGGCGGTGAACAACAAGATCATCAACACCACCGTCGGCCGCGTGCTGCTGAACGAGCAGCTCCCGAGCGGGTTTCCGTTCATCAACGGTCTGCT
>DATDEX010000448.1:0-13615 GCA_036522895.1 Candidatus Eiseniibacteriota bacterium | reverse complement strand
CGCCGCGACCGCGCGCTCGCGGCCGGGGACGGCTCCGCGTTCGACGACGGACCGGGCATGGAGTTCTTTCGCGCGCTCGCGCGCCACTTCCAGCCGGCGGGAGGGAGCGCATGAGCGGCGAGGCGACCTCGATGGTGCAGGCGTTCGTGGAGCTGCGAGCCGAGGACCCCGAGGCGACGAGCGCGCTCGCCGTTGCCCGCGCGCGGCTCGCGGCCGGCGGGCGGCTCTCGGCGCTGCGGCGCCTGCGCGTGTTCGAGCTCACCGGCGAGCTGCCGGAGCGCGCCGCGGTCGAGGATCTTCTCCACCGCTCGACGCGCTTCTACAATCCGGCGAAGGAGCGCTTGACCGTGCGCGATTCGCCGGGCGCCGCCGCACCGTTTTCGGCGGACGAGGCGCTCGTGCTCGTCCTCGACCGCGGCCTCGAGCGGCGTCCCGCTGCCGAGCGCTGGTGGCGGCACGAAACCGGGGCGAAAGTCGAGGTACGCGAGGGCACGGTATGGGCGCTATCCTTCGAGCCGGGCACGGACACCGCGGCGACCGCCGCGTCGCTCGCGGCGGTGACGGACCGGGCGCACGGCCTGCTCAGCAATCCGCACTTCCAGGACTGGCGCGCCGGCGCGGGGGCGTCGCCCCCGTGGCCGTGGGTCGCCAGCAAGCGCCGCGCACGAAAGGATGCCACGCCATGATCGGTCGGCGAGGCGACAAGGACTGGCACGAGGAGTGCGGCGTCTTCGGCGCCGTCGGCGTGCCGCAGGCGGCGGCGATCACCGCGCTCGGGCTCCACGCGCTCCAGCACCGCGGCCAGGAGGCGACCGGGGTCGTGGCGAGCGACGCCGGGCGGTTCCAGGTCGTCAAGGGCATCGGGCTCGTCTCCGACGTGTATCGCGACGCCGATCTCGAGCACGTGCCCGGGCAGATGGCGATCGGGCACAACCGCTACTCGACCGCGGGCGGGCTCACGCTCGAGAACACCCAGCCGCTGCGGGTGGTGTACCGGGGCGGCTCGCTGGCCCTCGCCCACAACGGCAACCTGACGAACGCGCGCGAGCTCCGGAGCGGGCTCGAGGAATCGGGCTCGATCTTCCAGACCACGCTCGACACCGAGGTGTTCCTGCACTTGATGGCGCTCTCCGGCGCCGACGGGGTGGAGGACGCGCTCGCCGAGGCGGCGCGCCAGGTGCGCGGTGCCTACTCGCTCGTCGTGCTCACCGAGCAGGCGGTGCTGGCGCTGCGCGATCCGCACGGGTTCCGTCCGCTCTGCATCGGGCGGCTCGGCGACGGCTACGTCGTGGCGAGCGAGACCTGCGCGCTCGACCTGGTCGGCGCCGAGTTGATCCGCGAAGTGGAGCCGGGCGAGATGCTCACGATCGATCCCCAGGGCCTCCGCTCGCGCCGCGTGCTCGCGGCGGCCGAGCCGCTCCAGCACTGCATCTTCGAGCACATCTACTTCTCCCGCCCCGACAGCCGCGTGTTCGGCGACACGGTGGATCGCGTGCGCCGGCGGCTCGGCCGCCAGCTGGCCCTCGAGCAGCCGGCCGAGGCCGACGTGGTGATCGCGGTGCCCGACTCGAGCAACTCCATCGCGCTCGGCTACGCGGAGCAGTCCGGCGTGCCGTTCGAGCTGGGGTTGATCCGCAATCACTACGTGGGCCGCACGTTCATCCAGCCGAGCCAGGCCGGGCGCGACTTCGGCGTGCGCGTCAAGTTCAACCCGGTGGGCGAGGTGCTCGCCGGCAAGCGCGTCGTGGTCGTGGACGACTCGATCGTGCGCGGCACGACGAGCCGGAAGCTCGTGCGCCTGCTGCGCCGCGCCGGGGCGCGCGAGGTGCACTTCCGGGTCGGCTCGCCGCCCGTGACGCACCCGTGCTTCTACGGGATCGACACGCCGAGCCGGCGCGAGTTGATCGGGGCGCTCAAGACCGTGGACGAGATCCGGGAATTCCTGGGCGTCGACTCGCTCGGCTACCTGTCGCTCGACGGCATGCTCGCCGCCGAGCGCGAGCCGCGGCGGTTCTGCCGGGCCTGCTTCACCGGCCAGTACCCGGTGCCGGTGGACCCGACGACGAGCAAGCTGGTGCTCGAGGACCGCGAGCGCGCAGGCGCGCCGCGGCGATAGCGCGCCCGCGGCCCTGCCGCGCGCCTTCCCACATTCGCGCTTGACTCGGGGTCGGCGCGGCGCGAACGTGGCCGTACCTTCAGACCGCGCGCGCGCTGGTTCGCCGGGACGCCCGCGCCTCGCATTTCCGCTCGCCGTGCGCCAGCATTCCACGCGCCGCTCGAGCATTCCGCACCGCAGCTCGAAACAGCACCGGGAAACTCCAGACCGGGGTCTGGGAGTCCCGGCATGTCGCTGCGACGCGGTTCCGGCATCCGTTTCGAGTCGTTCGCTTTCGCCCTGCTGTTCACGCTGCCCTTCGCCCCGTCCCCACGCGCCGCGGCCGCCGAGCCGGCAGCGGGCACCGGCACGATCCGCGGCGTCGTCTGGCTCGGTCCCGGCAGTCCGGGGGAGTACGCGACGGTGCAGCTCCCCGGGCTCCGGCTCCAGACGATGGCCGACGCTCAGGGGCGATATCGCTTCGATCGCGTTCCGCCGGGCGAATACCAGGTGGTCGCGCTCCTCACCGGGCGCGAGCCGGGCCGGGTGAGCGTGCGGGTCGAGGCGGGAGGGACGGCGACGCGCGACGTTCCGCTCGGGGCGGAGCGCGTCGTGCTCACGCTCAAGCCGTTCGAGACCCGCGGCGACCCGCCAGGCGTGAACGGGCGTCAGATCGGCCCGCACTACAAGGTGGGTCGCGAGAACTTCGAGACCTACCGCCAGGGCAGCATCGTGGAAGTGCTGGGGACCCAGCCGGGGGTCGTGAACACGAACGGCGAGGCGCACGTTCGCGGGAGCCGCGCGGAGGATCTCAAGGTCCAGATCGACGGCGTCGAGGCGTTCGACGTGCTGGGGAGCCGCAACGCGCAGGTCGCGGTCGGGGCCGTGTCGAGCGTGGAGCTCGTGTCGGGCGGGGTCAACCCGGAAAACGGCAACGCGCTCTCCGGCGTCCTCGTCGTGACGACGCGCGAGGGCGGGGAGAAGTTCGCCGGCGACCTGCGCTGGGACACCGATCGCTACGGCGACCCGTCGAAGACGTTCGACCGCTACGACCGGGTCTCGCTCGACGCCGGCGGGCCCACGCCGGTCCGCGCGCTGACCTGGTTCGCCACCTACGAAGGGACGTTCCAGGACGGCGCCACCCCGTCGCTCATGACGCACCCACGGCGGACACTCCTCGATTTCGTCCAGCTCGGTGCCCGCCAGGACGATCGGGTCGACACCCAGTGGAAGCTCGCGTGGGCCCCATCACCGGTCCAGAAGCTCACGCTCGAGGGGATCGCGAATAGGAGCCTCACGACGCCCTACGTGCACTCCTGGAGCCGGCGGGGGTTCGTGCAGGTCACGGCCGACACCGCGGGCGTCGCGAGCGGCGCCCCGCCGAGCGCACGCTACGGCTCGTGGTCGTCGACGCCGGTCGACTCGTCGTACGTCCCGATGAACCTCGCCGATCACGTGCCGACGCTGGACGACCGCTACACCCAGCTCACCGCCTCATGGCGGTTCACGCCGTCCGAGAAGTGGGTCGCGAACACCCGGCTCGCCCGCGTCGAGTTCCGGACCACGAACTCCGTGGGCGGGAAGGAGCCGTGGGAGTACTCGACGCAGAGTCCGTTCTTCTGGAGCGGCAACAACGTGCCGGGGAGCGAGAACAATCCGTACTTCGCGACGCACGGCGACTACCCGCTCTACTCGTCCTCGCGTTCCCAGGCCTGGACGCTCAAGAGCGACCTGACGAGCGAGCAATGGCCGCGCCACCGCGTCAAGGCCGGCCTCGAGGCGCAGGCGCACGAAGTGCGCAATCTCGCGCTCACGTTTCCGAACGGCGAGTCGAACGGCCTGCCCGGGGCGGTGCGCTCCGACTACCTGAACCGCTACCCGCAGGGCGGCGCGTTCGTCCACGACCTGTGGACGTTCGAAGGCCTGGTGCTCTCGACCGGCCTCCGCTTCGACGTGTTCTCGCCCGGCCAGCAGGTGGCGATCTCGGAGCTGCCGAGCGGGAAGCGGTTCAAGCACCAGCTGAGCCCGCGCCTGGGCGTGTCGTACCCGGTCTCGGTCCGCGACGCGTTGAGCTTCAACTATGGCTGGACCTACCAGACCGTGACCTCCTCGGCGCTCTTCGAGAACCGGGGCGTGGCGAGCACCGTGGGAACCCAGGGCAACCCCGACCTCACGCCGGAGACCGACGTCTCCTACCAGGCGGCGCTCCAGCACGCGTTCTCGCGCGATCTCTATGGCCAGTTCACCGTGTTCTTTCGCGACATCTATGGATTGCTCACGGTGCGGCCGGCGCGGGACGCCGCCGGGAACCAGGTGTCCGTGTGGTCGAACGGCGACTACGCGAGCGCGCGCGGCTTCGAGCTGTCGCTCGCCCGCGGCTTCTCGCACCACTTCTCGGCGGACGCCGCCTACACCTACTCGATCGCGACCGGGGTCGCCTCCGACCCCGCCCAGGCGCAGCAGTTCGTAAACGGCGGCCAGCTCTACCTGCCGATCTCGGAGCGCGCGCTCCGCTGGGATCAGCGTCACACGCTGGCGTGCCAGGCGCTGCTCCGCTACCCGGGTCAGTGGGGCATGCACGCGCAGTGGTCGTACGGCTCCGGGCTGCCGTTCACGCCGCAGTTCCGGAACGACCGCCGGCGCGACCCCAGGCTCGAGAACTCGCGCCGCCTGCCCTCGGCGTCGCGGCTCGAGCTCGCGGGGGACCGCTACGTACACGTCTGGGGCCAGGACCTGACGCTGTTCATGGATGCCCGGAACGTCCTCGATGCGCGCAACATCGCCGCGCTCTCCTGGGGCGACGGCTTCAACCCGAACGTGAACCTCTCCGGCGGCGACGACTACGCGATCTACTACACCGAGACGGGCCGCGCGGGCGGCGCCTACCTGCAGGACACGAACGGCGATCAGGTCCTCGACTGGGTCCCGCTCCACGACCCCCGCGTCTACGAAGAGGGCCGCAACGTCCGGCTCGGGCTGGCGATGAAGTTCTGAGCCTACGGTATCCCGACCACGTCTTCCCGAGTCCGGGTTGATCCGTGAAGGTCTCGCGGGTGCGATCACCTGCCGCTCACGCGGCCGGCGGGGGTGAATCGTGAAGCGGGGACCCCACTTCGTGGCCCCACTTCACGATTCACCCCCACCGGCCGCTTCTGTTCGGGGTGGTTCGGTGGCGCTCCACCCCGTACAGAAGCAGGCGGTGGGGGGTGTTCCTTGAACTGGGGCCGCTTGCGGGGTCCCCGGTTCAAGGAACACCCCCCGCCGGCTGCGTGAGCGGCAGGTGAACGCACCCGCGGGACTCCCCGGATCAGCATTCGGCCAACGGCGAGCCGGACGTCGGACTGCGAAAGTTGACAGCAGTTTCCGCCGCTCCCTACAGTCGCGTGTTCCACTCGCGATGGACGCCAGTGGCGAGCCCCCGGGGTGCCATGTCCCTGCGACTGTTGATGGCCCAGCGAAGGGCCAAGATCGAGGAGTGGCGCGCGCTCGGTTGCGAGCCCTACGCGTACCGCTTCGACGTCACGCACCACGCCGCGGAGCTGCTCGGCCGCGGCGTCGCCGTCACCGAGGCGCCCGGGGAGCACGTGCAGATCGCCGGCCGGTTGGTCGCGAGGCGCGGGCACGGCAAGGCCGGGTTCGGGCACGTGCTCGACGGCAGCGGCCGGATCCAGGTGTATTTCAGGAGCGACGTCATGGGCGAGCAGTTCGCGCGCTACGAGCTCCTCGAGGTCGGCGACTGGGTGGGCGTCCGGGGGGCGCTGTTCCGCACGCGCACCGGCGAGATCACGGTGCGCGCCGAACAGGTCGAGCTCCTCGCCAAGTCGATCCGGCCTCTGCCCGAAAAGTGGCACGGGCTCACCGACCCGGAGACGCGGTTCCGGCAGCGATACGCCGACCTGTTCGTGAACCTGGAGGTGCGGGAGGTGTTCCGCCGCCGCGGCCGGATCGTGTCGCGCATCCGGGCGTTCCTCGACCGGCACGACTACCTCGAGGTGGAAACGCCGGTGCTGCAGCCGCTCTACGGCGGGGCGTTCGCCCGCCCGTTCGTGACCCGCCACAACGCGCTCGACGTGGATCTCTACCTGCGCGTCTCGAACGAGCTCTACCTGAAGCGGCTGCTCGTCGGCGGGCTCGAGCGGGTGTACGAGTTCTCGCGCGACTTCCGGAACGAGGGCATGGACCGCTCGCACAACCCCGAGTTCACGCTGCTCGAGTACTACCAGGCGTTCGCCGACGTGCACGACATGATGGCGCTCACCGAGCGGCTCGTGTGCGACGCGCTCGAAGGCGCCTGCGGCACGCTCCGGATCCCCTACGGCGACCGCACGCTCGACTTCACGCCGCCGTGGCGGCGGGTGTCCATGCTCGACGCGGTGAGCGAGAAGCTCGGCGAGAGCGTGCACACGCTGGACGAGGCGGTGCTCTCGCGGCATTGCGAGCGGCTGAGCCTCCACCCGCGCCGGGGGACGGGCGCGGGGGGGATGCTCGACGAGCTCTGCTCGGCGCTCGTCCAGCCCGAGCTCCAGAACGCCACGTTCGTCGTGGACTACCCGGTGGCGACCTCGCCGCTCGCGCGCGTCTCGCGGGCGAACCCGCGCGTCGTCGAGCGCTTCGAGGCGTTCGCGGCGGGGATGGAGCTCGCGAACGCGTTCAGCGAGCAGAACGACCCCGACGCGCAGCGGCGCGCGTTCGAGGCGCAGGCGGCGGCGCGGGAGCGGGGCGACGACGAGGCGCAGCCGCTCGACGAGGATTACCTGCGGGCGCTCGAGTACGGCATGCCGCCCGCGGGCGGGGTCGGGATCGGCCTCGACCGGCTCGTCATGCTCGCCACCGACTCGCACTCGATCCGCGACGTGCTGCTGTTCCCGCAGCTGCGGCCCGAGGAGGGTCGTCCGGTCGAGGACGACCGTCCCGAGGAGGTTGCCGCGGGGGAGGGCGACGCCCCCGCGCTCGCGCCGGCGCACCCGCCGGGTCCGGGCCCCGGCACGCGGTGAAACTGCCGCTGTGGATCGCCACGCGGTACCTGCGCGCGCGGCCGCGCACCGGCTTCGTGCGCATGCTCACCGGCATCAGCATCGCCGGCGTGGCCGTCGGGGTGACCGCGTTGCTCGTGGTGCTGGCGGTCATGAACGGCTTCGAGGGCGAGGTGCAGTCGCGGATCGCCGGCACCGACGCGCACGTCGTGCTCCTCGGCGCCACGACGGACGGCATCCCCGACGGCCCGGCGCTCGCGCGGCGCCTCGGCCGCGAACGGGGTGTCGTGGGCGCGTCGGCGTTCACCTACGCCAAGGCGATGGTGTTCCACGACGGGCTCTCGGAGGGCGTCGTGGTGAAGGGCGTCGACCTCGCGAGCGAGCGCGAGGTCACGACCGTGAGCCGCGCGCTCACCCCCCGGCTGGATTCGATCCCGGACGTCACGTCCTCGGGCGAGCCGGGCATCGTGCTGGGCTCGGAGCTCGCGGCGAAGCTCGCCGCCCGGCCCGGGGATCGCGTCCTCCTGGCGACGCTCCAGAACGACCATCGCTCGGCGTTCGGTTACGCCCCGAAACTGCGCGCGTTCCGCGTGGTGGGGCTCTTCACCTCGGGGCTCTACACGTACGACTCGAGCTTCGGATTCACGTCGGTCGGGGCCTCCCAGCGCTTCTTCGAGCTGGGGGACCGCGTCACCGGCGTGGAGATCAAGCTCACGGACATGTTCGCGGCGCCCACCGAGGCGGAGCGGCTCCGCAAGGCGGCCGGACGGCAGGACCTCCGCTCGAACAACTGGATCGACTTGAACCGGAACCTGTTCACGTGGATGAAGCTCGAGAAGACCGTGATGTTCGTGATCCTGGCGCTCATCGTGCTCGTGGCGGCGTTCAACATCGTGAGCACCCTGTTCATGGTCGTGCTCGAGAAGCGCCGCGACATCGGCGTGCTGCGCACGATGGGCGCCACGCCGGGGATCGTGCTCACGGTGTTCCTCGGCGAGGGGCTCCTGATCGGCGTGCTCGGGACGGCGGCGGGGGCGCTGCTCGGGAGCGTCATGATCGCGCTGCTCCAGCGTTACCCGTTCGTCCACCTCCCGGGGGATGTCTACTTCATCGAGACGCTGCCGCTCCGGCCGGAGGCGGGCGACTTCGCCGCCGTGATTCTGGCCGCCCTCGGGCTGTGTCTGGCCGCCGCCTGGTACCCCGCGTGGCGGGCGTCCCGGCTCGACCCCATCGAAGCCATCCGCCAGCTGATTTGAGAGAGTTCATGAACTCCGGCGCGGAACCGATTGCCATTAAGTCTGATGCCCAGCCGACGGCGGCCCTGGTGGCACGCGGCGTCCACAAGGGCTACACCGGCCCGGCCGGCCGCCTGGAGGTCCTGAAGGGGGTCGATCTCGAGGTCCCGCGTGGCATGCTTCTGGCGATAGTCGGGGCCTCGGGCTCGGGGAAGAGCACGCTCCTGAACGTGCTCGGAACGCTCGACCGGCCGGACCGGGGCACGGTGGAGCTCGCGGGCCTCAGGCTCGAGACGCTCGACGAGACCCGGCGCTGCCTGCTCCGGGCCCGCCAGCTCGGGTTCGTGTTCCAGTTCCACCACCTGCTGCCGGAGTTCACCGCGGAGGAGAACGTGATGATGCCACTCCTGTTGGCGGGGCAGGCGTTCGGGCCGGCCCGGGTCAGGGCGCGGGCGGTCCTCGCGGCGGTCGGGCTCGAATCGCGCGCGGCGCACGTTCCCTCCGAGCTCTCGGGCGGCGAGGCCCAGCGCGTGGCGGTGGCCCGGGCGTTGGCGCCGGAGCCGAGCCTGCTCCTCGCGGACGAGCCGTCCGGGAACCTCGACGCGGCCGCGGCGGGTCAACTTCACAGTCTCCTGTCCTCGCTGGCACACGACCGGCATCAGACGGTTGTGCTGGTGACGCACAATGATAGGCTCGCCGGCATGGCGGACCGCGTGCTTCGGCTCGAAGACGGCCGCCTGAACCCGGCCTAGAGGTCGCCATGCTCTGCCAGATCTGCGGCAAGAATCCCGCCAGCGTTCACTTCACGGAGATCCACGACAACAAGATGTCGGAGATCCACGTGTGCGAGCGCTGTGCCGAGGAGAAGGGCATGCACTCGCCGGCCCAGCAGCACAAATTCGAGATCGCCGACCTGCTGGCGGGCATGGTGGACGCCATGACCCACACGGACGAGGAGCGCGTCGGCCACGTCCAGTGCCCCCGCTGCGGGCTCCTCTACTCCTCGTTCAAGGAGACCGGGCGGCTGGGTTGCAGCGAGTGCTACGCGGCGTTCCAGTTCCAGCTCCGGCCGCTGCTCCGGCGCATTCACGGCGACACGCGCCACCGCGGCAAGTCGCCCGCGCGCGGCGCCGGCGTGGTGACGAGCACGCGCCAGATCCAGCGCCTGCACGACGAGCTCCAGCGCGCGGTCGAGCGCGAGGACTTCGAGAAGGCGGCCGGCCTACGCGACGAGATCCGTCGGCTCGAGACCGAACGTCAGACGTCCCCGCCGGGAGACCTTCCGTGAGCGCGCCCCGCTCGTTCGAGGAGCTGTTCGCGTCCAGCGCCCCGTGGCTTCGGGGCGAGGGCCCGCACGCCGACATGGTGCTGTCCACCCGCATCCGGCTCGCGCGCAACCTGCGCGACGTGCCGTTCACGCATCGCGCGCACGACGAGCAGCTGCACGGCGTGCTCGCGAGCGTCCTGAACGCCGTTCAGCCCTCGACGACGCTGGCGAACGGCCTGCTGCTCAAGATGCAGGACTGCTCGCCGATCGAGCGCCAGGTCCTGGTCGAGCGCCACCTCGTCTCGCACGAGCTCGGCGACGGCGCGCGCCCGCGCGGCATCTACCTCGCGCCGGACGAGCGCGTCTCGATCATGATCAACGAGGAGGATCACCTGCGGCTCCAGGCGCTCACGCCCGGCTTCCAGCTCGCCGAGGCGTGGTCGCTCGCGGACTCCGCCGACGACGATCTCGACCAGTCGCTCGACTACGCCTACTCGGACGAGATCGGCTACCTCACCGCGTGCCCGACCAACGCCGGCACGGGGCTGCGCGCTTCGGTCCTCATCCACCTGCCGGCGCTCGTGCTGCTCGAGGAGATCCAGCGGGTCTTGAAGAGCATCATGCAGGTGGGGTTGAACGTCCGTGGGCTCTACGGCGAGCACAGCGAGATCATGGGCAACCTGTTCCAGATCTCGAACCAGACCACGCTCGGCCGGAGCGAGCGCGACTCGATCGAAAGCCTCGAGCGCGTCACCCGCCAGATCATCGAGACCGAGGAGCGCGCGCGCGAGCGCATGCTGCGCGACGCCCGCATCCAGCTCGAGGACAAAGTGTGGCGCGCGTACGGGACGCTTCGCTATTGTCGCTCGATCCAAGCCAAGGAAGTCATCAACCTGTGCTCGGCGGTGCGGCTAGGCGTCGCGATGGGACTCGACGGCCTGTGCCCGCTGCGCGTCGTGAACGAGCTGCTCGTACTGACCCAGCCGGCCCACCTCCAGCGCCAGGTCGGCACGGAGATGGCGCCGTCCGAACGGAACATCCATCGAGCCCAGGTCGTGCGTGAGCGGCTGGCCGCCGCGGAGCGCGAGGCCCGGGACGCCCAACCATAGACACCATTTAAGGAGGAGCGCCCCTCCGCCAGCGGCGGGCGGGCCACGATCCCCATGCACGACAAATTCACCGAGCGGGTCCGCAAGGTCATCTACCTGGCGCGCGAGGAAGCGGCGCGTCTCCAGCACGACTACATCGGCACCGAGCACCTGCTGCTCGGGGTCATCCGCGAGGGCGAGGGCATTGCCGCGACGGTGCTCAACAACCTCGGGCTCGACCTCGACCGCATCCGGCAGGAGGTCGAGAACATGGTGAGCGCCTCGGGCGGCACCATGACCATCGGCGAGATCCCGTTCACGCCCCGCGCGAAGCGCGTGCTGGAGCTCGCGGTGGAGGAGGCGCGCTCGCTCGGCCACAACTACGTGGGCACCGAGCACCTGCTGCTCGGGCTGATCCGCGAAGGCGAGGGCGTCGCCGCGAAGGTCCTGCTCGAGCTGGGCGTGGACCGGAAGCGCGTGCGCGAGGAGACGCTCAAGCTCCTCGGCGGCACGCCGAGCTCCTCGGCGACCGCCGAACGAGGCGAGGAGCGGGCGGAGACGCCGGCCCTGAACCAGTTCGGCCGCGACCTCACCGCGCTCGCCCGCGAGGGCAAGCTCGACCCGGTCATCGGCCGCGAGAAGGAGATCGAGCGCGTCGTGCAGGTGCTCTCCCGTCGCAAGAAGAACAACCCGGTGCTGATCGGCGAGCCCGGCGTGGGCAAGACCGCGATCGCCGAGGGCCTCGCGCAGCGCATCATCTCGGCGCAGGTGCCGGAGAGCCTCAAGAACAAGCGCATCGTCACGCTGGACCTCGCCGCCGTCGTGGCCGGGACCAAGTACCGCGGGCAGTTCGAGGAGCGGTTGAAGACCGTCATGAACGAGATCCGCGAGAGCAAGGACACGGTCATTTTCATCGACGAGCTCCACACGATCGTCGGCGCGGGCGGCGCCGAAGGGGCCATCGACGCGAGCAACATGCTCAAGCCGGCGCTCGCACGCGGGGAGCTCCAGTGCATCGGTGCGACCACGCTCGACGAGTACCGCAAGTACATCGAGAAGGACGGCGCGCTCGAGCGGCGCTTCCAGCCCGTCATGGTGGACCAGCCGAGCATCGAGGACACGATTCAGATCCTCATGGGACTCCGCGACAAGTACGAGGCGCACCACGGCGTCAAGATCACCGACGGCGCGATCGTCCAGGCCGTGAAGCTCGCCGACCGCTACATGAACGACCGCTTCTTCCCGGACAAGGCCATCGACGTCATCGACGAGGCGTGCGCGCGCGCCCGGCTGTCGGTCAGCACGGTGCCGTCCGAGATCCACGACCTCGAAAAGAAGCTCGAGGAGGTCGTGAAGGAGAAGGAGGCGGCGATCCGGGGCCAGGAGTACGAGAAGGCCGCGCGGCTCCGCGACAAGGAGAAGGATCTGCGCTCGCGCCGGAACGACCTCAAGAAGTCGTGGTCGGAGAGCAAGCGCGACCAGAGCGTGCAGGTGGACGACGACCAGATCGCGGCCGTGCTGAGCATCATGACCGGCATCCCGGTCGTGAAGCTCGCGGCGGAGGAAAGTCAGAAGCTGTTGCGGATGGAGGAGGAGATCAAGAAGCGCATCGTCGGCCAGGACGAGGCGGTCTCAGCGGTGTCGCGCGCCGTGCGGCGCAACCGGGTGGGCCTGCGCGATCCCAAGCGGCCGATCGGCTCGTTCATCTTCCTCGGGCCCACCGGCGTCGGCAAGACGGAGCTGGCACGGGCGCTCGCGACCTACCTGTTCGACGACGAGAACGCCCTCATCCGCATCGACATGAGCGAGTACATGGAGAAGTTCTCCGTGTCGCGCCTCGTCGGGGCGCCCCCGGGCTACGTGGGCTACGAAGAGGGCGGGCAGCTCACCGAGAAGGTGCGCCGCAAGCCCTACTCGGTCGTGCTGCTCGATGAGGTCGAGAAGGCGCACCCGGACGTGTTCAACGTGCTCCTGCAGGTCCTCGACGACGGCGTGCTCACCGACAGCTCGCGCCGGAAGGTCGACTTCAAGAACACCGTCATCATCATGACCTCGAACCTCGGCGGACGGCAGATCATGAGCGGGGGCCAGAAGCTCGGGTTCAAGCAGATGGACGGGGCGCAGGCGTTCAGCAGCATCAAGACCACGGTGCAGGACGAGTTGAAGAAGACGTTCAATCCCGAGTTCCTGAACCGCATCGACGACGTGATCGTGTTCCACGCGCTGGTGCGCGACCACATGAAGGAGATCGTCAACATCCTGCTCGGCCAGTTCAGCGCGCGGCTGAAGACGCAGGACATCGTGCTCGAGCTCACGCCCGAGGCCACGGAGCTCCTGATCGACAAGGGATTCGATCCGACGCTGGGCGCCCGCCCCCTGAAGCGGGCGATCCAGCGGCTGCTCGAGGATCCGTTCGCCGAGTTCATCCTGCGGGGCCAGTTCCCCGCGGGGTCGCTCGTGAAGGTGACGCGCAAGGACGACCAGCTCGACTTCGTGGCCGCGCCGTCCGCCGCGGGCGCTCCGGCGCCCACCCCGGCCGCGCCACCGGTGCCGAGCGCTTAAGCGATAACGAAGTCGTGACACGCCGCCGGCCTCCCGCTCGAGGGGGCCGGCGGTTCGCTTGTCGGCCGCGACGGCGACTCGGGAACATCGCGGGGCGCAAAGGGGTATGCCGACAGGCGTTTCGCGAGCGGACGCGCGCTGGACAAGGGGCCTCCTCTTGTCCATCATCGCCGGTCGACTCCCCCCAGCATGGCCACGCCGCCCGACACCGCGAGCACCAGGGACGCGTTCCCGCGGGTGTGGCGCAGCTCGCATCCCGACCGTGGCCACAGGAGAGCCCCGAGTGCCAGAACCCTCGCAACGTCCCGAGCGGTCGCGGAAGGCAGCATCCTTCCTGGCCGTGGTCCTGACGTGCCTCGCGGCGCTGGGCCCGCGCTCCGCCGCGGCGCAGGCCC
>DATDEX010000447.1:0-3978 GCA_036522895.1 Candidatus Eiseniibacteriota bacterium | reverse complement strand
CCGCTGGTTGCGGCTCCGCGCGCCGGGCGAGCCGCTGCCCGAGGTGCCGCTCGAGGCGTTCCTCGAGCGCGAGAAGAGCCAGCGCGAGAGCCTGGGTGCGCTCCTCACCGTGAGCCGCGCCGTGGTCAACACGCTCGACCTCAACACCATCCTGACCACGATCGCCAAGCAGATCCGGCAGGTGATCCAGACCGACGAGTGCACCGTGTTCCTCTACGACGATCGCGAGAAGCTGCTGACGCCGGCGGTGTGCGACGCGCGGAGCTACGTGGAGGAGATGCTCGCCGTGCGCCTGAAGCTCGGCGAAGGCATCACGGGCACGGTCGCGCTCACCGGTCGCGGCGAGATCGTGAACGACGCCGAGGGCGACCCGCGCTCGCTCACCGTCCCCGGCACGCCGCCCGAGGAGAGCGCCCTCCTCTGCGTGCCGCTCATGTCGCGCGAGCACGTCCTGGGCGTGATCACGCTCTCGCGCCTCGGCACCCGCGGCTTCCAGCAGGAGGACCTGGAGCTGGCCACGCTCTTCGCGGGCCAGTGCAGCGCCGCGATCGCGAACGCGCGCCTCTACGAGAGCATGAAGCTCGCCTACGACGAGCTGCGCGCCACCCAGGTGCAGCTCGTGCAGTCGGCGAAACTCAACGCGCTCGGCGAGATGGCCGGCGGCGTGGCGCACGACTTCAACAACATCCTCGCCGCGATCCTCGGCCGCACGCAGCTCTTGCTCCAGAGCGTGAACGACCCCGAGATCCGCCGCCAGCTCGGCGTGGTCGAGCAGGCGGCGTTGGACGGCGCCCAAACCGTGCGCCGCGTGCAGGAGTTCACGCGGGTCCGCCAGGACGAGCGCTTCGAGACGCTCGACGTGAACCGCGTGCTCTACGGCGTGGTGGAGCTCACGCGCCCGGCGTGGGAGGCGGGCGCCAAGCGGAAGGGCGTCGTGGTGAACGTGCTGCTCGAGCTCAAGGCGACGCGGACGATCGCCGGCGCCGCCTCGGAGCTGCGCGAGGTGTTCACGAACATGGTCTTGAACGCCGTGGACGCGATGCCCGCGGGGGGCGACCTCTCGATCAGCAGCTCGGACGAGGACGGGGCCGTCCGCGTGCAGGTGCGCGACACCGGCGTGGGCATGGACGCCGACACGCGGGCGCGGGTGTTCGATCCGTTCTTCACCACCAAGGAGGTGAAGGGCACGGGTCTC
This sequence comes from Candidatus Eiseniibacteriota bacterium, assembly GCA_036522895.1. Taxonomy (GTDB): domain Bacteria; phylum Eisenbacteria; class RBG-16-71-46; order RBG-16-71-46; family RBG-16-71-46; genus JAIOPA01. The sequence continues at coordinate 2,783 of DATDEX010000447.1, read as the reverse complement.
GGGTTGTCGGTGGCCTACGGCATCGTGGCCCGGCACCGCGGCCGGATCGACGTCCAGAGCTCGCCCGGCAACGGGACGCTCTTCACGCTCACGTTTCCGGTCGGCGCCGTCCCGGTGGAGCTGGGCCCGCTCGCCGAGGGCCCGGCGCCGACGGCGATGCGCGTGCTGGTGGCGGACGACGAGGAGTCCGTGCTCTCGGTGCTCGCGGAGATGCTGCGCGGCATGGGCCACCACGTCGCTGCGGCGCTCGGCGGACCGGCCGCGGTGGAGGTGCTCCGCGGCGAGGCATTCGACGTGGTGTTCACCGACCTCGGCATGCCGGAGGTGAACGGCTGGGACCTGGCCTCGGTGGTCAAGTCGCGGCGGCCGGAGTGCGCGGTCGTGCTCGTCTCCGGCTGGGGCTTCCAGCTCGAGGAGGATGCCGCCGCCTCGCGCGGCGTGGACCTCGTCATGGGGAAGCCGTTCTCGTTCGGCGACGTGGAGGGCGCGCTCCGGGCACTGTTCGAGTCCAACGGCCAGCGCCGGGCCGCGTAGGCGACATCGTCGCCGCACCCGACGGCGAGCGCCGGCGGGCGACCGGCGCTCACGCCTCGGTGGGGCCGCTCCGCTCCGTCAATCCCCGCCGAGCGAGTACTGCACCATGCGCGACGCGTCCGCGCTCGGCAGGCCGTGCCCGAGCATCGCGAGGCGCACCTCGCCGCGCGGATTGATGAGCACGAAGCCGGGCTGCGGCACGTCGCCGTCCAGGAGCCCGTAGAGCGCCAGGATGTCGCCGGTCGGATCGGCGAGCGGCACGAAGGACAGCTCGCGCCCGGCCAGGTGGTGGGCGAGGACGTAGCCCTTGTCGAAGCAGACGGCCAGCGTGCGCACGCCCTTCGCTCCGAGCGCGTGCGCGACCGGCTCGACGACGTCGAGCGATTCACGGCGCTCGACGAAGAACAGCATCACCCAGTCGCCACGCAGCCGGGAGAGCCGGAGCGGCTTGCCGTCGAGCTGGTCGAGCTCGAAGTCGGGGGCGCGCTCGCCGACCGCGACGCGCGCCGTGACGCGCTCGCGATCCGCGGCGGCGCGCCCGGGCTGGTGCGACACCACCGGGGCCGGTTGGGAGTTGGGTCGGGGTTTGAGGTCGGTCTGCGCCAGCGCGTCGCCGGCCACGAGCAGCGACGCGAGCACCAGGAGCGGGACGAACGCGGTGCGGGACATACGGGCACCTCCTCTCCACCCGCGTGGGAGCGAACGCGGGTGAATCCGAACGCCCCGCGGGGATTAACCCTAGGGGCGCCCTTCCGGCGTCGGGGCGTGCTCGACCTCGTCACGCAACGCCGCGAGGGTGGCCTCGGGCGTTTGCGGGGGGATCGAACAGCCCGGCGCGAACAGCCAGCGCCTGCCGCCGGTCGCTTCGAGCGAGCGGTGGTAGGCGGAGATCGCGGCCCTGGGCCCGCGCTGAAGCTCGGTCTCGTGGCCGATGCCACCCATGACCGCGCCCTTCACGAGCGCCAGGCCTTGAGCCAAAGAGGGATTGCTCGGCACCGTGGCGTCCCACGAGAAGGCGCCGACCGGATAGTCGGCGAACTCGGCGAGGAGCGCCTCGGACGTGCAAACGTGCAAGGTGTGGTATGGCGTTTCGCCCGCCGCCGCGAGGAGCCGCAGGTCGTACGGGCGTGACCAGCGACGCAACCGCGCGGGCGTCATGAACGAACGCGAACCCCAGTCCGTGGTTGCAAGGTAAATGCCATCCGCGCCGGCGCGCATGACCTCGGCGACGTAGCGCTCGAACGTCCGCGTGACCGCCTCGAGCGCGCGCTCGATCCGCGCGGGCTCCACGTCGAGGAGATCGCGCAGGGCTTCCGGCGGCTCGGTCAGCTCGGCGAGGATCGCGAGTGGCGTGAACACGGTTTGCAGCAACGGCACCTCGGCCGGGAGCGCCGCGCGGAGCTTTCGCACGGCATCGAGCTGTTCGCCCAGTGCCCCCGCGTCGTGCGGCACCTCGCCGATCCGGTCCCAGTCCGCGGGAGCGTGCACCGGGTAGGTGGCGACCGTGGGCTTCTCATCCGGCACGCCCGTGTAGTGGTAGCGCACACCCCACGGTTCGACGTGATAGTGCTTCCGCGGGTTGAGCTTCACCCAGTCCCAGCGGAAGCGGCGCCAGCGCTCGAGCGTGTGCGCCACCAGGTCGTCGGCCGACGACTCGCGGTGGTACACGTGGCCCCAGAACGATAGCGGCGGGCGGTCGACCGCTCCGCCACGCAGTGCGGCCAGCACCCGGTCTCGGCTGGTCATGGCTTGAAGCTAGACCTCGGCCCCGCGCACGACAACTTGGAATGACGACCCCACGGGGCCATTTCAACGGCTGAACACGCTGCCGCACGAATACCACCTGCGCGTGTCCCGTGCCCCGGGTCGACTTCGAGGGCTCGCACGGCACGGCCCGGCGCTCGCCGGGCGCGCCGGGGGAATCTCTGGAACTCGCGGCCGGCCAGCGTGCTGCGGCGACTCGTGAAGCCGAGGTCGGCGGTCGCGGGCGCAGGCTCGTGGCTTCCTCGGGGGCGGTCGCGCCGCTAGCATCGCCCGATGCGATTCGATCACGAGTGCCGGGTGCTCTGCGCATCGGCGATGCTCCTCGCCGGGGGTGCCTGTGCGCGCCGCGACGTCCCGGCCGCGGGGCGTCCCGAGAGAGCCGACACCGCGAGCGCGCGGGCGATCGTCCGCGACCGACCGGAACGGCTCGTGCTGCCGCTGGCGCCGCGCGGTGCGGGCCGCGTGATCTACGGGCGGATCGCGCC
>DATDEX010000446.1:0-5459 GCA_036522895.1 Candidatus Eiseniibacteriota bacterium | reverse complement strand
CGACGCCCCCACGACGCCGGCGAGCAGGACGGCGACGAGCGCGGCGGCACGACGGGTGAGCGCGAAGCGGGAGCGCGTCTCGGTCACGGGCGGATCCTGGGGCCGGGGTGGGGAAGGAGCCGCGGACGCTAGCCGGGGTGCGGCACGCCCGCAACAGTGCGCGTCGGAATGGCTACGAGGGCTGGCCGGAACCGCACGCGCGGCCGGCGATTGCGCTAGCGTTACGTGCGGTCGCCATCGAACGTTGCGCGTTCCACCCGCTTCCGGCACGGCGCGTGCCATGTCAGCGAGCAGGACTCATTCCGGCCCCCTTGCGCCGACGACCGACCTCGATCGCGGACCGAAGCCGACTGGGAGAACGACCATGAACCCTCCATCCCGCTTGATCCTCGCCGCGCTCGCGGCCACCCTGCTGGTCCCGGCCGCCGTGCGGGCGGACGTGCGACCTGATCCCTCCCCGCTCGCGCTGCCCTCGGCCGCCGTGTCGGACATGATCACGCGGCTCGTGCCATTCGCAGGCGAGCCCGCCTCCCCCGAAACGCCGGTGACGCTGGCCCTCGCGCAACTGCCGGCGCCCGCGCACGTCGACTTCTCGGGGGTGCACTACGTGCCGCGCGGGCACGGCTATCGCCACCACCCGGAGTCCTCGGGGGTCAGCCAGCTCCACGCGGGCTTCTTCGATCCGGACGGCACGCAGACCCCGCGCTTCGACCTCGGCATCCGCGGCGGCCCGATGATCGACGAGAACCTGCAACTCGGCCTCGGCGTGGACTGGATCCACAAGTCCGAGAACGTCTCGAACGTCACGCGGACCACGAACGGCCCCGGCGGCGTACCGATCGACGTGAAGCAGAAGATCGCGCAGGCCTCGGTGAACATGTTCCCGGTCATGGGCTTCGTGCAGATCTCGGCCCCGAGCGATCTCGGGATCGTGCCCTACTTCGGCGGCGGCGGCGGCTACCAGGTGCTCGTGCTCTCGGGCGACGACTTCACGAGCGGCCAGTCGTTCCAGGGCACGTTCGGCGGCTGGGGCTGGCAGGCGTGGGGCGGCGTGGGCATCCCGATGGGAGGCCGCACGCGGCTGACCGGCGAGGTGTACGTGAACGGCGCCGAGCTGAGCCGCGACGTCACCGACGACGCCACGAACCAGAAGGTGCACGAGACGGTGAACGGCGACGGCATGGGCGCGCGCTTCGGCGTCGCGTGGGGGTTCTAGGCGAATCACGCGGGTCCGAGTCCGGCGGGGTTCATGCGAGGGCCCCGGCGCTGGCGAGCGCCGGGGCCCTCCGCTACGCTCGCCGCCATGGCCCGCCGTTCCCCTCGATCGCGCCGGAAGAGCAAGCCCGCGAGCAAGCTGCCGCAATCGCCGCGGGTCCGCTCCACCCCCGGGAAGTCGCGCGCGGCGAGCCCGCGGGCGGGGCACGTCGCGCAAGGGGCGCGCCGGCCGACACCCGCTCGCAAGACGGCGACGCGCAAGAAGGTGGCGCTCGCCCCGCACGCGGTGAAGCGCCGCCGCTTCCTCACCCCCGACCCCGTACGGGTGAACGCGATCCTCGAGCAACTGCACGAGCTCTACCCGGACGCCGAGTGCGCGCTCGACTTCACCTCGCCGCTCCAGCTCCTCATCGCCACGATCCTCTCCGCCCAGTGCACCGACGAGCGCGTGAACATGGTCACGCCGGCGTTGTTCGCCGCGTACCCGGACGCCGCGGCGTTCGCGGCGGCCGATCCCGCGGCGCTCGAGAAGGCGATCCACTCGACCGGCTTCTTTCGCAACAAGGCGAAATCCATCCGCGAGGCGTGCGCCGACATCGTGCAGAAGCACGGCGGCGAGGTGCCGCGCACGCTCGAAGCGCTCACCGCGCTCCGGGGGGTGGGACGGAAGACCGCGAACGTGGTGCTCGGAAACGCCTACGGCGTCCCCGGCGTCGTGGTGGACACGCACGTCGCGCGGCTCGCGAACCGGCTCGGGCTCACGAACGAGACCGATCCGGTGAAGATCGAGTTCGCGCTCATGCCTCTCGTGCCGCGCGAGCGATGGACCCTGTTCTCGCACTGGCTGATCCTGCACGGCCGCGCGGTGTGCCAGGCCCGGAAACCCCGGTGCAGCGCCTGCCCGCTCGCGCCACACTGTCCGAAGCTCGGCGTGAGCGTCTCGGCGTGAGCGTTCGCCGCATCGCGTGGTCCCGCCGCGCCGCGCCGCTCGCGTTCGCGCTCGCGCTCGCCGTCCTCGCCGGCGCGGGGCAGGTCGCGCACGCGGCCGCGGTCACGCCCTCGCTGCCGCTCGCGATCTTCGGCGACGAGAGCGTCGCCGGGACCGACGACGCCCGGGCCTACCTCTTCAACCCGGCGGCGATCGGCCAGCGCTACCCGGGCGAGCTGCTCGTCGCGTGGGCGAGGCGCGACGAGCACCGCGAGTGGAACACCGGCATCGGCACGTGGCGCCGGCTCGCGTTCGGGTTCACGCGCCAGCGCGACACGTCGCAAACGTACGGCCTCGGCTTCTCCGCCGGGAGCGAGCGCTTCCGCGTCGGCTGGTCCGGCTACGAACTCGTCGCGGGGCAGCCGCGCCGCGAACGCGACCTCGACGATCGCGCGGGCCTGCTGTTCCGCCCGACGCCGTGGGGCAGCGCCGGGTTCACGCTGGCGCACCTCTTCCAGCCCGAGTTCCGCGGCATCCGCCTGCCGCGCGAGTACACGATCGGCGTGGGGCTGCGGCCGCTCGCCCTCTCGCGCGACCGCGCGGCGGGGGCCGGCACGCGCTTCACGCTCACCGGCGACGTGACCATGGTCGAGGACGGCGACTGGGCCCAGGCGCGCGTGCGCGTGGGCGCATCGCTCGAGCTCGTGCGCGGTCTCGAGCTGCGGGCGATGGCCGAGGACCACCGCTCGCTCAAGCTGGGCGTCACGTTGCGCGGGGTGAACGGCAGCGCCAGCGTGGCCCAGGCGCGCGCGAACGGCGACCGCGCTTACGAGAGCTACGCGCTGTCGTCGCACGCGGGCGAGGATCGTGCGCTCGTCGGGATGCGCGCGAAGCAGCGCGTGGCGCTCGTCCGCATGAGCGGCCCGCTCGCGGACGAGGCGCTCGGCGGAGGATTGCTCGGCGGCGGCGGCGGGCGCCCGTCCGCGCCGCTCCACGAACAGCTCGAGCGCGCGCTCCGCGATCCGCTCACGCGCGGCGTGTTCCTCGAGCTCGGCGGCGTGACCGGCATGGCGCAGCTCGAGGAGCTGCGGCCGCGGCTCGTGCGGCTCAAGCAGGCGGGCAAGCCCGTCGTGGCGTACATGCAGTACGGCGGCGGCCGCGGCGACCTCTACATGGCGAGCGCCGCCTCGAAGGCCTACGCGTCACCCGCGGCGGAGTTCGTGGGGATGGGGCTCCGCGCCGAGCGCCGTTACTACAAGCAGGCGCTGGGTCGGTTCGGCATCAAGGTGGACCGCGTGAGCATCGGCGAGTACAAGAGCGCATACCGGAACCTGAGCGTGGATTCGACGCCGCCGCAGGACACGACCGTGATCCAGCATCTGCTCACCCAGCGGCAGGAGCTGTTCGTCCGCACGGTGAGCAAGGGCCGGGGGATCGACCCCGACCGGCTGCTCACGGTGCTCGACGGCCAGGACCACGAGAGCCTCGAGCTCGCGCAGTTGGGCGTCATCGATTCGGTCGGCTGGCGCGAGCGGGCGCTCGCCGAGCTGGGCCACCTCACCGGGCTCGGGGCGAAGCCGCGCACCGTGGACCTCCGCCGGGCGCCCGAGGCCCGCGTTCGCTGGGCCACGCCCGCGCGCGTGGCGGTGGTGTACGCGGGCGGGCCCATCGTGGACGGGAAGAGCGGCAGCGACGCGCTGGACGGGAGCGTCATGGGCGATCAGACGATCACCGCGCAGCTCGAGCGCGCGTTCCACACCCCGAGCGTCAAGGCGGTCGTGCTGCGCATCGAGAGCCCGGGCGGCTCGGCGACCGCGTCCTACCTCATGGATCACGCGGTCCAGCGTCTCCGGAAGGAGACGGGCAAGCCGCTCGTGGTGTCCATGGGCTCGGTGGCCGCGAGCGGCGGCTACTTCATGTCGGCGCACGCGAGCCAGATCTACGCCGATCAGAACACGGTCACCGGCTCGATCGGCGTGCTGTTCCTCAAGCCCTCGTTCGAGGGCGCCTACCGGAAACTGGGCGTTCACGAAGACGACTTCGATCGCGGCGAGTACATGCGCGGCCTCTCGCCCGCGCGCGACTGGCGGCCGCTGGACCGCGAGGCCGCGGAGGAGACGATCGGTCGGCTCTACCAGACGTTCCTCGAGCGCGTCCTCGACGGCCGAAAGATTCCGCGGCTGGACCTCACCGCGCGCGCGAATGGCATCCCCTGGCTCGGCATCGAGGCCGCCGACTACAAGCTCGTCGATGGCCTGGGCGGGCTCGAAGAGGCGATCACCGCGGCGCGGCGCCTGGGCGGCGTGCCGGCGGACGAGAAGATCTCGCTCCTCGAGTTCCATCGCCCCCGCGGCACGCTCGTCGAGCGGCTCGTCGGCGGCTGGCTCAGGAGCTACGCGGCCGACCAACTGCGGCTGCCCGACTGGACGCGCGCGCAGGCCCGGGCGGAGGACTGGATCGACGACCTCGAGTGACGGCCCGCGCGTTCGCTCGCGCCGGACCACACGCGTCGCTCAGCGTTCAAGCAGGTCGCCGCGGAGGCGCTGGGCCCAGGGGCTCGTGAAATCGGCGGCGAGGTAGTGGCGGGCGAGCGACCTGGCGTCCGCGGCGCGGCCCACCTCGGCGAGCAGTCGGGCACGGTTGTAGAGCGCCGGCAGGTACTCCTGTTCGCTCGGGTCCACGGCCGCGAACTGGGCGATCGCGCGCAGCATGAGCTCGCGGCGGTGCCAGGGATCGCTCGTCCGTTCGGCGTCGAGCGCGAGCGCCACGCCCCAGCCCAGGCGACCCTCGCCGTAGTGCGGTGCGCGCTCGCAGGCTTCGCGATAGTGGATCGCAGCGGCGGCGTAGTCGTGGCGGACGAGGGCCAGTGCGCCCAGGGCCGCGCGAACGCGGGGTTCGCCCGGATGCCGGCGCGTCCAGTGCTCGAGCAGCCGCTCGGCCTCGCGTGCGTGCACGAGCTCCATGGCGCTGCTCGTGCGCCGCGCCGGCTCGCCGCCGAGCGCGGCGGCGCGGAAGCGGAGGTCGGCGGTGAGCACGCCGAGCGAGGGATCTGGCAGGCCGGCGGAGGCGAGCAACGGCGGGGCGGCAGGCAATCCCGTGGGATGCTCGGGACGGAGCCAGAGCGAGACGCCGGCGAGCGTGAGGAGCAGCGCGAGGATCCCGAGGAAGAAAAGCGTCGAGAGGCCCGGCCAGCGAAGGCGACGTTCCAGTTCCGCCACCTGGGGGGGAGCGGTCATGGCCCGAGAGTAGAGGGCCGCGCGGGCCCGCCGCAATGCCGGGCGGATGCGGCCGCGGCGGGGCGGCGCACCCCGCGGCG
>DATDEX010000445.1:0-3048 GCA_036522895.1 Candidatus Eiseniibacteriota bacterium | reverse complement strand
AGCTGCCGGCTCCGCCGCCGGGCCCCGCGGGCGCGCGATCGGTGTCGCGCGACGCGCGCTGGAGCGCCTCGAAGCCGCGCGTCGCGACGCGCTCGGTCTTCTTCTTCGTGAGCTTTCGCGAGCCGAACCCGGGACGCCCCGCGGCCTCGGCCTCTCCGGTCTTCCGGATCTGCTCGATGCGCGACGAATCCTCGTCGGTGTAGTCCTGGGCGAGCGCCTCCTCGAACGGCACCTCGGGCTCGGGCCCGCGCAACACGACGAACCAGCCGTCGCCGTCCTCCACCTCGGCCATGCGGCCGATCTCCTCGTCGGTGGGCGACGTGGCGAACCGCACACCGCGCCCGCGCAGCTCGTCGGCCCAGGCGTCCAGGTCGTCGTCCATGAGCGCGAACGACACGCGCTGGTCCGGCGAGAGCGGCAGCCCGTCCGCGTCGCGCGACGCGTGCAGCGTGAGGTGCGCCGGCCCGGTCTCGAACTCGATCCAGTGCTCGCGCTCCTCGGTCATCTTGAAGCCGAGCGAGTCGTGGTAGAAGTGGGCGCAGGCCTCGAAGAGCTGCGCGTTCACGATCGCGTGCGAGAGGCGCGGCCAGCGCCCGGACGCCGTGGGCTTCCGGCGCTCGACGAGCTGGACGACGTTGCCCTCGGGATCGAGCACGCGGGCAATGCGGCAGTCGGCGGACTCCTCGACCGGTCCCTCGGGCGCCACGCCGCGGCTCTGGAGCAGCTCGAGGCGCTGGGCGAGCGACGGCACGTCGAAGCCCAGCTCGATGCGCGGGGCCTCGCCGTCGGCGAGCGCGCGCAGCGCCAGCGCCGCGTCACGGGTGCCGAACTGCACCCAGCGCGCGGAAGCCGCCGCGGCGGAAAGCCCGAGGCTCTTCTCGTAGAATTCCTGCTGCCGTGCCACGTCCGGGGTGAACAGCACGACGATGCTCAGGCGGCCCATGGCCGGATCCTCACTCGAGATTCATCCACACGCTCTTCACCTGCGTGTACTCGTTCAAGCACGCCTCGCCGAGGTCGCGGCCGAACCCGGAGCCCTTCACGCCGCCGAACGGCATGGCGGGGTCGTAGAAATTGTACATGTTCACCCACACCGTGCCCGCGGCGAGCCGCCGGGCCATCGTGTGGGCCTTCCGCAGGTCGCGCGTCCACACGCCCGAGGCGAGCCCGTACATCACGTCGTTCGCCTTGGCGACCGCGTCGTCCACGCCGTCGAACGGGATCACGGCCAGCACGGGTCCGAAGATCTCCTCCTGCGCCACCTTCATGCGGTTGTCCACGCCGGCGAGCACGGTGGCCTGCACGAACGCGCCCTTGCCGTTCACCGGCTGCGCCTTCCCGCCGGCGACGAGCTGCGCGCCCTCCTTGACCCCCGCCTCGACATAGCCGAGGACCTTCTCCATCTGCGCCCTGGAGACGAGCGAGCCGAGCCGCGACTTGGGATCGAGCGGGTCGGAGGGCACGAGCTTCTTCGCGCGCTCGGCGAGCTTGGCCACGAACTCGTCGTAGATCGGCTTTTCCACGAGCAGACGCGAGCCCGCCGCGCACACCTCGCCCTTGCCGTAGAAGATCCCGAGCGTGGCGCCGCGCAGCGCGGCGTCGAGGTCGGCGTCTGCGAACACGATGTTGGGCGACTTGCCGCCCAGCTCGAGCGTCACCTTCTTCACCGTGTCGGCCGCGGTGCGCATGATGTGCTGGCCGACCTCGGTCGAGCCCGTGAACGTCAGCTTGTCCACCATCGGGTGCCTCACGAGCGCCTCGCCCGCGATGCGGCCCTTCCCCGGCACGACGTTGAACACGCCCGGCGGCACGCCGGCCTCGAGCGCCAGCTCGGCGATGCGGATCGCGGTGAGCGGGGTGAGCTCGGCCGGCTTGATCACGATCGTGTTCCCCGCGGCGAGCGCCGGCGCCGCCTTCCAGCCCACCATGATCATCGGGAAGTTCCACGGGATGATCGCGCCCACGACCCCGACGGGCTCGCGGAGTGTGTACGTGAACCAGCCGGGATTCACCGCGGTGGTGTCGCCCGCGAGCTTGGTGGCCCAGCCGGAGAAGTAGTGGAAGCAGCGCGCCACCATGTCGATGTCGACGAAGCGCGATTCGAAGATCGGCTTGCCGTTGTCGAGCGTCTCGAGGCGCGCGAGCTCGTCCGCGTGCGCGAGTACGAGGTCGCCGAGCTTCCAGAGCAGGCGCGAGCGCTCGATGGGCTTGAGTTTCGCCCACGGCCCCTCGAGCGCGGCGCGCGCGGCCCGGACGGCGCGATCGACGTCCTCGGCCCCGGCCTCGGCGACGGTCGTGATGGGCTCCTCGGTGGCCGGGTTCACGGTCGTGAACGTGGCCCCCGATGCGGCATCCACCGCGACGCCGTCGATAATGAGTCGGCCCGGCTTGACCGGGGCCAGCGTTTCAGACATCGAGCTCCTCCGCGGGGGACGCGCTTTCCATGCGGGCCCGCTTGATCTGGTCGGCGTGGTGCCGATCGTGCTCGGGAAGTCCCCACATCATGTCGCCGAACGCGTGGCCGCGCTGCCAGACGTCGTCCGGCCGCGCGGGCACCTCGGCCACGCGCAGCAGCAGCTCCTCGCGGAGCGAGTCGAGCCGGCGCACGGCCTCCTCCCAGGTGTGGGCGCGGAGCGGCGAGAGGTGCGCCTCGTTCACCGCCGCCATCTCCGGATCCTCGATCCCGGCCCACGACCGCGGCTGACCGGCGAGCGTCCGCCCGAACTCCTCGAGCCGCACCCGATCGCGCTCGGAGAGGTGGAGCACGACCTCGAAAATGCTCCACTTGCCGGGCGCCATCGGCCGCATGGCATGCGCGGCGGTGAGCCCCTGGATCGCGGCCTTGACGCTGGCGCGCGCGCGCTGGATCTCGAACAGCAACTGCTCGCGCGACGTGGCGCCGGCGCGCTGCGTGGCGAACGCCGGCGGCACCGGGGGCACCGTCTTCCGAACGGCGGGCTTGCGAGCGGCCGGCTTCCGCACGGCCGTCTTCTGCACGGCCGTCTTCCGCACGGCCGCGTTCCCCGCGGCCGGCCCGGCCGCGACGCG
>DATDEX010000444.1:0-4075 GCA_036522895.1 Candidatus Eiseniibacteriota bacterium | reverse complement strand
GGAAGAGCGAGCGGCCGCCGGGCGTGACCGTTCCGGGGCGCGGCCGGGGGAGCCGGCGCGGCGGCGGACGCCGAAGCCGCTGCGGGAGCTGCGGCGCTGGCAGCGATCGCTCGGGCAGATGAGCGATCGCGCGTTGCTGATCGCGTTCGCCGCCCGTTCGGGGCCGCGGGGTCGCTCGCTCGTGCCACGACTCGAAGCGCTGCGGCAGGCGGCGCTCCGATCGCTTCGGCGGCGAGGCGCCGCACGCGCGCACCCGCTCGCTCGCTCGCGGCGGGCCTGATCGACACCGTCCGGCCGAGGAGCCGCGCCAGGTCGGCGGCGCGCCGGCGGCCGGCCCACAGCTCGAGCTGGCTGTGCCGGCCCGCGTCGGCCACGATCACGACCGTGTCCCCGCGCCGGCGCACGTGGAGATCGCGCACGAGCTGGTAGTGGCTGCGATCGAGCCCCTCGGCGACGCGGAGCATCGCCGAGAGCCAGCGCACCGCGCGCCGTGCCCGGCGGGGGAGCGCGGCGTAGTCCTCGTCGCGCCGCCGCCGGGGGCGGCTGCCGCCGTGGTGGCGCGCGATCGAGGCGACGATGTCGGTCTCCTCCGCGGTGAGCCCGCGCAGGCCGCCGTGGCGGATCGCGTACGCGGAGTGCTTCGCGTGGCCGTCGTAGGCGATGGCCGAGCCCAGGTCGTGGAGGAGCGCCGCGTACTGGAGCCATTCTCGCTCGCGCCGTCCGAGCTCGTGCCAGGGCGCGAGCTCGTCGAAGAGCCGCAGCGACAACGCGGCGACGTGGCGCGCGTGCCGGCCGCTCTGGTCGAAGCGCGCGAGGAGCCCGAGCACGCTCCCGAGCCGCACGTCCCCCGCGGCCTCGAGCGTCGCGAGCTCCTTCGCGTGCCAGCGGATCCAGTCCGTGACGAGGCCCTCGCGCACGCCGTAGTCGGAGAGCGTGATCTCCTTGGCGCCCGCGAGGCGGAGCACGTGTTCCAGCACGATCGCGCCGGGCAGCAGGATCTCCGCCCGCGCCTCGTCGATGCCGGGGAGCCGCTCGCGCTCGTCCCGCCGCATGCCCTCGAGGCGGCGGGTGAGGTCGGCGAGCGCCGAGAGCTGGAGCACGTGTCCGTTCACCTGCGGCAGGCCGCGGCCGCGCTCCTCCCAGTGGGCGAGCGACGCGAGCGCGTGGATCGAGCCGGACGAGCCGTAGACGCGTTCGGGAGCGGGCTCGCCCAGGGTCTCGAACGCGGCGCGCAGCTGCTTGCGCACGTGCCGCCGCAACCCCTCGATCTCGTGCTCCGTCGGCGGATCGTGCGCGAGCCGCGTTTCGGTGAGCCGCAGCGCGCCGAGCGGCACGCCGACGACGCGCACGAGCTCGCCGCCGCGCACGTGCACGAGCTGGGCGCTGCCGCCGCCGATGTCGACGAGCAGGGCGGGGCGGTCGTCGAGCCGCAGCGCCGCCTGCACCGCGAGGTGGATCAGGCGGCCCTCCTCCTCGTGCGGGATGACGCGCGGGGAGACGCCGGACTCGCGGCGGGCGAGGCGGAGAAAGTCGCCGCCGTTCTTCGCCTCGCGCACCGCCGCGGTGGCGGTGCAGAGGATGCGATCCACGGCATGGCGGCGCGCGAGCTGCACGAAGCGGCGGAGCGCCGCGGCGGTGCGGCGCATCGCGTCCCCGCGCAGGCGCCCGTCGTGGAACGAGCCGCGGCCCACCTGCACGACCTCGCGCTCGCGGTCCAGCACCGCGAACGTTTCGCCGCGCGTGGCGTCGGCGATCACCATGTGGATCGAGTTGGTGCCGATGTCGATCGCGGCGATGCGCACGCGCTCCTCCGTTCCGTTCGGGCCCATGCCAGTGTATCGGCTTTCGCCGCGGCCGGATGAACCTTCCCGTGCCGGGGGCGGCACGCTTTACGGATACCGGCAATCCCGGGCCGCTCACTCCCCCTGGCGCGGGTAGAACGCCGACGCCCACGGCGCCAGCTCGCGGAACCCCAGCCGGCGGTAGAGCGCCAGCGCCGGGGTGTTCACGTCGTTGACGAACAGGCAGACCGCCCGCGAGCGCAGGAGCAGCCGGGCGCAGAGCTCGGCGAGCGCGCGCGAGGCGATGCGCTGCCCCCGGAGCGCCGGCGGCACGTAGACGCCCGAGACCTGCGCGGCCTCGGCGGTGAGCGCGCTGATGCCGGCGCGGAAACACAGGCCGCGCGCGTCGCGCCACACCCACGTCCAGCCGTCGCGGCACTCCTCCTCGACCCGGCGTGCGTAGGCGACCGGGTCGATCTCGCGCGGATCCTCGAGCAGCTCCTCCGCGCGCAGCTCGGCGCCGGCGTGGTAGACGAACGCGTAGTCCTCGCGGCGTGCGTTCCGCAGCTCCGGGGCGATCGTGCCCGGGGTGCCGGGCGAATGGTCGAGTGCCAGGTAGACCTGGTTCCGCTCGAGCCGCGCCTCCGCGCCGGGGGCGGGGAAATGCTCGCGGACGGCGGCGACCGCGGCGCGTGGCCCGATGATCTGGAGCCGGGTCGGCCGTGCGAGCTTCGCCTCGCTCGCGCGCTGGCCGAGCAGGCGGTGCGCCTGGGGGTCGTCGCCGGCGGGCAGCACCGCCCCGGAGTGGGCGCCCACGAACAGCAGCGCGGAGAGCCGGCCCTCGCGGCGCGCGCCCCACCAGGCGTCGTTCGGGCGGGCGAGCGCGTCGCGCAGCACGAGCGCGATGAGGTAGACGTTCAGCACCGGTTCGTCCTCGAGGAACGACAACACCTCGGGGACGTCGCGGGGGCCGAGCCGGTCGAGGACCGGGGTGCCGATGCCGGGATGCAATGCCATGGTCGTGCAGGTGGAACTGTAGCACCTCGGGCGCCCGCAATGCGGCAAGTCGCCGATGGACGCGCGCCGCGCGGAGTGCGTAGCATGCTCGTGGAGGATGCGCGCGTGAGCGAGCTCGTGATGGTGATCGAGGACGAGAAGGACATCCGCGACCTCGTCCGTTACAACCTCGAGAAGGCCGGCTACCGCGTCGCCGCGGCGGCCGACGGCGAGGAGGGCCTCACCCAGCTCTTCGCCTCGCGCCCGGACGCGCTGGTGCTGGACCTCATGCTGCCGGGTGCGAACGGCCTCGAGATCCTGCGCGAGCTGCGCTCGGAGCCCACGACGCACGATCTGCCCGTGCTCGTGCTGACGGCGCGCTCGGCCGAGATGGACAAGCTGCTCGGCTTCGAGCACGGCGCGGACGACTACCTCACGAAGCCGTTCAGCCCCCGCGAGCTGGTCGCCCGGGTCAAGGCGCTCGTGCGCCGCGCCCGGCCCACCGGCATGGCGCACGCCATCGTGTGGGGCCCGCTCACCGTGGACCTGGACGCGCACGAGGCCCGGCTCGCGGACGTCCCGCTCGGGCTCACGCCGCGCGAGTTCGACCTGCTCGCGTTCCTCGCGCGTCATCCGCGCCGGGCGCTCACGCGGGACGAGCTGCTGCGCAAGGTGTGGGGCTACGACTACGTGGGCGAGACGCGCACGGTGGACGTTCACGTGCGCCGGCTGCGCGCCAAGCTCGGCGACGCGCACGGCTGCATCGAGACCGTGCTGGGCGCGGGCTACAAGTTCGTGCCGCCCGTGCCCGAGGGCCCCGCGTGACGTTGTCGCTCCGCGCCCGGCTGCTCATCGTGCCGGCGCTCGTCGTCCTCGCCGCGGTCACGTTGCTCGCCCTGCTCGAGCACGCGACCCAGCGCCGCTGGCTCATCGCGCGCGCGAGCGACATCCTCGAGCGCACGGCGCGCGAGGCCGCGCGCACCGCCGCGCCCGGCGCCGCGCGGGGCTGGCAGGAATACGCCGACAGCCTGGATTCGCGGCTCGCGCTGCGCGTGACGCTCATGGCCGGCGACGGCAGGGTGCTGGCGGACTCGCGCGCGGTCGCCGCGAGCATGGAGAACCACGCCGGCCGCCCGGAGATGGCGGCCGCGCTCGCGGGGCGCGTGGGCGTGAGCGTGCGCCGCTCGCACACGCTCGGGGTGGAGTACCTCTACTGTGCCGTGCCGCTCGCGCGCCCGGACGCCGTGGTCCTGCGGCTCGCCCAGCCGCTGCTCACCGTGCAGCGCCTGGCCGGGTCG
>DATDEX010000443.1:0-3557 GCA_036522895.1 Candidatus Eiseniibacteriota bacterium | reverse complement strand
CTCCTGAGCCTGCGGATAAGCCCTGGCTGTCTTCCGCGGCGCGCGCCGGCGGACGCGGACGACGCTCCGGTCGCACCCGGGGTTTGCATGCGCTCCCCCCGCGGGATCGGCGTGATCGTTGCGGGCCCCGGCGCGCGAGCCGGTGCCGGCGACGAAGGGGCGGCCGTCTCCTCGGCCCTGCCCGAGCGGAGCGCGTGCGCCGCGGTGCGCACGTGCTCCGGCGAGACCGTGGTCGAGCCCGCGAGGAGCGCGCGCCGCGTGGCCTCCGCTGCGAGCGCCTCGATCGTCGCGGGCACCCCCAGCGAGAGGTTGTGAACGTCGCGGCAGGCCTTGCGCGAGAACACCCCGGCACTCGGGCCCCCCGCGGAGTTCCGTCGCAGCTGCAGGTACTCGCGGGTCTCGTTGGCCGAGAGCGGCGTCATCCGGGCGCGCACTGAGATGCGGGCGCGCAGCGCATCGAGCGCCGGCTCCTCCAGCCGCGTCTCGAGCTCGGGCCGCCCCACGAGCAGGATCTCGAGCGGGCACTGGCGGTGCGCGGCGACGGCGGCGATGCGATGGAGCTCGAGGAGCTGCGGCGACGAGAGCGCGTGCGCGTCGTCGACGATCAGCACCGCGACGCGCCCGCCGGCGGTCGAGTTCGCGAGCACGTTCAGGAGCCGCTCCTGCACCGCGGTCGCGCTGGTCCCGGGGCGGGAGCTGCCGCCGAAGAGCTCGAGCAGTGCCGCGGCGAGCGCCACCGGCGCCGGCGCGGGGAGCGCCAGCTCCTCGGCGGTGACGCGATCGCCCCAGCGCTCACGCGCCTCGGCGGCGAGCGTGGTCTTCCCGGTTCCCGCCTCGCCCGTCAGGAGCAGGAACGGCGCGCGCGCGCCGAGCCCGCGCTCGAGCAGGCCCAGCACGGCCCGCGCGAGCGCGGTGGCGACGAACGCCGAGTGTGGAATCGAGGGGTAGGAGGCTTCGGCAGACACGCGAGCGGATCCCCGGCGAATGGACGTGGGGGAGCAGCGGCGGTGGGTTCGCCGTGCCCCGCAGCCGTTATCGGCGCGCCCGGGGCCGGGATTCAGCGCCGAGTTGGCCGCGCGGGGGCCCCTGCCGGGGGGCACGCACGCGCGGGGCGCCCACGCGAAGCGTGGGTCGGGGTCCGGGTCCACCGGCGCCAGCAGGCTGACATCTCCTAGACCGGACCTGCGCTCCGCGTGGGTGTCCCCAGCGGGGGTGCTCAGCGCGCCGCGTAATGCTGGCGCGCCCACTCCGCCATCGCGCGGGCACCGTCGTCGAGCGACGTGGGCCGGGTCGCGAAGCGACCGCGGAACGCGCTGTCGTCGGTCACGAACGGCGCGCTCCACTGGTAGCCCATCTCGCCCAGCTCGCGCATGAGCGGCATCACCAGCGCCAACCCCTTCATGGCCAGCGTGGGCATCGCCTGGACCTTGAGCTCGCGCCCGAGCGCCGAGCCCAGCCGATCGAGCATCGCCTGCGTGGACTCGGCCGGGGCCGCGGGCAGCATCCACCAGCGGCCATACGCGGCATCGGCGGCCTCGCCAAGCTCGGCCAGTGCCGCGGCGACATCGAGCGTGTAGTGGTAAGTGTGCGGCGTGTCGAGCCGCACGAGCGTCAGGGCCACGCCGCTCGCGAGCGCGCGCGGCATGAACGCGTCGCCGAAGTAGGACTGTGTGGCGCCGGGCCCGTAGAAGTCCGAGCCGCGGCCGCAGGTCACCCGCACGTCGCCCTTGTGGTGGGCGGCGAGCCACGCCTGCCACTCGCGGGCTCGGATCTCGCCCTTCCGGCTGCACGGCGCAATCGCGGACGTCTCGGAGAGCGGCGCGCCGCCCGGCCGCCCGAGCATGTACAAATTGTCGAGCAGCACGATGCGCGCGCGCTCCCTCGACGCTGCGGCGACGAGCGCGCTCCGCCAGCGGGGCAGCTCGCGCTCCCACGCGCTCGCCGAGTACTCGGGATTCATGCAGTGGTAGATCGCGGTGGCGCCCCGGGTGGCCTCGGCCACGAACGCGGGATCGCCGGCGTCGCCGGTGCGGAGCGAGGCGCCCGCGGGCGCGGCCCCGGCCGAGCGGCGCACCACGCGTACCTCGTGCCCGCGCCGGACCAACTCGAGCGCCAGCGGCACGCCGATCTGCCCGGAGCCGAAGACGACGTGCACTGAGCTGTCGTTCGCCATGGAGGCATCATGCGACAGCGTGCGCGCGGAGGCCAGACTGCACGCTCACCGCGTCGCGTCCCATTCGGGCCGTGCGTGCCCGCACTGCGGGTGCTACTGGCGCACGTGGTCGGGCGGCAGCGGTTGGACCATCGCTTCGGTCACGAGCCCGCGGCCCAGCATGCGGTCGGCGACCTTTTCCGCTTGCGCCTGCGTGGCGAAGCCGCCGATCATGATGCGGTAGTTGCGCGCGCCGCCGCTCGCCACGGGCTCGACCCAGGCGTCGAGCCCCGTGCGGCGCTCGAGCTGCCGCGAGATGATGCGGGCGCGATCGACGAACAGGTAGGTGCCCACCGCCAGGCAGAACCGCGCGGGCGAGCTGTCGGCGGGGGTCGGCGTGAGCGCGAGCGGCGCCGGTGCGATGGGCGCGATCGTATCGCTCGAGCTCGAATCCGAAATGTTCGAATCGGCGAGGCTCGGCTGGAGCGCCGGCTCGAGCGGCGGCGACGACGTGGCCTCGACCGGCTGCTGCGGGGAATCCTGCTCGAACCCACCGCGCGTGCCGGCGATGATCGCGGCCGCGGCGACGCCGAGCATGAGCAGGCCCGGGACCACGACGTGCATGAACCGGCCCTGGCCCGGCGGCCGCGGGGGGCCGTTCCGGCGTCCGGGCGGCGGCTCGAGCGCGGGGCGCCTGCGGGCGAGGGATTCGTCGATGATGTCGCGCGGCGAGGATGATGCGATGAGCACGGGCGTGGGGGCGGGCGCCGGGGCAGGTGCCGGGGCGCGCGGGGGTGCGGGTACGGCGGCCGCAGGGCGTGCGGGGACCGGCGGAGGAGCGGCGGCCGCGGCACGTTCGCGCTCGCGCTGGCGGCGCTTCCGCCGATTGTCGCGCGCGCTCGCCAGCATCGGCTTCGCCGGGGACTGCCCCGGCGCGACCGATTCGCGCAGCGGCGTGACCGCGTCGGGGCGGAGGACCTTGGGCTCGGGCGGGAGCACGATCGGCTCCGGCACGATCACGAGCGGCGCCGGATCCGGCACGCGAGCGACGGGAGGAGTCGCGACGGGATCCGTCGCGCGCCTGCGCGGTGGCGCGGCTGGCGGCGCCGGCGCCGGCGGAGCCTCGGATTCGGCGGGCAGCTCGGGCGCCTCGAGAATGGGAAGCGCATCGGGTTCCGTGAGCGGCGGCAGCTGCATGCGTGCGCCGAAGCGCAGGCTGTCGTCGCCCTCGGTGAAGCGCGACACCCACTCCTTGACGCGCGGATGGCGCGAATCGAGTGCGGGCTGCTCGGGGAACGGCATCGGATCATGCCGCGGCGGCGCGAGCGGCCCGGGCTTGCGGCTCGCGGGCGGAGTCGGCCTGGCGATCGCGCCGGACTTGCTGGCCGGCAGGCGCGGCGGGGAC
>DATDEX010000442.1:0-5430 GCA_036522895.1 Candidatus Eiseniibacteriota bacterium | reverse complement strand
GTGCACGCGGGCGAGGCCGGGCTCGTCACCGACGAGCACTTCGGCCAGGCGCACCCGGTGCCCGAGGCAGACGCGGCACTGCGCGCCGGGCTCGCCGAGCGCGCGCGCATCCCGGTCGTGACCGGCTTCATCGGGCGCACGAAGGACGGCCGCACCACCACGCTCGGGCGCGGCGGCTCGGACTACTCGGCCGCGCTGATCGGCGCGGCGCTCGGGGCGGGCGAGATCCAGATCTGGACCGACACGAGCGGGCTCCTCTCCGCCGACCCGCGCGTCGTGCCCGAGGCGCGCCCGGTGCCGCGGCTCTCGTTCGCCGAGGCGAGCGAGCTGGCGTACTTCGGCGCGCGCGTGCTCCACCCGAAGACGCTGCTTCCGGCGATGGAGCGCGGCATCCCGGTGCGGGTCTTGAACACCGCGCGTCCCCAGGACGCCGGCTCGCTCGTCACCGCCGAGCCCGAGGCCGCGCCACAGGGCTGGCGGGTCAAGTCGATCGCTTCCAAGCAGGGCATTACCGCGGTCACGATCGCGTCCACGCGCATGCTGCTCGCGCACGGCTTCCTCGCTCGCGTGTTCGAGGTGTTCGGCCGCCATCACGTCGTCGTGGACCTGGTCACCACGTCCGAGGTCTCGATCTCGGTCACCGTGGACGACACGTCGCGGCTCGGCGAGGCGGTGGAGGAGCTCGAGGGGATCGGCCACATCGAGGTCCGCCCCGGGCTCGCGGTGGTGGCGGTGGTGGGCGAGGGCGCGCCGACCCAGGTCGGGCTCGCCGGCCACGTCTTCACGCTGCTCGGTGGCGTCGGCGTGCCCGTGGAGATGATCTCGCAGGGGGCCTCGCGCGTGAACCTGTCGTTCGTGGTCGCGGAAGCGCAAGCGGCGAAGGTCGTGCGGCTCCTCCACCGCGGGCTCGGACTCGACGTCGACGCGCCGGTGAGCGAGCACCTGACGACGGGCTAACCGGGGCGACGACCGCCGCGGCACCCGCCGCACGGGGTTGCCGGGCCCGCGCCCGCGTCCTACGCTGGCCTCGAATCCACGCCGCCACGCCCCGATCGAACCCCGGCCGAGGAACCAAGCCCCATGCACACGCTCCGCCCCGCCCGCCTCAAGCCCGGCGTCACGCTCGAGTCGCTGCCCGGCCCGCGGGCTTCCGATGTCGCCGCGGCCGCGGGCTCCGGCAGCGCGCCGCCCGCGCGGCTCGTGCGCGGGAAGGCGCTCATCTTCTGGGACCCGCGCGTACCGGGGAAGAAGCTCGACGCGATCGACACCGACCAGATCACGCCCGCGGCCGACTGCGTCTCGGAGAGCCTCGAGACGCTCGACGAGCGCTGGAAGGCGGGGTCGTTCCGCTACCTGATGCCCGACTTCCGTGCCCGCGTCCACCGCGGCGAGACGTTCGTCGTCGCCGGCGACCGCTTCGCGATCGGCAGCTCGCGCGAGATGAGCCCGGCCGGGTTGAAGGGCGTGGCCGAGGAGAAGGGCCTCGAGCTGGTGGTCGTGTGCGGGAACAACATGGGCGACATCTTCAGACGGAACGCGTTCAACCTCGGCCTCCACGTCGTCCAGAGCCCCGAGGCCGTGGCGGACGCGCAGGACGGCGACGAGCTCACGTTCGATCCCGAGTCCCGCCGGCTCGCGAACGTCACCCGGGGGAAGTCCTACGACCCGGTGCCGCTCACGCCCAAGGAGGACGAGATCCGGCGCTCCGGCGGCATCTTCGCGATCGGCCGCCGCGAGTTCCGCGAAGCCACCGCGCGCGCGCCGGAGATCGTCTGGCCCGACGCCGCGACCGCGCGCAAGCTCTCGACCACCGAGCAGATCCTGTGGGCGCACCGGGTCGACAAGCGCGCCGAGGTGCGCGCGGGCGCGACGCTACGCGTCTACGCCGACCTGCTCCCGGCCTCGGACGGCACCGCACCGTTCGCGATCCACACGTTCAACCAGATCACGGGCGGCGCGGCGATCTGGCCGCGCCAGATCGCGATCGCGAACGACCATTTCGTGTTCACCGGCCTCGCGGCCGACGACCGGCAGACCGGCATCGGGCGGGCGTTCGCGGCGCTCCACGGGATCGAAAAGCCCTACTACGCGACGCCCGGCGACGGCATCTTCCACTTCTACTTCCCGGAACAAGGGCTCGTCTACCCGGGGATGATGATCCCCGGCGCCGACTCCCACAGCCGCGCCTACGGCGCGCACGGCGCGATCGGGATCGGGGTCGGCTCCACGACGCTCGGCTTCGGTTGGAGCACGGGGTACATCTACACGACCGTCGCCAGGCCGCGCCGGGTGGTGTTCAGCGGCCGGCTCCAGCCCTGGGTCACGGGCAAGGACCTCGTGCTCGAGCTGCTCCGCCGCTGGGGGGCGAAGCAGTCGCAGGGGATGAGCGTCGAGTTCGTGGACGCGGAGCGCCAGCTGCCGATCGCCTACCGCAACACGATCTGCAACATGATGGCGGAGGCCGAGAGCTGGAACGGCATCTTCGCGCCGGACGAGATCACGTACGAGTGGTTCGCGGCCAAGGGCATGCGCGACCTCCCGTATCCGGGCCCGTCCGCGGGACGATCACCCCTCGCCCCGGGCGCCGACGTGGAGTGGGCGATCGACGAGACGCTCGTGCTCTCCGACGTGCGCCCGATGATCGCCAAGCCGTTCAGCCCCGGGAACGCGTTCCCCGCGGAGGACGTGGCGAAGGAGCGGATCACGTTCGACAAGGCGTTCATCGGCTCCTGCACGAACGGCGGCTACGACGATCTCCTGTCGGCGGCGCTGGTCGTCCGCGCCGCGCGCGCGCGCGGCTTGAAGCAGGTGGCGCGCGAGTTCGTGATCTTCCCCGGCTCGGGCGGCGTCAAGCGGCAGATCGAGCGCCCCGACGCCCGGCTCGACGGCGAGAGCATCGCCGAGGTGTTCCGCTCGGTGGGCGGCGGGATCCGCGAGAGCTGGTGCGGGCCCTGCTTCGGACAGGGGCCGGACGCCTTGAAGCCGGGGGAGCGCGCGATCACGAGCTTCAACCGGAATTGGACGAACCGCATGGGGGTCGGCGGCGAGGGCTATCTCGCCTCGCCGAGCGTCGTCGCGGCGAGCGCGATGCTCGGTTACATGGCGCCGCCGAGCGAGCTGGGGTTGACGTGGCAGCCCGAGGCGTTCGCGGTCTGAGCCACGCGGCCGAAGCTCGATGATCCCGTGGCGGGAACTCGACCGCGCGAACGTCCCCGGCGAGCCGATGCCGCTCGTGCTCTCGCAGCGCGGCGCGGAGTTCGTCATTCGCGTCGGCGGCCATACCCTCATGGGGAGTCGCGCGCACGGCTCGGAGGAAGCCCTCGCCGAGCGCGCGTGCGCGTGCGTCGCGGGCCGCGCCGGCGCACGCGTGCTGATCGGCGGGCTCGGGATGGGCTTCACGCTCGCGGCAGCGCTCCGCGCGCTCGGGCCGTCGGCCCGGGTGGTCGTGGCCGAGCTGGTCCCCGGGCTCGTCGGGTGGAACCGCGGCCCGCTCGCGGACCTGGCGGGCCGGCCGCTCGAGGACGCGCGGGTATCCGTGCGCGAGGGCGACGTGGCTGACGTGCTCCGCGGGTCGCGCGCGGCGTTCGACGCCATCCTGCTCGACGTGGACAACGGCCCGGCCGCGCTCACGCGCGCCTCGAACCGGGAACTCTACGCCGCGCCGGGACTCGAGGCCGCGTTCGCCGCGCTCCGTGACGACGGCGTCCTCGCGGTGTGGTCGGTAGCACCCGACGCTCCGTTCACGCGGCGGCTCGTCGCGCAGGGATTTGCGGCCGAGACCCACACGGTGCACGCCCGAGCCGGGCGCGGCGGACGGCACACGCTGTGGCTCGCCCGCCGGCCGGCGCGGTCGCCCGACCGGCAGCAAGGCCGCCCCGCGCGCCGCGAAAGTCACGCGTGAGCGGCATCGCCCTCGCGCACGCGAGCCGCCCATGCCGCTCCTGAGCCTCCACGACGTGAGCCTGGCGTTCGCCGGGCCGCCACTCCTCGATCACGTCACGCTCCAGATCGACGCGGGCGAGCGGATCGGACTCCTCGGCCGGAACGGCGCGGGCAAGTCGACGCTCCTCCGCCTGCTCCTCGGCACGCTCGAGCCCGATTCGGGTGAGGTGGTGCGCACGCCGGCGCTCTCCGCGGCCGAGCTGCCGCAGGACGTCCCGCTCGGGCTCGTGGGCGGCGTGCGCGGCTGGCTCCACCACGCCTGCGGCGTCACGCGCGCCGACGCGGCCTGGCAGGTCGAGGCGAGGAACGAGCGGACCGCCGAGGCGATGGGGGTCGATCTCGACGCCGCGCTCGACACGCTCTCGGCCGGCTCCAAGCGCCGGGTGCTCCTCGCCTCGGCGCTCGTCCGCGAGCCGGAGCTGCTGCTCCTCGACGAGCCCACGAATCATCTCGACATCGCCGCGATCGAGAAGCTGGAAAAGCTACTCCACGAGCGACGCGGCACGCTCGTGTTCGTGACGCACGACCGGAGCTTCCTCCGCCGGCTCGCGACCCGGATCCTCGACCTCGACCGGGGCGGGGTGCGCAGTTACGGCTCGGGCTACGACGCCTACCTCGCGAGCCGCGCCCAGGAACTGGAGGTCCAGGCGGCGCAGGGCGCGCTCTTCGACAAGAAGCTCGCCGGGGAGGAGGCCTGGCTCCGCCGCGGCATCAAGGCACGGCGCACGCGGAACGAGGGTCGCGTGCGCGCGCTCGAGGGGCTTCGCCGCGAGCGCTCGGCGCGTCGAGACGAGATGGGCCAGGTGAAGGCGCAGCTCCAAGACGCCGAGCGCTCGGGCCGGGTCGTGCTCCGCTGCCGGGATCTCAGCTACGCCTGGGGCGGGACGCCGATCGTCAGCTCGTTCAACGCGACGCTCCTTCGCGGCGATCGCGTCGGGATCCTGGGCCCCAACGGCTGCGGCAAGACGACGCTCCTGAAGCTCCTGCTCGGCGAGCTCGTTCCCGACGCGGGCTCGGTGACGCCGGGCACGCGGCTCGAGGTCGGAGAGTTCGCCCAGCTCCACGAGCGGCTGGATCCGGCGCGCACGGTCGCGGAAAACGTCGCGGAGGGGCGCGAGATGATCGCGGTGGGCGGTGGCGAGCGGCACGTCGTGGGCTACCTCCGCGACTTCCTCTTCAGCGCCGAGCAGATCAAGGGCCCGATCACGAAGCTCTCGGGCGGCGAGCGGAACCGGCTCCAGCTCGCGAAGCTCCTCGCGCGCCCGTGCAACCTGCTCGTGCTCGACGAGCCGACGAACGATCTCGACCTGGAGACGCTCGACCTGCTCGAGGAGCTGCTGCTCGACTTTCAGGGCACGCTGCTCGTGGTCTCGCACGACCGCGTCTTCCTCGACAACGTGGTCACGTCGACCTGGGTGTTCGAGGGCGGGGGTCGCTGGCAGGAGTACGTGGGCGGCTACGAGGACTGGCTCCGCCAGCGCCCGCCCG
>DATDEX010000441.1:0-28792 GCA_036522895.1 Candidatus Eiseniibacteriota bacterium | reverse complement strand
GGCCGCCCGCGGGGCCCGAGCCCGCGAAGGGCGCGGGGCACGAGCTCGCAGCCGTGCGCGCGGAGTATCGCGTGGTCGAGAACCTGCCCGTGGACGCCGCGCAGGCCGAGGCGCTCCGCGCCGCCGGGTTCGCGGCGGTGCAACTGGTACCGCGGCAGGGCGTCGTGCGCGGCTCGAGCGCGGTGGTGGGCCTGGGGACGACCGGGGCCAGCGCGAGCGTGGTGCGCGCCGATGCGGCGCAGGTCATGGCGCTGGCACCCAACCGCGGGAACCAGTACCCGGGCTCGTTGATGGGCGCGATCGCGGTGCTCCGCCAGGTGTTCCTCGACGCCAAGTGGTATCGCGACGCGCGCGCCGCGGCGGCCAAGCGCACCACGACCGAGCGCGTCCCGGAGAACCTCGCGTTCGAAGCGCTCCAGCCCGTGATCGCGGGGCAGGAGCCGGTGGTCATGGTCGCGGACGAGATGCTCGAGGTGCTGCAGGCGTCGAAGATCGCGAGCGAGGCCGGCGTGCCCGCCACGATCGTGACCGCCGGGGACGAGTACAAGCGTATCGCCCAGGTCGCGGCCACGGGCAGAGCGCTCGTCGTGCCGGTCAACTTTCCCGACCCGCCGGACGTCGCCGACGACGCGAACGCGCTCGAGGTGCGCACCGAGGAGCTCCGCCACTGGCAGGCCGCACCTTCGAACCCGGTCACGCTCGCGCGGGCGGGCGTCACGTTCGCGCTCACCGCGAACGGCTTGAAAGACGTGAAGACGTTCCGCACCATGGTGGGCAAGGCCATCGCGCGCGGCCTCTCCGAGGACCAGGCGCTGGCCGCGGTCACCACCACGCCCGCGAAGCTCCTCGGCGTGGAGGGCCGGCTCGGCGTCATCGCGCCCGGGGCGATCGCCAACCTCACCGTGACGCGCGGCGCCCTGTTCGCCGAGGGCTCCAAGGTGCGCGAGGTGTGGGTCGACGGCAACCGCTACGAGGCGGCGAAGGATGAGACGACGCCCAAGGGCGACTGGACGCTCGGCTGGAACACCTCGCAGCACGCGCTGTCGGTGGCGGTCGAGCCCGACACCACGGTCAAGCTCGTGGTGGGCCCCGACACGCTCAAAGGCCGGGACGTGCGGCTCGACGGCCAGCACCTCACGTTCACGTTGCAGCAGGGGGACGCGCCCGTCGAGCACTTCGACCTGACGGCGAAAAACGACGCGCTCACCGGCACGCTGTCGGTGACGAACGTGGGCTCGCACGTCGTGACCGGGATTCCGCGCGCGAAGGACGACAAGAAGCCGGCGAAGAAGGAGCCGGCGCTCGTGCCCGTGCCGGTGGTGATGGGCAACACCGAGGCGTGGCGGATGGCGCGCCCCGCCGAGCCGGCGGCCGTGCTGGTCAAGAACGCCACCGTGTGGACGTCGGGCCCGGCCGGGATCCTCGAGAACGCCGACCTGCTCGTGAAGAGCGGCAAGATCGCGGCGGTGGGGAAGAACCTCGCCGCCCCGCCCGGCGCCGTGGTGATCGACGGCACCGGCAAGCACGTGGCCCCCGGCGTGATCGACGAGCACAGCCACTCGGCGATCCTCGGCAACGTCAACGAGTGCACGAACAGCGTCACGTGCGAGGTGCGCATCCAGGACGTCATCAACTCGGAGAGCACGAACCTCTACCGCCAGCTCGCGAGCGGCGGCACGATCATGCACCTGCTCCACGGCTCGTGTAACTCGATCGGCGGGC
This sequence comes from Candidatus Eiseniibacteriota bacterium, assembly GCA_036522895.1. Lineage (GTDB taxonomy): Bacteria > Eisenbacteria > RBG-16-71-46 > RBG-16-71-46 > RBG-16-71-46 > JAIOPA01. The sequence continues at coordinate 27,070 of DATDEX010000441.1, read as the reverse complement.
AGTGCGCCGTGATCAAGAACAAGTGGGGCGCGCCGCCCGACGAGCTCTTCGACACGCGGGCCCCCGGCACGGTCAAGTTCGCGCTCGGCGAGAACCCGAAGCAGGCGAACTTCGGAGCCGACCGCACGTCGCGTTACCCCAAGACCCGGGCCGGCGTGGAGCAGACGATCCGCGAGGCGTTCGCGCGGGCGCGGGACTACGACCGCGCGTTCGAGGAGTTCAAGGCGGGCCGGCGCGCGCTGCCGCCGCGGCGCGACCTCCAGCTGGACGCGCTCTCGGAGATCGTGAACGGCAAGCGCCTCATTCACTGCCACAGCTACCGGCAGGACGAGATCCTCATGCTCATGCGGCTCACGGAGTCGTTCGGGATCCGCGTCAACACGTTCACGCACATCCTCGAGGGCTACAAGGTGGCCGACGAGATGGCGGCGCACGGGGCGTCGGGCCTGGGCTTCACCGACTGGTGGGGCTACAAGCAGGAGGTGATCGACGCGATTCCCTGGAACGCCTACCTCATGTGGGACCGGGGCGTGAACGTGGGCTTCAACTCCGACAGCGACGAGCTGGCGAGGCGGCTCAATACCGAGGCGGCGAAAGCCATCAAGTACGGCGGCGTGCCGCGCGACGAAGCGTTGAAGATGGTGACGCTGAACCCGGCGAAGTCGCTGAAGATCGACCAGTACGTCGGCTCGCTCGAGCCCGGGAAGGACGCGGACTTCGCGATCTGGAGCGGCGAGCCGCTGTCGCCCTACTCGGTCTGCGAGCAGACCTGGATCGAGGGCCGCAAGTACTTCGACCGCGCCGCCGACCTGGCGGGCCGCGCCGAGCTGGCCGCCGAACGCGCCGCGCTGATCGCGGCCGCGAAGGCGGCGAAGAAGGAGGGCGGTCCTCCCCTGGGCGGCCGGGGCAACTGGCCGCCGCGCTACCTCGAGGACACCGACGAGAGCGGGAACGATTGCGGAGCGCACCAGGGCCAGGGCATGCCGTTCCTGGGCGAGGCCGATCGGAAGGCGCTGCAGAGCGGAGAGGAGGGCTCGCGATGAGCCGCCCCGTTCGCTTCGCCCGCCCGCACCCGCTGCGCGCCCCCGCGCCGGTCGCGCGGAGCCTCAGGTTCTTTGTCGCCGGCGCGCTCGCGTGGGCGATGACGCAGGGCACCGCCGCCCGCGCCGAGGTGCTGGCGCTCACCGGCGGCACGGTGCACCCGGTGAGCGGCCCGGTGATCGAGAAGGGCACCGTGCTCGTGGACGGCGCGCGCATCACCGCGGTCGGCGCGGGGCTCGCGGCCCCCGCGGGCGCGCACGTGGTGGACTGCGCCGGCAAGCACGTCTACCCCGGCTTCGTGCACGCGAACACCGTGCTCGGGCTGCTCGAGATCCAGACCATCCAGGGCGCAGATGACACGCAGGAGTCCGGGAACGTGAACCCCAACCAGCGCGCCGAGGTCATGTACAACCCGGACAGCGACTTTTTGCCCGTCACGCGGTTGAACGGCGTGACCAGCGTGCTCTCGATTCCTGGAGGCGGCAGCATCCGCGGCACGTCCGCGCTCATGCACCTGGACGGCTGGACGCAGGAGGACATCACCGTGCGCGCGCCGGTCGGACTGCACGTCCAGTGGCCGCGGATGACGCCGGTGCACGCGTTCTTCGTGCTGGCGAGCGACGAGGACCAGGCCAAGGCGCGCGACCAGGCGCTCCAGGCGATCAGCGACGCGTTCGACGACGCGCGCGCGTACTGGAAGGCGCACGATGCCGAGTCATCCGCCGGCGTGCCGAAGCACGACGACGACGTGCGCTGGGACGGGATGCGAAAGGCGCTCCGGGGCGAGATCCCGGTGATCTTCCACTGCGACGCGCTGAGCCAGATCCGCTCCGTGCTGAGCTTCTGCGACAAGCAGGGGCTCACGAACGTGGTCCTGCTCGGGGGCTACGACAGCTGGCGTGTCGCAGACGAGCTGAAGCGCCGCAACATCGCCGTGATCGTGGGCGGCGTGCTGGAGATGCCGGCGCGTGGTGACGAGCCCTACGACGAGGCGTACACCGTGCCCGCGAAGCTCGCGAAGGCCGGCGTGCGCTTCTGCATCGCCGACGAGGGCGGCGGATTCGCCGCCGCGAACGCGCGCAACCTGCCGCACCACGCGGCGATGGCGGCCGCGTTCGGGCTCGACCGCGACGAGGCCTTGAAGGCCGTGACGCTTTACCCGGCGCAGATCCTCGGCGCGGGCGACAAGATCGGCTCGATCGAGGTGGGGAAGCTCGCCGACCTCCAGATCACCGACGGCGACCCGCTGCTCGTGGCCACGCACTGCGAGCAGGTCGTCTTGAACGGCAAGCTCGTGCCGATGGAGTCACGCCAGACGCGGCTCTTCCAGAAGTACGACGCGCGGCCCAGAGGGGCGAAGGCGCGGAAGAGGTAGGAATTGGCGCAAGACGGATGAGGCGGGGGCGAGGTGGGCCCGCTTGGTCAGGGGTCTGGGGACCAGTCGCCGATTTCTCGTCGCCGCCCGGCACGACCGCTTGGGGCTGCCTCCCCCGCTTCTGGCTCCCGCGGTCGTTCCACACCTTCTCGTGATCCCTTTGTCCCGGACATGTACGCGGCGATCGGCATCCAAGAAGGGTGCGACGTGATTCCCGACCGCGATATCGCGGTGCAACGGATTGGCCCCGATCCTTGGCCGGTCCCGAAGGGTCCTCGTTTCTGAACACCGTGGGCGCTGGCCCGTTGCGCGGGGGCCCCAGCCGCAACCTTCGCAAGTGGGGGCGCGCGGCTCAACGTCATGGCGCGTTGACGTCCTCATCCGGCATCGGACTGGTGAGGTAGTTCGGTAATTCTCCGACAGTGGCGCCCAGGACGGCGCCACTGTCGGAGAATTACCGAACTACCTCACCAAGGACTATTCCGGTCCACGATGCCGTAGAAGGCATCCCACCACAGGCCGATCGGGCGTGCGGCCCACGGCCACCTCAATCTCAACCGTCGCCTCCCTGCTGAGCTCCTCGTCGAGCTTCTGCTTCTCCGCTGCAGTTCCCTCCGCACCTTCAACAATCCTTCGCCGAAATCCCTCATCCCTCCACAAATCGGTCACTCGCACGCGGAGTGGGTTTCCGACTCGCCACCGTTCCTGCTCACACTCGGCTGTCCACGCGCTCTCCCACACGCCCGCTCCCCCGCCCGAGCATAGGATCACCGTCCTGTCTCGCTCTTTGGCCCCATATAGCGAATAGATTCTGGCCTCCGTGCCAGCGGCCGTAACTAGCGTGCCTTCACGTAGCCCAGCACGCGCACTCCGACGGAACTCTGGCAGGTGCCACATCATCGCACTTACACGCGTGACCGCGGTCGTCACCACGCTCACTGAGCTACAGCCTCCCGCGGCAAGCTCGTCAATCGCTCTGCCTACCTCCTCAACATCATCACGCGTAACTTCGCGCTCTGTCGCCATCAACTCGCCAACAAGTTCTTTGAACAGGTGTTCATCGACAACTCTCGCCAGGTTGGCTCCCCACCTCTCCGGCTCATCAACATACACCGCTTCCAGATCAGCCCGGCTGAACAGCCCCTTAAAGGTCCGTTGGGCCACACGAACGCGCATTACTGAATCGGTGGGTCCAAGAGCCTTCGTCTCAACTCCACCATCTCCTCCGAGAACAACCCGCATGATTCCGCCGTCCACATACCCTCGACGCACGCCAGCGACGAACGCGAGCACCATGGATTCTTCGATGTTCGCGGCCTGCTCCTGCGCCATCTGCCGTTGTTCACCGGCCGACCTTATCCGAACAGAGACAGCTCTTAGCCGATCAATCGATTGCCTAAGCGATTGCGCTCCGCTTGAATTATCCCCGGCGTCGGGGATTCGCCCCTCAATCGCGGCGTCAACCTCGGATCCCGGCCGGAACAGCACGGACACTTCTATCCCAAGCTTTGCCAACTCCCGGTCGTTGATGGACAAGTCAGAACTTAGCGACGCATCGACAAACGCCCTCGCGATGCCGAGATCCATACTCACGAAGCTAGCCACTCCTTCGGGCATCCCCGCCAGTACCCACCGCTCCCAGCCCATACTCTCCGACCGATCCCTCGAGACGGCGTCAGCATATGCGTCCAGGATAACGTTGAACTCACGCGGCAACGCCCCCAGCAGTCGCAGCCTCATCGTCGACCTCGGTTCGTCTGGCTGGCCAGTTGTCGATCGGTCGAGCCATGCCATCAAGCCGAGCAGCACCTGAGTGTGCACCCGCAACACGTCCTTGTAGGCCGCATCCTTCGCCCTAAGCACTGGGTCGCCGGGCTCATCAGGCGCCGCTTCGCTCGAATCCGCACCTCCGGCAAGTAGGGCGCGATGCTCCAAATCCTCTAGCTCACGCCTCGGCACGATCCGCCCGAGCGCCGTTAGCGCATCCTGGAATTCGCCAAGGGCGCCATGGTCAATACATGTCTTAAGGAGCTCTTGGAACGCCTTTGCTATCTCCCTAGCGGCTTCGCTCAGGCGCTCCACGTACTCACTTGAGCTTGCGCCTTCGAGCAGGGTGCCCCAAACGAACTCCCCCGTCTCGCGCAGATGTCTCCATGAGCGATCCCACAACATCCTTCTAATGGATACAGACACTCCCTCACCATCGAAGTAGATTTCCGATAGAGTTGCATGAACGCCGACGAAGCTCTCTAGCACCAAGAGGTCACCTGCCCGCATCGCCATTCTCACGAAGACTGTCGGTAGGGTCGTAACCTCTCGTGCTATGTCGGTATCCCCTCCTCTGACTGCCCGCGCGATTAGTCGTTCTACTGTCTCCGGCACCTCCCGCGCAATCTGGAGCTGCCTGCCGAGGGATCCCAGCTCTCCTCGTGCCTCCCTGTGCCCAAATGTCGCTCCAATAGCGACAATGCACTGAAGATGTCCTTCAACCAGCTTCCTCATCGTCTCACACAGACGAAGCGTCTTCTGGAAGTCCCCCTCAATGATTGCTCGCCCCAGGTCACTCTCGATATCTACAATCAAGAGGTTGAGCGTCTGTCCACGAGTCGGGCTACTGCGCCGGACACAAAGCTGGCTGCATAGCCTCGTCAAGGTCCCCAGTTCGGACGGGGTCAGCCGCAGGACGCTTGACACCGACAGTACGGGAGCGCCCGCCTCGATCCATTCACCAATCCGAATGGTTAAAGCGGCGATGCTGCCTTTCGTCGAATCGACAGTCTGCGCTTCAGCCTTCTGGGCCCGCGCCAAGGCCCCTCGCAATATCGCGCAGATTCTGTGCAACGCGGATATCCGCACATCCGCGACGAAGCCGCTGCCCTCCGAATTGAACGCCACTCCGCGCGCACGAGCCGGAATCCACGACGGCCCTAACACCCTGACCACCCCAACATCCGCTTCAAGCTCATGAGCAACCACGTTGTCGGCGACACGGTCTTCGACGGTCAATCTCGCAGCAGCGGCAAGGAGGTCGCGTTCCAACGAGTTCCTCGCCTCAGACATCTTCACAGGATCAAGCATTAGCCCGACTAGTCGATACAGCGACGCGACACTCGCGCCACAGATCGCCACTTCCACGCCGACACCGATCGCTGTCGTGTATGCGCCCATCATCGCCAGCGCGACGGATGCAACTGTCCCGCACAGAATCGGAAGAACCCAGCTGCCCCTCAGTAGTGCCCCCGCGCGCCCGAGCGGGGAGCTGTCACGCAATGATTCCGAGACCAGAATTGCTAGCGCAATCCCGACACTCAGACAGGCTGCCGAGGCGGCAATGACCAGGTCCCGGGAGATGCCCCCGATCTCGCCGAGGATGCCTAGAGTGCGAAGAATCGCTTCAGCAATGGCGAGGGCGCCGAGTCCGCCGATAACCAGCCCGACGCTCTGCCAGGTCGGCAGCGCCACCTTGGCCAGAGGGGCACGCCAGTCCCCGACAGTCCCTCGAAGCAATAGAGCTTGGGCTCGCCCGCGCGCCGAGTCGTGCCCGCGTGCCGACCTGAGGATGCTGATCGGCAGCGGAATCGCAACAATGACCTGCGTGAAATCCAACACGCGAACTGAGTCATCCATTCTGAGCACTCGGACCTGGCCCCCTCACCCTGGTTCTCCGTGAATCCTGGCTACAAATCCGGCTACAGCATCCCCGTTCCAACCCATTCCCAGCGATTCCCAGGCTCGACCATAGCAAAGGGCCGAAGGGACTCCCACACGCCTCCGGCCCTTGCTGTTAGCGCTTGGCGACGCCCCTACTAGTAGCAGCTCGCAATTGTATCGTTTGTATTCGTTCGTGGTTTCGAGACCGCTACACCGATGCGCTCGCTCCGTGCGCCCTGCGCAACGGTGACACGCGCATCGAGCGCCAACTTCGGCACCTGCTGACTACCTCTTCTCTATCCTGACGTTTTCATTCTGGTCCGCTCTCCGCAAAGGCGAAGCCGCCGCGGATAGGATCTCCCGCGGCGGCCGTCGATTGGCGCGTGTCCGAGTGACTTGGAGGACCGTGCCCACGAATTCGCTTCAAGACCCTTGCGGACTCAGGAAGCAGCCGCGTTCCTCCGCCCTGCCGCGTTCTTCGCCACCAGCACGATGCCGGTGATCGGGGCGAAGAAGAATCCCATGAAGAACCAGAACCAGGCGCTCCGGTTGGTGGCCTGCGCCCAGTACGCGCAGAAGATGCCGAAGAGGAAATTGACGTACCCGGCGGAAACGTAGTTCGAGCCCATATCGCCCCCCGCGCAAGAAGCGTTCTACGACGGCCGCACAGGTCGGGAGCGGGCCCCGCCGATGGCGACGCCCGTCCGAAAGTCGTGGGGAACGAGCCGCCCGTGCCGGGAGACTCCCGGCTCACCCGGCTGCCCCACCCGAACGCCGTGGTCCGTTGGCGCCAGCGGCGTTGTGCGGCCGCGCGGGATTCTACAACCCGATCCAGTACGTCGCCTTGACCGCGAACACGTTCTCCGGGGCGCGGTTCAAGAGGCCGCTGTAGTCGCGCGAGAAGTCGAAGCCGCCCATCGGCTCCACGTCGGTGCGGCGCTGCTGCCAGACGAGGAACAGCGTCGAGCCGGGGCGGTACTCCCAGCGCATGACGGCGTTTCCCAGGAGCGAGCGGAAGTTGAAGTCCGGATCGCCCAACTGGAACGTCGCGCCGTTACCGGGATCGATCGTGTAGACGCCGGTTGTGTCGTTGCGCGCGATGGAGCCGCGTTGCACGCCGTAAATGTCGAAGCGGAACTCCTCGGGCGCGGCGAACTCCTTGAACTGGGAGAAATGTCCGGTCACGACGAGCGGCTGGAGGTAGACCTGCATGCTCAGGCGCGGGCGGAACGTCCAGTCGAAGCGGGTGACGAGCGACATGACGCGCTGGTCGAGCGTCGAGAACACGTAGCGCGTGCCGAACGTCGCGGTCGCGGCCGGGTCGGAGATCGCGGTGACGTACTGGCCCAGCGCGTGCGTCGCCGAGTACGACGGCTCAAAGCGCAGCCGGAGCGTGGGCGAGGGGCGGAACGAGAACGCGAGCGAGGGGAAGTCGCCGTAGCCGCCGAACCCGTTCCACGAGTGCTGGAAGTTCGCGTTCACGTTGTAGGACTTTCGCGAGTCCGAGCCGAGGTTCAAGCTCCAGGTGCCGTTCTCCGGCGAGCGCGCCTGCGGACCGCCGCGGGTCAACCGGTCGTCCATCACGCTCTTGTTGAGCGTGGTGCGGAAGTCGAAATTGTAGAAGTTCATGAACGTACCGTTCACGTCATACGCGTAGGAATCGAAGACACGATCGCCGCCGAAGTTCCACATTTCGTTCGCGTACGGGAACATCGTGAAGTTGCGCAGAATTTTCCCCGGCTTGTTCTGCTGGAAGAGCACGATGCTCGAGAGCCCGCGGTAGTCGGCGCGCGTGCCGAAGCCGAGATCGTTCGCCTCGTATCCCGGGCTCCGGCTCACGTAGGCGAGCGACGCGAGCCAGTGGTTGCCCGAGGTCTTCGAGAGCGAGCCGTCGAACCCGTAGCCGTCGAGCCGCGTGCGCGTCGGGTCGTATTTGAAGTAGTCGGCGTGGTCCGGGCGCTGGAGGTAGCGCGCGCTCGAGCGCTGCGCGGCCGCGATCGCCGCGGGCGTGCCCTGGAGGCGCGAGCCCGTGAGATCGGCGTCCAGGGCCCAGCGCCGCGAGTTCCACGCGTGCCCGAAATCGAGGCCACCCACGTACGCATCGCCCCGCAGCCGGCCGGCGAGCGTGGGGTCGTCGAGCTTGCGGTTGACGGCCGTGGCGAGCGCGCCGATTGACGTGTTGCCGGCGCGCAGGTCGCGACGCACCCGGCCCGTGAAGTAGTGCGTTTCGGGTTCCACCTCCGCCTGCCGCTGGATCTGTGCCGGGTCGACGTAGTCGGCGTTCTCGCGGGTCGTGACGGCATCGAGCACGCCCACCGACCAGCCCTTCGAGGTGCGGCCGGTAAGCTTCGCCGCGCCGGCGATCGTGGTCTGCTGCGGCGCGTTCACCGAGTTGAAGTTGGAGCCGCCGAGGACGAGCTGCGGCGAGCGCCCGATGCGACGCGAGTTGAACACGGTCGGCACGCTGAAGTTGTTGAACGCGCGCGAGCGGCCGAACGCGAACAGGTCGGAGCCCTCGATGAAGAACGGCCGGCGCTCGGGGAACAGCGTCTCGAACGCGGTCAGGTTCACCTCGGCGGGGTCCACCTCGACCTGGCCGAAGTCGGGATTGACCGTGAGGTCCAGCGTGAGGTCGCTCGTGAGGCCGTACTTCAAGTCGCCCCCCGTGGCGCCGAAGAAGTCGTTGCGGGTGCGGAACGGGTCGCCCGGGGGGACGTCGAGGTGCTCGTTCCGCGACGAGAGGTAGGGGACGACCTCGAGCCGGCGCTGCTTCGGCAGCAGGCCGAGTCCGGTCAGATGGCCGTAGCGCGCGACCCCGCCCCGCTCCTTCTTGGGCGTGAACGCGAACAGCGCGAACTCGCCGCGGCGGAAGATCGTGCGCGCGAGCTGGAGGCCCCACGTCGCTTCCTGCTGGGTGTTGTAGCGGAGCTGGGAGAGGGGAATGCGCAGCTCGGCGGTCCAGCCCAAGGAGTCGACGCGCGCGGCTGCCTCCCACACGGCGTCCCAGGAATCGTCCTCGTTCCCGTCGGCGCCGATGCTGGCGTCGAGGATCGCGCCAGCCGGGTTCACGCGGAACCGCCGCGCGGTCAGATGGTCGTGATAGGAGTCGAGCCAGACGTCGAACGCGTCCGTCTCGACCGGATCGTCGCGCCGCGAGAGCCGGGCCTTGATCTTCGCCGGCTCGCGGTCGAACATCCGCGCGCCAATGTAGAGAGCGTCGTCGCCGATCAGGAAGCGCACCTCGGTGCGCTCGGAGCAGGGCTTCCCCTCCTCGGGGTCCGTCTGCGTGAACGCGGTCACCGGCGTCGCGGCCGCCCACGCGGCCTCTTCGAGCGCCCCGTCGACGCGGATCGAGCCGTCCAGGTGCGCGGCCACCGCCTGCGGCGCCAATGCGTGCTGGTAGACGGCCGTGGAATCGGCCGGCTGCGCGAACGCGGCGGGACTGCCGGCGAGCGCGGCAAGCGCGCTGCAGCAGAGCGCGCGAAACAGCGGATCGACCGGACGGCGGAGGGGGATCACCGGGGTCCTCGCGGGAGGGGGGCGCTGCATTCGTCGCGACCAGGCGGCTGGCGCCGGACGCGCTGGACGCAATCTCGGACGGGCAGAGAACACGAAGGGTTTGCATGTCGCTTGCGCTAGCGCACAAACGTCGGGATCGGGCGGGCGAGCGCGGTGCCCGGCCCCCAAACGCGCGACGCCCCCGGCTCCCGCACCGCACCCCGCGCGAGTTATGCTCGGCCGGTCCGCCCTCGCTAATGACCGACCGCCGCGCCGGCCCAGGCTCACGAGGCTTCGATGTCGAGCTTCTCCACCGCGATCACACCCGAGCAGGCGGAACTGATCCGTACCTGCGCGCTCTTCTTCGTAGCCTCGGCCGATCCGCGACTCGCGGAGGGCCCGGACGGGAGCGGCCCCGTGAACGTCTCGCCCAAGGGGGGCGTGACGCTGCACATGCTCTCGGAGAACCGCGTCGCCTACCTCGACACGGTCGGCAGCGGCAACGAGACCGCCCGCCACGCCGCCGGCGGCGGGCCGGTGACGGTCATGGTGTGCAGCTTCGACGCCGACGCCGCGATCGTGCGCCTCTACGGCCACGCGCGGGCGGTGCCGTTCGCCGAGTCGGCGCTCGCGGCCGTGCTCAAGGGCGAAGCGCGCCAGCTGAGCTCCGGGCCCCGGCAGGTGATCGAGATCGACGTCGAGCGGACGATGACGAGCTGCGGCTACGGCGTACCGCTCATGGAGGTCGTGCGCGAGCGTCGACGCACTGACCGCGGCCGGCGGTTCAAGCCCGGCGCCTGACCCGCGGCCGCGGTGGGGCAGTTGGCGCAGGACCGCCCGCCCAACGGGTGAACGCGCTACGGAAACTGGCCGCGCGCCGCGCATCCGAGCCCCGATCCAACGAGACCGCTTGCGCCAACCCGTTGCGCCGCAATGTCGCGAGCGTGGGCCTGCGCGCCGTTTCTTCCCGGCACACGTCGTGCATTTCAGGAGTGTGGGCAATGCAGAAACGCCTCGTCCGGGGACGCGATCCCAGAACGACGGACTGGCCACGGGTCCGGCAGACCCGAAAGGCCGAGGGGCGTGCATCAGGTTTCATGGGTTCCAAAGCCGGCGCCGAGTCTCCCCCCAGGGCGTCGGCCAACGGCAAGAGGCTCCGGTCCCTCCCACCGGGGCCTTCTTGCTTTGCGGCGCGGGCGCTCCGGCGTGCGCGTGCGGTATCGTGCGCGCGAGGGTCGCCGCCGCGAGGCGACCGGGCCCAGGGGGACCGCGCGATGGACGAAGCCCGCGACACCGGTAACGCCGCGCTCGAGCCCGCGGCCGCGGGCGAGCCCGCTCGCGGCCTCGCACGCGGCGACCGCGTGCACGCGTTCGCCACGCCCGCGATCACGGTGACCTGGTCGCGCAAGCGCTGCACGCACGCGGCCGATTGCGTCATGAACCTGCCCACCGTGTTCGCGCCCGGGCGCGTGCCGTGGGTCGATGCCACGCAGGGCTCGGCGGACGCCGTGGCGCGCGTGGTCGCGCGCTGCCCGACCGGGGCGCTCCACTTCGAACGGCGGGACGGTGGCGCGCCCGAGCCGGTGCCGGCGGCGAACACCGTGCTGATCTCGCGTGACGGCCCGGTCTACCTGCGCGGCGACATCGAGGTGCGCGACGAGGCCGGCGAGGTCGTGCTGCGCGACGCGCGCGTGGGACTCTGCCGCTGCGGGCACTCGCGGACCAAGCCGCTCTGCGACAACTCGCACCTCGAGGCCGGATTCCGCGATCCGGGTCGGGTGAGCGGCGCCGACGGGGTCGAGGATCCGGGTGCCGCGGAGGGCGCGCTGCGCGTGAACCCGAGGCCGGGCGGCCCGATCGAGCTGCTCGGCGCGTTCGCGCTCCGGAGCGCCGACGGCAAGACGATGCTCGCCGGGACGAGGGCCGTGCTCTGCCGCTGCGGCAACTCGCAGAACAAGCCGTTCTGCGACGGCACGCACAAGCGCGTGGGATTCCCGGGCGAGTAGCCGCAGCCGCGCCTGTCCCCACTGGCCGAAACCGCGCTGGTCGCGGCCCCGCCAGCGCTGGGCGGCGGGCGCTGGCGGGGCGTGCGCGCCCCGTTAGGCTCCGCTACAGCCGATCGGTTTCGGGGTGCCCCGCGCGCCTCCTCCGCGCTGCGGCCCGCGACCGAACGCCATCCCGCCATGGAAGGTCCGGGGGCGAAAGCCCCTTCACGCGCCGGCACGCCCGGGTCCGTCCATGGGGACGGGTGCCCTGTGCCGGCACTCGAAGAGATGCGCACCATGCCCACCGTCACGACGCATGCCGTTGGCACGTTCTGCTGGCCCGAGCTCGCGTCCTCGGACACGAACGGCGCCAAGAAGTTCTACACGGGGCTCTTCGGCTGGCAGTACACGGACAACGAGATGGGTCCCGGCATGACGTACACCATCTTCACGCTCGGCGGCCGCGACGTGGCGGCGCTCATGCCGCTCCAGCCCGAGATGCTCAAGATGAACGTGCCGCCCACGTGGACCTCGTATGTGACCGTCGAAGACACCGACCGGACGATCGAGAAGGCCAAGAGCCTCGGCGGCAAGCTGCTCAACGGCCCGCACGACGTGATGGACCACGGCCGCATGGCTGTGCTCGAGGACCCGCAGGGCGCGGTGTTCTGCCTGTGGCAGGCGAAGAACCACATCGGCGTCGGGGTGTTGAACGAGCCCGGCTCGCTCGCGTGGACGCAGTTGAACGCCAAGGACACCGGGAAGGCGAAGTCGTTCTACACGGCGCTCCTCGGCTGGAAGACGCAGGAGGACCCGATGCCGGAGTCCGCGAGCGGCGGCGTCTACACGAGCTGGCTCAAAGCCGACGGCCCCGCGGGCGGCATGATGGCGATGCCCCCCGGCTCGCCGCCGGCGCCGTCGCACTGGCTGCCATACTTCGGCGTGGCGAGCGTGGACGCGGCGGCGCAGAAGGCCGAATCGCTGGGTGCGACGACGTACGTGCCGCCCACGGACATCCCGGGCACCGGCCGGTTCGCGGTGTTCGCCGACCCACAGGGGGCGACTTTCGCGATCGTCAAGTTCATCAAGTGAGCTGAGCCGTTGGGCGCCCGGCCGCAGTCGTTGCGGCCGGGCGTTTTCTCATGGCGAGCGGAGCCGTCCGAGGTTAGATTCGCTGCGGCAATCCTTAGCCGTCGACGCGCGTCTCGCGCGTCACCACAAGGTCGGAACGCTCGGGCTCCCGCGGCGCGGTTTCCGTCTCTTGTCGCGCACGGATGGGCGGAAACCGATCGCTTCGACCACACCTTGATAAGAGGTGCCCCCCGATGCGTTGGTCCCCCCGCAAGTCGCCTTGGCCGCTGCGACCCGCTGCCCTCGTCGTGCTCGTCTCCCTCCTGGTTCCCGCCACCGCGCTCGCGATCGTGGGCAACGGCAAGCTGCAGATCCACCACATCGACGTCGGGCAGGGCGACGGCGCGCTGCTGATCTCGCCGAACGGCCAGACCGCGCTGTTCGACGACGGCACGTACACCGACTGTTCGGGGATCAAGAGCTACCTCCAGGGGCTCGGGATCACCACGGTCGACTACCATTTCCTGTCCCACTACCACGCGGATCACCTGGGCTGCATCGACGATCTCGCCGCGATCGGCATCACGATCGGCACCGCCGGCTACGACCGCGGCTCGTCCTACTCGAGCGCGTCGTACACCGCCTACGTGAACACGCTCGGCGCCAAGCGCATCACGATGGCGAAGAACCAGGTCGTCACGCTCGATGCCGGCTCGGCGAACCCGGTGACGATCAAGTGCGTGGACCTGAACGGCGCGGGCGTGTATTCGCCGAGCGGGAGCGACGAAAACGCGAAGAGCATGTGCATGCTCGTGAGCTACGGCAGCTACCAGGAGGAGATCGGCGGCGATCTGACCGGCGACCCGGCGTCCGGGAACGACGTCGAGACGACAGTCGGCCCGGAGGTCGGCGACGTCGAGGTCTACAAGGCTCACCACCACGGCTCGCGCTACTCGAGCAACGACAACTGGCTCAACGCGACCACGCCCGAGGTCTGCATCATCTCGTGCGGCGACGGCAACACGTACGGCCACCCGACGCTCGACGCGCTCACCCGCCTGCACAACCACGGCGTCCACACCTATTGGACCGAGACCGGCGCCGGCGCGACCCCGAATCCGACCTGGGACAAGGTGGCGCACGGCACGATCGTGATCCAGGCCGATCCTGCGGACGGGGCCGCCTACACCGTCACCGGCCCCGGCTTCAACGACACGTGGAACAACGGCGGGGGCTCGCCGCCGCCGCCGCCGATCCACACCACCGAGTTCCCCTCGAGCCTGACCATGCTCAAGGGCTCGCTCGCGACCGGCGACGTGACCCGGCTCCAGGTGTCGGACGACTCGCGGATCGGCGTCTCCGCCGGGGTCTCGGGCGGCCAGTACTACACCGACTGGTACGCTTCTGTGTTCCTGCTCCACCCGCCGCTCGACCTGACGGTCACCACCGAGAACAGCTTCACCGTGACCCGCACGCAGACGCTCTATGCCTACAACTGGTCCACGGCGGCATGGGACCAGGTGAACAGCGGCAGCGTGAGCACGACCGACGTGACGAAGACGTGGACGCCGGCCGCGGTCGCGAGCTACGTCGGCCCGTCGCGGGAGGTGCGCTTCCGCGTGAAGGGGAGCAACCGCAACTCGACGTACACGAGCCGCGGCGACTTCATGAAGTTCGAGTACGACTACGCGGCGGGTACCGCGCCGATGGCGGTGACGGCGGGATCGGCGGGCGGCGACGCGGCCCAGGCTTCGGCCGCGGAGCGGATCGAGCTCACGGCATCGCCGAATCCGGCCGTGGGCGGCACGACACTCGAGTTCGCGCTCGCGCGCGACGCGGACGTGAAGCTCGAGGTGTTCGATGTGCAGGGCCGTCTCGTGGCGACGCCGCTCGCGGGCCGGCAGCCAGCGGGAGCGGTCCGGGCCAGCTGGAACCTGCGCGACGCGGCGGGACGAGACGTCCTCCCCGGGCTCTACTTCGCACGGCTCGAGACCCTCGGCCACGTCCAGTACGCGCGCGTCACCGTGCTGACCCGCTGACTCGCAACGCGGCCAATTACTGCGCCCGGCTGGGTCTCCCCGGCCGGGCGCGGGTTGTTGCGGGGCGGGCCCATCGGCGATCTCACCGGTACCGCGCCTTGAGCGCACCCCAGCTCGACAACCTCGTCGGCGTCGGCAGCGAGCCGCAGGGCCTGGCTCCTGATCGGTCTGGACAAGCGGAAACAGAACTCGGATCGGAGTAGCCAGGAACGCGGCGGAGGCTTTCTCGAAGAAACGCTGCAGTGATGTCTTCGCTTGAGCTCAATTGCGAATGATACGCGCGGTCTATCAGGAGGCCAAGACCTACCGCGGGGTTCATGGCAGGAGGCATTACTACCTTTGGCGAATCCCGGGAGCCGGCTCCGAACCCGTTTCCCGCGCCACGCAGCGAAATCGCGCCGTTGCGAGGGCCCCTGCGCCCCCGGCCCCCCTCGCGTACACTGCGCGCTTTCCTGCGCCAACCGCTCGCCCCCATGCTCCGGAGGATGTCGCGTGCGCCGCTCCCGCGTTCGTCTCGCCGTTCTCGGCACGCTCGTCGGTGCCGCGCTGCTAGGCAGCACCGCTCTCGCCGCACCCGTCCCGTTCGACTTCTACGCGCGCGGCCCCTACCACGCCGGCGTCCCCAAGCCCGCGGACATCCTTGGCTACGAGCCGGGCACGTTCCACACGACGTTCGGCAACATGGAGCGCGTCCTGGACGCGCTCGAGCGCGCGCGGCCCGAGCGCGTGAAGCGCGAGCCGTTCGGCCGCACCGTGGAATCGCGCGAGCGCTCGCTGTTCATCGTCTCCACGCCGGAGAACCTGGCGAAGCTCGACGCGATCCGCGCCGGCAACGCGAAGCTCGCGGATCCGCGCGGCGTTTCCCCGGGCGAGACCGAGCGGCTCGCGCGCGAGCTGCCGGTCACCGTGTGGTTGAACTACAGCATCCACGGTGACGAGTCGGCGTCGTTCGAGGCCATGATGCAGGTGGCCTACCAGCTCGTCGCCGGCGACGATTCGCTCACGAAGTCGCTCCTCAAGAACGCGGTCGTGCTCATCAACCCCGCCCACAACCCCGACGGCCACGAGCGCTTCGTCACCTGGATCAACGCGCACGGCCAGGGGAACCCCGAGCACTGGGCGCTCGAGCAGCAGCGCTCGCAGCCGTGGGGGATCGGCGGCCGGCGCACGCACTACCAGTTCGACCCCAACCGCGACGCGCTCGCCATGAGCCAGCCCGAGTCGCGGCAGATGTCGCGCGAGATCCGCCGCTGGCGGCCGCAGGTGTTCGTCGACCACCACGGGCAGACCGCGTCGTTCTTCTTTCCGCCCACGTCCGAGCCCACGAACCACGTGCTCGGGCTCACCGACTACCGGCGCTGGGTCGACCGCTTCGGGCGCGGCAACGCCGCCGCGTTCGATCGCTACGGCTGGGAGTACTACGTGCGCGACGTGTTCGACTTCCACGCCACGGGCTACTGGGACATCTGGCCCACGCTCCAGGGCGCGATCGGCATGACGTACGAAACGGACGGCGGCGGGAACCTGGCGTTCCGCCGCGACGACGAGACCGTGGTGACGCTCACGGACGGTATGGCACGGCACTTCACCGCCTCGCTCGCCACCATCCAGACGGCGGTCCAGTTCCGCCAGGAGCGGCTCGCCGACATGGCGTCGTTCGCACGTACCTCGTGCACGCCGGGGAAGGACGCCCCGCGCGCCTACGTGCTCGACGCCACCGACCGCGTGCGTGCGGCGGCGCTCGCCGAGAACCTCCAGTACGCCGGCGTCGAGGTGGAGTGGGTGCAGGACGCGTTCACCGCCAAGGCCGCGCGCGCGATCTGGGCGGACGAGGGCTCCAGGCCGGTGCCGGCGGGCGGCAAGGGGCTCGAGCGCGCCGGCGCGCCGCTCCCGCCGCCGCATGCCGCCACCTCGCACACGTTCGCGGGCGGCGCGTTCGTGGTCGACCTGGCGCAGCCGGGGAGCCGGATCGCCCGCGCGCTGATCGAGGCCGATCGCTCGGTGGATTCGGCGTTCGCGCGCGCCGAGCTCGAGAAGTACGCGCGCAACGTGCACCGCGGCCGGCGCGCGCCGAACGAGCCCTACAGCTTCTACGACATCACCTCGTGGGCGCTGCCGCTCTCCTACGGCGTGCCCACCTATGCCGTGGCGGACGTGCCCGCGCACGGCTTCAAGCTCGCCGAGCCCGATCCCAACACGCCCGACGAGGCGGTGGACGTGCTGCCGGACTCGATGGCGGTGGGGGTGCCGTTCACGGCCCGCATCTCGCGCGTGGCGCCGCTCGTGCTGCACGACACGCACGGCGCGGTGGTGTTCGACGGGCGCGGCGGCGTGGAGGGCGGCGAGGCGAACACGGCCTACGTGTGGTCGTGCCAGGGGGACGGCGCGGCGCGGCTGACGCTCCGGCTGCTCCAAGAGGGCTACAAGGTGGCGACGGCCGCGCACCCGCTCCGCGCCGAGGGGCGCGACTTCCCGCGCGGCTCGTTCATCGCCCGCGTCGAGCGGAACGACCGCTCGCTCCACAAGCGCGTCGCGCAGCTCGCGCGCTCGAGCGGTGTGAAGGTGCTGGCGGTCAACACCGCGTTCACCGATCGCGGCGACACCGGCGTGGGCTCGGAGAACGTCGTGAGCTTGAAGAAGCCGAGCATCGCGGTCGTGGTGGACGGCCCGGTGTCGGCCGAGGCGTACGGCTGGCTCTGGTTCCTGCTCGAGCGCCGGCTCGGCGTGCGCTTCACCGCGGTGCGGGCCGATCGGATCGGCGGGATCGAGCTGGACCGCTACAACGTCATCGTCGTACCCGACGGCGGTCCGGGGGTCGCGTCGGCGCTCGGGGGCGCCGTCGCGGCGATCAAGGACTGGGTGTCGCGCGGCGGCACGCTCGTGTGCCTGGACGACGCGGCCGAGCTCCCGACGCTCGCGAGCGTCGGGCTTTCGAGCTGCAAGGTGGTGGGTGTGCCGGCGAAGAAGAAGGACGACAAGGAGGAGGAGATTCCCGACCCGGACAGCACGGCGTCGGAGGCCTCGCGCCGGCCGCAGTTCATCCCCGGCAGCATCTTCTGGGCGACGCCCGATCCGCGGCACTGGCTGACCTGGGGCTACGGCGAGGGGCGGATCCCGGTGATGCTCCAGGGCAACACCATGCTCACGCCGACCAAGGAAGGCGCCAACGCGCTTCGTTTCGATCGCACGCCGCTCACCGCCACGGGCTGGACCTGGCCCGAGACCGAGCGGCGGCTCGCCCACACCGCGTTCGCGGTGGACGAGCCCAACGGCGACGGCCACGTCGTGATGCTCGCGGGGCCGATCCTGTTTCGCGCCTACTGGCGGAACACCGAGCGCCTGCTCACGAACGCGCTGATCTACGCTCCGGCGCTCGACTGATGGACGGCGCGGCCGCACCGCTCGGCAAGCTCACGCCCGAGGCGTTCGCGCGGCTCGTGGCCCCGCACCTGGGCGCCGCCCGCACCGAGGTCGCGGTGGGGCCGCGCGCCGGGCACGACGCGGCGATCGTGCGGATCGGGGCCGGGCGCGTGATGGCGGTGACCACGGATCCGCTCTCGGTGATCCCGGCGCTCGGGCTCGAGCGCTCGGCGCGGCTCGCCTGCCACCTCGTGGCCTCGGACCTCTGGACGACCGGGATTCCACCCGCGTACGCGAGCGTCGACTTCAACCTGGCGCCGGCGTTCGACGACGAAGCGTTCGCGCGCTACTGGCGCGCGATGAGCGACGCGTGGGCGGAGCTGGGCGTGGCGGTGATCACCGGGCACACCGGGCGCTACGCGGGCGCGAGCGACACCGTGATCGGCGCGGCGACGTTGATCGGCGTCGGCGACGAGGGCCGCTACGTGACCCCCGGCATGGCGCGCCCCGGCGACCGCGTGATCGTCACCAAGGGCTGTGCGATCGAGACCGCCGCGGTGGTGGCGTGGGCGTGGCCCGAGCGGCTCCGCCAGCGCGTGGACGAGGCGGGCTTCGATGCGCTCCGCGCGCTCGAAGCGCAGGTGAGCGTGGTGGCGGACTGCCGCGCGGCGTTGCGCGCCGGCGTGCGCGAGCGCGGCGTCACCGCGCTCCACGACGCCACCGAGGGGGGCGTGCTCGGCGGGCTCGTGGAGCTGGCCAGGGCGTGCGGCCACGACGTGCGGATCGAGCGGAGCCGCCTGCCGCTCTCGCCCGCGGTGGCCGCGGCGTGCGAGGTGCTCGGGGTCGACCCCTACTGGTCGTTGAGCGAGGGCACGCTCATCGTGTGCGCCGCGGCCGATCGCGCCGAGCTGGTGCTCCACGAGCTTGCCGAGGACGGCATCGCCGCGGTCGCGGTGGGCGAGGTGCTCGCGGGCCACGGCAAGCTCTGGGTGGCCGAGCCCGACGGCGGGGTGAGCACGCACGAGGCTCCGCTCCCGGATCCCTACTGGCCCGCGTACGAGCGGGCGGTGCGCGAGGGGTGGCGGTAGAAATCAACCGGCGGCCCCGGGGTTTCCCAGGGCCGCCGTGTGAACCCAAACGCGCGTCACGATCGCACGCCGGGCCACTGCGTGCGACGCTCGACTAGAAGTGGAACGCCACCCCGAGCGAGGTCGTCCAGTAGTCGGCCTTGAAGCGGTTGGGCGGCAGATCGCTCTTCTGGTCGCCCAGGTAGACGTAACGGCCGTTCAAATCCACCGACGCCACGCCCGGCAGGATCGGGAGGCTCACGCCGCCCCCGAGGTGCACGCCGAACTTCTGCGTGGTGAAGCTCGCGAGCGCGGGTGTGTGCGGATAGTGGAGCGTCGTGTTGTACCAACCGGCGCCGCCACCAGCGTACAGCATGGGCATGGGCTTCAACCACAATGAAGCGGTCACCGGCCATTGCGTCGACTCGATCTGGCCGTCGAAGAGCTGGTCCTTCCGGTAACCGATCCCGATCTCCGCCGCGAGCATGGGCACGATGCCGGTGCGCACGGCGAGACCGTAGGAGATCTTGGTGTCGTCACCGGCGTTCGGCGTGCGCGTCATGCCCAGCGACGGAATGATCTCGGCGGCGCGGGCGCGGGGCGCGGCGAGCAGCAGCCCGCACAGTAGCAACGCGGCGGCGACGAAGCGGTCGGTGCGGTGGGTCGTGCGGATATGCGACACGGAACGCATGCGGTCCTCCAGGTTCCCGTCGCCAGCTGTCGCGGACGCGACTGCCGGCGAGAGGGGGGGGTGCGGGCCGGGATTCCCTGTCCCCGGCCCGCGGGATCGACCCCGGGGGTGGTTCGCGGACCCCCGTGGCCGGGGCGCATCCCTGCACGCCGCGTGCCGCGAAGGCCCCGTTGCGGGACAAGGACTTGACCGGGCCGCGCGGCGTGCAGGGTGTGACCCCGGCGCCGCACGGTGTGGCGGTGTGCAACTTTCGACCGGGCCATTGCGACTTGCGCGCCCCGGATGGCGCCCGCGAAACGCCGCGCGGCCGGCATCGCGTGAGCGATCCCGGCCGCGCAGGGCGAGGCGGACGCGTCGCGTCAGTGGGCGTGCGCCGTCAGGATCTCGCTCACGTAGTCGTGCGCGCCGCCGTCGCGGACGAGCACCGGGTGGCGGCGGCCCTCGCGGTACTCGAGCACGTACGTGCGATAGAACTCCTTGTTCTCGCAGAGCAGCTCGACGCGCCCGCTCTGCTTGCTCGCGGCGATCGCGTCGCGCAGCACGTCGCTGCTGTAGTGGCGGCCGTTCACGGCCACGAGCTTCATGTCGGGCGCGATCCCCGCGGCGTCGGCGGGCGTGCCCGGCACCACGTCGAGCACCATGCCGTCGGGCTCCTTGAGGCTCAGCCCGAGTGAATAGTCCTCGACCACTTCCTTCGCCGCCTTCTCGCGCGACTTCTGGAGCGGCCCGAGCGAATCCGCCCAGCCCATGCGCCAGCCGCCGGCGGTGATGCCGTTCGTGGGCGCGTGCGGCGCGACGGCGTAGACGCGATCGTGGATGAAGCGCGCCCAGTCGTAGGGCCACACCGCGTTGAGCGCGGCGATCACGTCGGGGAGCGTGTAGGGCTTCACCTCGGGGCCGCGGTTCGGGCCGCCGTGGAACTTCTGGCAGAAGTCGTCGAGCGACTTGGCGCCCTTGGACTCCCTGCGGAGGATCACGTCGGCGTCGAGCCAGAGGAGCAGGCCCTCGTCGTAGAAGTCCACCGTGCGCCGCCAGTGCTGCCACGCGTCGCGCGAGCCGTAGAGAAGCTGCGCCTCGGTGCCGGTGTCCACGAGCGGACGCCAGGTGCGGCCGCGCTGGTTCTCGATCTCGGCCGCGGCGCGGGCGAGCGCGTCGCGCGCCTCCGCGGGCGTGCGAATCCCGGAGCGGGCGCTCAGCACGAAGCCCAGGTACTGGGTGAGGCCTTCGTAGACCCACAGCAACTCGCCCTGCATGGGGGTCTGGTAGTCCCCGGTCGCGAGCCCCGCCGGGCGGCGGAACTTGCCGTTCCAGGAGTGCACGAACTCGTGCGAGAGCAGGTTCGAGTGGTTGCGACGCAGGTCGTCGTCGAGCCACCAGCGCTCGCTGCCGCGGTCGTCGCTCGACTGGTGATGCTCCAGCCCGAAGTGCGCGGTGTGATCGGAGAGGGTGACGAGGAAGTCATAGTGGTGAAAGTGCTGCGTGCCGAACAGCGCGCGCGCCTCGCGGGCGAGATTCCGGAGCGCCTGCTGCTGATCGTCGGGGACCTTGAGCCCCTCCTCCGAGTCGCACGCCATGCGGACGCGGATCGGGACGCTGTCGCCGGGCGTCAGGTCGAGCGTGCGGAAGTGGCTTCCGGAAAGCACCGGCGAGTCCACCAACGTCGTGAACGAGCAGGGGCGGAACCGAATCGTGGCCCCACCGCCCGACTCCTCCTCGAGCGCCGACGCGTGCTGCCAGTGCTCGGGCAGGACGAGCGATGCGCCGCACGTGAGCGCGTCGGACTTGGCGCCGGTGGGGTAGAACGCCACTTCGTTCCACGACAGCAGCAGCAGGTTGGGCGTGCTGCACGCCGCCGAGGTGAAGCCGTTCGTGGTGTTGTCGAGCAGGAAGTCGAACGCCATCGACACGTCCTTCGCCCCCGCGGGCGCGGTGACGCGCACGGTGTGCATGTCGACGGGATCACGCGTCCACTCCAGTGTCTTCCCGCCCGCCTGGATCACGAGCCCGGCGACGTCGACGTTGGGTCCGGTGGGACCGTGCTCGCCGGGGATCCAGCGCGGATAGGAGAACGCCATGGGCCCCGCGTGCGCGGGGAACGACTGTTTCACGTGCAGGATCCCGCGCGCCGTCTCGCGCGCATCCACGCTGACGGTGAAGTCGACGGCGGCGCGGGCGGGCGCGGCGAGGAGCAGCGCGGCGGCCGTGACCGCCAGGGAAGCCAGGACGATGGCGAATCGGCGCGACATAGGGAGCCTCCGGGGCAGCGGATCAGGGGCGACGGATCAGCGCTTGGACGTACTCGGCACCGCGGCCGGGAGGACGACCGGCACCGGCACGAGAAAGTTCTCCGGCAGCGGTCGCAGCGCGCGCGCGATCGGGTGCAGGTCCTGCTCGGGATCGTTCCACGGCGAGCGGCGATAGAACCAGTCGGTGCGCGCGTTGGGGTCCCTCGCGAACGCGGTGTCCGCCGCGAGCTTCGCCTTGAAGTCGGCCGCGAGCTTGGGGTCGTGGGAAAGCATCGCGCGCGCGAGCGGTTCGACCACGTAGTCGCCGCCGTATTCCTTCTTCTGGAACACGGTCTCGAAGAAGCCCCAGGCCATGAACCCGTCCGGCGCCTGAGCCTCGAGCAAGTTCACGGCGAGCGGTCCGCCGCGCTGGTCGCACGCCACCCACGCGTCGCCGGGGCGGAACGTGCGGACCTGGCGCTCGAGTTGCACCGCGAGCACGCGCACGGCGTGCCGGCCCTCGTACGCCTCGGGCGCGGTCGTGCGGTCGGTGATGCGCGTCATCTCCACCGTGTCGCTCCAGGCACGCGCGAGCCGGCGGATGCGGATGCCGTGGAGCGCCATGCGGTCGAGGATGTCGGTCCATTCCTGGGGGACCAGGTAGCCGCCGGCGGGCACGCGCACGGTGAGCGTGGGCTGGGTCTCGCGGTACATCATCACCGTCGTGTCCCACGGGGTGCTCGAGTAGCGTGGCACGCGCGAGCCCGTGATGTCGCTCTGCTCCCACGTCGTCTGCACGCCCTTCCAGGCGAACGGCACGCCGCGGTCCGAGACGCTCGTATTGAGCGCGAGCAGGCGCTTGGCCGGATCGGTGGCGCGCGCGCGGGCGACCGCCTCGGCCTCGGCGTCGCGCACCGCCCGCGTGAGCGCGCCCGGGTGCGCGTGCAACTCCTCGACGAGCGAGAGCAGCAGGTCGTACGTGGCCTTCACCCGCTCGCCGTAGGGCTTCAGCATGTGCGTCTCCACGAGCAGCGCCGCGCGCGACTGGAGCGGCGCGTAGCCGGTGGAGAAGCGCGGCAGGCTGTTGCCGTACTCGATCCCGGCCCGCGGGTCGCCGCCGCCGCCGCGGAAGTCGAGGTAGGGCGCCACCACGTGGCCCTTCGCGGTCAGGCGTCCGACCATGCCGCGCTCGATGGCGTCCGCCACCCAGCGGTCGAGCGCCGCGGGCATGCCGGCGCCGTGGTTCGTGGCCCAGGTGATGTCGTAGCGATAGTCCGCGCCGTCGGTCGTGTGGTCGTCGACGAGCAGGTCCGGCCACCATCGGGAATAGACATTGCCGATCAAGCCGCGCATCTCGGGCGCGTCGAGCTTCGTGTAGTCGCGATTCAGGTTGAGCCCGATCGGCGTGTGCCGCCAGCCCATCTCGTCGGGGCCGTTCTGGTTGATGCGGTTGTAGCGGCTCCGCCGCTCGTGCGCGTCGGCGGAGAAGATCGGGACCACGAGCACGATCACCGAATCGAGGAGCTCGTCGTGCCGGTGGAGCACCGCGAGGTCGCGCACGAGCATGAGCGAGGCGTCCTTGCCCTCGATCTCGCCGGAATGGATGGCATTTTGGACCAGGACGATGGGGAGGCCGCGTTGGCGCGCTGCCTCGGGCGTGAACGCGCGGTCTTTCGACAGGATGAGAAGCGGCAGATCGCGCCCCTGGCCCGAGCGGCCGAACGACTCGAGCTTGACCCAGCGCGAGCCCGCCTCGAGCTGACGGCAGTAGCGCAGCACCTCGTCGTAGTCGGCGGTCTGCTTCCAGCGCGTGCGCTCGGCACGGGTGAGCCAGATGCGCGGGACCGAGGCGTCCACCTCGGGATCGGGCATGAGCTGCGCCGAACCGCCGGTGATCACGGCCTTGACGACCGAATCGGGCGTCCATGCGGCGGGACGCGTGAGGCGGAGGCCCTGGGCGTGCGCGGGGGCGGTGTACAGGCTCAGCGCGAGCACGGCCGCAGCGGCGGCCGGCACGACCCGCGGCGCGTGACGAGGTGTCCGGGATCCGAGCATGGCGACGGAAGATAGCACATGGCTCGAGCGTCCCCGGGGCGCGCCTGCGAGCGGTTTCCCACCGCGAAATACGTGGCTCGCACGCCGACTTCGCGATGTAGACTCCGACGTCTTCATGGCGTCGGTATGGGGCGCGGGCGCGCGTCATCAGGAGGAGCGGCAGTCTTGCGGAGACGTTCGGGACGGATCGGGCCAGGCGCGGCGCGCATCGCGCTGCGTGTCGCGCTGCTCGCGCCGCTCGTGAGCGGGACGCTGCTCCGCCCCGCGCACGCCGGGGCGCCGGGCGTATGGTCGAACTTCGTCCCGGTCGGCGGTGGGCAGGCTGCGTACGACGCGCGGCGACACCGGCTGATCCGCCCCGATGGCTTCGGCCACACGTGGGCGCTCGACCTCGACACGGACTCCTCGTGGGTCGAGATCGCGACGAACGGCGGCAGCCTCGTCGGCCTGCCGGTCACGCTCTACGACCCGGTGGGGGATCGGGTGCTCAATGGCAGCTCCGCGCTCGATCTCGCGGGCCCCTCCGAGTGGCGATCGCTCGCTGCGGCGCCCGACCCCGTGGCGGGCCTGCCGTCCAGCTCCGAGTTCGGTCCGGCGGTTTACGATTCGCAGCGGAATCGCATGTTGTTGTTCGCGGCATGCGGCCTGCCGGAGACCGAGGTCTGGGCGCTGACACTCACGCCGCCCGTCCACTGGACGCTCCTCTCGAGGGGCGGGGGGCCGATCCCACGTTGCAGTCCACTCCTCGCCTACGATTCCATCCGCGATCGGCTGATCCTGCACGCGGGCAGCACGAGCAACTCCTGCGATCTCGCGGACACCTGGACGCTGCCGCTCGCCGATTCGCCGCCACGCTGGCATCAGCTCGCCACGGTCGGGCCGTTCCCGGACTGCGCGTTCCGGACCGTCGCCGTATTCGATGCGCAGAACGACCGTATGGTGGTCGCTCCGAGCCGTCTCACGAACGGCGGGTTCCAGGCGTTCTCCGCGCTCGACCTCTCGGCGCCGGAGCCGGAGTGGACGAGGCTGCCGGTGACGTTCGCGCCGAACGGGTTCGCCATCAACGTCGACTATCCGGCGATCTGCCTGGACACGCATCGCCACCGGCTGGTCGGCTTCGGCGGCGGGGAGACGGGCAGAGGCCTCGGCACGTTCGCCGTGGCACTCGACTCGCCCTACGTGTGCACGCGGCTCGGCGATCCCGAGCCGCCGCCGACCACCGCACTCCTGGCCAGCGTCCTCGATCCGGCCACGGGGAACATCGTCGGCGTGGGCGTCGGGGCGCACTTCACGTTCGATCGCGCCGCCGGGGGCAAGTGGCGAAGGCGGTCCGCGCCGAATCCACCGGCGCTCGGCGCCACGCCGGTCTCGATCGTCGACAGGCTCGGGCGCATCGTCGCCCTCGGCGGCGCCAATGGCGTCGCGAGGGTGTTCACGATCCCGGCGGACGGCAGCCAGACGTGGACCGAGCTGCAGACGACCGGCGCACCGCCCGGCTTCCTCGACGGCATCACGGCCGTGTACGACTCGCGGCGGAACCGGATGCTCGTTTACGGCGGGCTCGACCCCGACGTGCACGCGCTGGATCTCGACAGCAAGGTCTGGGAGCGCCTGGCGATCACGGGCGCCCTCCCGCGCGGCCGCGCAGGGCACAGCGCCGTCTACGATTCGCTGCGGGACCAGATGGTGATCATGCTGGGCGGCAACGGCAATCCGTTCCAGCAGATCAGCTACTTCGACGTGTGGGGACTCACCCTTGCCGATCCGCCGTCGTGGTATGCGCTCGACCCCACCGGCACGCCGCCGCCCTCGCTGGGCCGTGCGGCCGTGTGGGACCGCATCCACGACCGCGTGATCGTGGTCGGGAAGCCGCCGCGCTCGGAGTTCAACGGCGTCGGCGTCCGCATCGACGCGCTCACGCTCGCGGACGGCGCCTGGCACGAGCTCATGTCGACCCGGAGCCCCGACGGTCCCGTGTTGTGCGGCCTCGATACCCCGCACGATGCGCTCGAAGCACTCGTGGCCACACCCGTTCGCGACGACGCGATGGTCGTCGCATGGGAGTTCGCGTTCGGTCCCACGCGGGTTGCCGCGATGGATTGCGGGACGCCGATTGTCCTCGGGCCGGCGCAGTCCCTCACGCTCAGCTCCTCGATCACCAAGCCCGATGCGCTGGACCAGACCGCGGACTACGTGCTCACGAGCGAACGGGCATGGCCACTGTTCCCGTTCCACGGCAGCGTGCTACTCGACGGCGGCCAGCAGAGCCAGTTGCAGCTCGCCGTGCCGGTCCCCGACTCCGCCGCGCCGGGCCCCAACCACATCACGATCGAGGTGATGCTGCGTGGGACCGGGGAACACCTCTCGTGCGTCCAGCTGGTGACCAGGCTCGCGCCGGTCCTGCCGCCGACGAGCCTCGCGGTGCGGGCGCTCGCGGGCAATCCCGCGGCGAACGGCTGGACGCTCGCGCTCGACTTGCCCGCGGCCGGGCGCGCAGAGGTCGAGCTGTTCGATCTCACCGGCCGGCGCCTCGAATCGGTGCGCGTCGACGCCAGCGCCGCCGGGACGCAGAGCGTTACGCTGGGCCGCGGGAGCACGCGCCGCGCCGGCGTGTACGCGGCGCGCGTGCGCTTCCGCGGCGCCGAGCGCACGCTGCGACTCATCGCCCTTCGATGAGTCGAGCTCCCCGGGCCAGCTAGGGCGGAGTGTCGGCACCCCGAGCAGCCGCGCGGGGTCAGCGTTGGGGCGAGGGTTCGATTCTCACGGGCGCCGAAAACTCCTCGAGCCACATCGCGTAGGCGGACGCGTCCAACTCGCGCGAGGCGAGCGCGCGGGTCACGCCGGCGGCGTCGGGCTGCGAGCCGGCGAGCCGCCAGCCGTTCAGCTCGAGGAACACGCCCGCCAGGACCAGCGCGACGCGCTCGCTCTCTCCGCCGAACGGGCGGTCGCGGGCGGCGCCCAGGGCGTAGCGGGCAGCGAGCTGGAACGGGCTCGCCTCCCCGGCGGCATGCT
>DATDEX010000440.1:0-2252 GCA_036522895.1 Candidatus Eiseniibacteriota bacterium | reverse complement strand
CTCCGCCCGGTGCGCTCTTCGCGTCCACCGCGGCGACCGGTGCGGCGATCGTCCGTGGCCCCGGCGCGCTCGGCCGGCTCCCGGATCGCGCCGCCGGGACGGCGCGCCACGCTCACCCGGAACGGGCGCGACCCGATCCCGAGAAATCCCCCCTTGCCCTCTTCGACGGTCGTGATCACCGCTTCGGCGCGAGTCAACCGCAGTGCCTCGAGACCCTTGCGGACCGCTTCGTCGAACGTCTTGCCTTCATACACTGAACCAGCCATCGGATGCCCCTGCCGGACGCGCGCATGTCGCGCACCTGCCGCCAACGGCGGGCAAGGCACGCGCCGGGGCGCAGCGTCCCGGTGTGGGTGAGAGTGGTGCTCCGTGGCGCACATCGCGCGCGGCGCGAGGACGCTCCCACGGGGAGGACATCGCCGCCGGCGCGCGGGTGAACCCGCAGCCCTTCGCGCACGCTCGGTGCCGCGCCGGGCCAGCAGGCCGTGCGGCCCGCGAAGCCGTATCGCAACGACGGGTGACTTTACTTCGCCGCGGCTCCCGTCCGCCACGGCGAAGGTCGCGCTAACCCTGTCGGTTGCTCGCCACGCCGCCTTTGCGGCCGCCGCGGGCTCCCGACTCCGCGCCTGGATTCGCGCGCGGGGAACCTGTCTCGACGGGCACGACGACACCGTCGTCACCGCGAATCGCCAGCCACTGCTGGAGCGCGGTGTACAGGTTCATCACCGTCCAGTAGAACACCAAGCCGGACGGCAAACCATAGAAGATGAACAGCATGAAGAAGTTCATCATGTACATCGTGGAGGCCTGCTGCGACGGGGTGGGGGTGAGCTTCTGCTGCAGGAAGCCCGTGCCCGCCATGATCAGCGGCAGCAGGTGGATGGGGAAACCGGCGACGGAGAACAGGTGGTCGGGCGCCGACAGGTCGTGGATCCAGCCGATGAACGGCGCCTGGCGCAGGTCGATCGCGCTGTTCAGCACGGCGTAGAGCGCGAAGAACAGCGGCATCTGCAGCAGCATCGGCAGGCAGCCGCCGGCCGGGTTCACGTTGTTCTCCTTGTAGAGCGCCATGACCGCGGCGTTCAGTGCCTCCGGCTTGTTCTTGTACTTCTCGCGAATCCGCTCCATCTCCGGCTGCAGCCGCTGCATGGCGCGCATGCTCTTCATGCTGCTCATGTTGAGCGGGTGGAGCGCGAGGCGCACGAGCGTCGCGAGCAGGAAGATCGCGAGCCCGAAGTTCCCCACCCAGCGGTAGAGCAGTCGCAGGAGCTGGAGCAGCGGGTAGCTGAACGGCAGGAGCCAGCTGGCCCCGAGGTCCACGGCCTTCTCGAGCTGCAGGCTGCCGGGCCGGCCGGCGCCCGAGAGCTTGGCGATCGAAAAGTAATCGGCGGGACCGAAGTACACGGCGAAACGCTGCTGACCGCTCGCCGGCTCGGCCATGACCAGCGTGCCCTCGGCGATCGGCTGTGCGGGCTTGGAGTTGTGGGGAAGGCGCGCCTTCTCCTCGTCGCCGAGCGTGTAGTTCGCGCCGCGCGACACCGTGGCGCGGCCCTCGCCGCCCACGGGCGCCACGATGCCGAGGAAGTAATGCGACTGGACCCCCACCCAGTGGACCGCGCCCTCGCGCCGCCGCTCGTCCTTGCCGATCAGTCCCTGCGCCACGTCGCGGTGGAGATCCTTGCCGACGAGCCCGATCGAGCGCACCACCCGCATCTCCTGATCGGGGTTCGCCTCGGAGAGGAGCGGCCACGAACGCGTCGTGAGCGACCACTCGCGCTCGCCGGCGGCAGCTCCGGCGACGGTGACGACGTAGTCGAGGAGGTAGGAGTCGGGGTGGGAGCGCCAGGCCTGGCGCACCTCGGAGCCCGCGGAGTCGCTGGCGACGAACGTGACCGCCGCCGTCTCGCCCGTCGCGGTCGTGCTCTCTTCCACGGCGAACGCGGTGGTGGCGAGCGAGCGGAACGACGGCCCGGATCCGAGATCGAACGCGAACGCGGGCGCGCCGCGCAGCTCGACCCGATCGCCCTCGGGCACGAGCCCGCCCCGCT
The DNA here is from genome assembly GCA_036522895.1 of Candidatus Eiseniibacteriota bacterium. Lineage (GTDB taxonomy): Bacteria > Eisenbacteria > RBG-16-71-46 > RBG-16-71-46 > RBG-16-71-46 > JAIOPA01. The sequence continues at coordinate 204 of DATDEX010000440.1, read as the reverse complement.
TGGGCCGGCGGCCCGGGTTGTCGCCGAATCGCGACCGGCCCCAGGCGGCGGCGTAGCGCTTGAGCTCGAAGGATTGGAGCCGCGCGCCGATGTTGCTGAACGTGGCGCGGTAGAGCGGCGTTTCGAGCACCACGCTCCGCGGCGCGACGGCGGGGGTGGCAAGCACCGGGCTCGCCGCGGCCGTCGGGGCGGGCGGGGCCGGAG
>DATDEX010000439.1:0-3614 GCA_036522895.1 Candidatus Eiseniibacteriota bacterium | reverse complement strand
CCGCGCTCGCGCAGCTCGCCGGCGCGCGGAGCCGCGCGAGCGAGCTGGTGCTCACCGCGCCGCGCGCGGGCGTGGTGCTGCTCACCAACTACGACGCCGGCGAGCTCGTGCCGCCCTCCTCCCCCGTCGTGACGCTCGGCGACCCCGACTCGCTCTGGATGCGCGTCTACGTCGCGGCGCCACTCCTGACGAAGCTCCGCCTCGGGGCCACGGCCGAGGTGCGGCCGATCGGCGCGCGGCAGCCCTACGCCGGCCGCGTCGTGAGCATCGCGAGCAGCGCCGAGTTCACGCCGCGCGCGGCGCTCACCGAGGAAGAGCAGGCGAACCTCGTGTTCGCGGTGAAGCTCACGCTCACGCGGAGCGGGGGCGCGCTCAAGGCCGGGCTTCCGGCCGAGGCGCGCATCCAGCCCGCGCGATGAGCCGCACGCCAGGAGGTGCGCTGCATGTCTGACGCGACGCCGCCGGACGTGGTCGACGTGCAGGGCCTCCTCAAGCGCTTCGGCACGCTGGTCGCTGTGGACCACGTCTCGCTCACGATCCGCCGCGGCGAGCTGTTCGGCATCCTGGGCCCGAACGGCTCCGGCAAGACCACGCTGATCCGGATGCTGTGCGGGCTCATCCGCCCGGGCGAGGGCACGGCGCGCGTCGCGGGCTTCGACGTCGCGCGCGAGCCCGACCGCGTGAAGGCGCGCATCGGCTACATGTCGCAGGCGTTCGGCCTCTATCGCGACCTCACGGTGGACGAGAACCTGGCGTTCTACGCCGGCGTGTACAACCTCGGTGCGGCGCTCGTGGAGCGGCTCGACTGGGCCAAGACGGTCATGCGCCTCGCCGCGCTCGGCGGCCGGCCGTCCGGCGTGCTCTCGGGTGGCCAGAAGCAGCGGCTCGCGCTCGCGTGCGCGATGATGCACGCCCCCGAGGTGGTGTTCCTCGACGAGCCCACCGCCGGCGTGGACCCCGCGGCGCGGCGCCTCTTCTGGACCATCATCCGCGAGCGTGCCGCCGAGGGCGTCACGATGATCGTGACGACCCACTACATGGACGAGGCCGAGCGCTTCGACCGGCTGGCCTTCCTCTCGCGCGGCCACCTCGTGGCGCTCGGCTCGCCGGACGAGGTGAAGCGGCAGTTCGGCCACGGCGGCTCGCTCGAGGACATCTTCGTGGCGCTGCAGGATGCGGAAACATGAACCTCGAGCGCCTGCACGCCATGGTGAGGAAGGAGTTCGTGCAGATGCGGCGCGACCCGGCGACGCTCCGGCTCATGCTCGCGGTGCCGCTCGCCCAGCTCCTGATCTTCGGCTACGCGATCCGCACCGACGTCCGGCACCTGCCCACGGTGGTGTTCGACCAGAGCCGGACGCAGCAAAGCCGCGCGTTCGTGCAGTCGCTCACCGCGACGGACAATTTCGTGCTCGCAAGCGAAGCACGATCCTACCCGGAGGCGCTCGCGGCCGTGGACGCCGGCCGGGCGCGCGCCGCCGTGATCCTGCCGCCCGATTACGCGAGGAGCCTGAAGCGCGGCCGTACCGCCGCGATCCAGGTGCTCGTCGACGCCAGCGACCCGACCGCGTCGCAAAGCGCGATCGCCGCGGCGCAGATGGTGGGCCAGCGCCTGAACGTCTCGCTCGTCGCGGCCCGCACCGGGGTGAACCTCGCGACGCGACTGCCGGTGGACGTGCGCGTGCGCCCGCTCTACAACCCGGCGCTCCGGAGCGCGGTGTTCATCGTGCCGGGCATCATCGGCATGATCCTCTCCAACATTCTCATCATCGTCACCGCGCTCTCCATCGTGCGCGAGCGCGAGACCGGCACGCTCGAACAGCTCATCGTCACGCCGCTCGCACGCTGGGAGATCATGCTCGGCAAGATCGCGCCCTACGTGCTCGTGGGCTACGTGCAGATGACCACCGTGCTCGTGACCGGGCACTTCGTGTTTCACGTCCCGGTGCGCGGTCCCCTGCTCGCGCTCTACGCGGCGACGTTCCTGTTCATCGTCGCGAACCTCGGGCTCGGGCTCTTCATCTCGACGCTCGGGCGCAACCAGGCGCAGGTCACCCAGACCGCGTTCCTGTTCCTGCTCCCGAACGTGCTCCTGTCCGGATTCATGTTCCCCCGCGAGGCCATGCCCGCCGCGGCGCGTGTGTTCGGCCTCGTGCTGCCGCTCACGTTCTACCTCCAGCTGATCCGCGGCATCGTCCTCAAGGGCAACGGGCTCACGCAGCTCTGGCCGCAGGCGCTGGCGCTGGCGGCGTTCGCGCTGGCGTTTTTCACGTTCGCGACCTGGAGATTCTCGAAGACGCTCGAATAGCGCGCGTCGCGGGAACGCGCCGGGCGCACGGCCGCCGGCTCGGGACGCCGCGCTCTCCCCCGAAGGGCTCGCACAGGAAGGGCCGCATGGAGCACGTTCGACGCGCCCAGGTGAGACCCGCTCCGCCCGCGGAGGGCGTGCGCAGCGTGGAGCCGTACCGGGTGCTGTTCCCGATCGGCGTCGCCGCGGCGCTCGCGGGGCTCTTGCCGTGGATCGCGTTCGCCGCGAGCCTCGCGCCGTGGTGGCCGGGCACGCTGCTCTTCGCCTGGCCCGGCCCCGGGCACGCGGCGCTCATGGTGCAGGGCTTCGAGCTGGCGTTCGTCTGCGGCTTCCTCCTCACGGCCATGCCGGCGTTCACGCACGGCCCGGTCTGCTCGCGCACGGAGCTGGCCGTGGTCTCGGGCGCCGTCGCGGCGTTCGTCGTGCTGCGCACGCTCGCGCTCCCGGCCGCGCCCGTGGCGTACCTCGCCGCGTTGCTCGCGCTCGGGTTCACGCTCGCGCGCCGGGTGCGGCCGGAGGCCGCACCACCTCCAGAGGAGTTCCTGCTCGTGGCGACCGGCATGGCGCTCGGGCTCGCCGGCGCGGTGGTGGAGGTGCTGGCGGCGCTGGGCGTGCTGCCCGCCACGGCCGAGCGCGCCGGCGTGCGCTGCGTCTCGCTCGGCATGCTGCCCGCGCTGGTGCTCGGCCTCGGGGGTCTCCTCGTGCCCACGTTCGCGCGGATGCGCGACCCGCTCGCGATCGCCGGCATCGCCCGCGCCGGCGACCGCCGGCGCCGGCGCGCGTTCACGCTTTCCATCGCCGCGCTGCTCGTCGCGGCCGTGAACCTCGACTTCGTCGGGCTCACGACGGCCGCCGGGATCCTGCGCGCGCTCGCGGCGCTCGCGAGCACGCAGCTCGCGTGGAAGCTCTGGCGTCTCCCGGGGCGGCGCGACCGGCTCTCCTGGGCGATCTGGAGCGCGGGCTGGTGCGTGGCGCTCGGCTTCGCGGCCGCCGCGCTCGCGCCGATCCAGCGGGTCGAGGCCTGGCACGTGGCGTTCGTGGGCGGCTACGCGCTCCTCACGCTCGGGATCGGGACGCGCGTCGTGGTCTCGCACGGCGGCCACCCGATGGCCGACGAGGCGCGCGTGCTCTCGTGGACCGCCTGTGGCGCGCTGGGTCTCGCCGCGCTCGTGCGCGCGCTGGGCCCCACGTTCGATCCCGGCCACCAGATAGGCGACGACGACGATCCCGGAGCCGCCGAGTACGGTCGCAAGCACGAAGCCAATCCGGATCAAGGTGACGTCGACGCCGGTATAATCGGCGATTC
>DATDEX010000438.1:0-19380 GCA_036522895.1 Candidatus Eiseniibacteriota bacterium | reverse complement strand
GGACTGGCGCGAGACCGACTTCGCGGACGCGCCGCAGGCGCTCGCCGCGCTCGCCGCGGCGCCCTGCGACGCGATCGTCCATCTCGCGGGGCAGAGCAGCGCCGCGCGCTCGTTCGAGGCGCCGGAGGAGACGTTTCGCGCCAACGTGACCGGGACCTGGACGCTGCTCGAGGCGGCGCGCACGCACGCGCCGGCCGCGCGCCTGCTCGTCGTGGGGACGAGCGAGGTGTACGGCGCCACGGCACCCGGCACGCGCGCCGCCGAGGACGCGCCGATCCGCCCGGTGAGTCCCTACGCGCTCAGCAAGGCCGCCGCCGAGGAGGTGGCGCGCGCCTACGCCGGAACGCACGGGCTCGACGTCGTGTGCGCGCGCCCGTTCGGCCACACCGGCGTCGGGCAGTCGCCGCGGTTCGTGGTCCCATCGTTCGCGCAGCAGCTCGCCGCCATCGAGGCCGGCCGCGCCGAGCCGGTGCTGCGCGTGGGAAACCTGGACGTGACGCGCGATCTCTCCGACGTCCGCGACATCGTCGAGGGCTACTGCGCGCTCCTCGAGCGCGGCCGGAGCGGCGTGGCTTACAACCTCTGTCGGGGCGAAGGCGTGAACCTGCGGGACATGGTGGCGGAGCTGGCCGGCCTGGCGCGCGTGTGGGTGAAGATCGAGGTGGATCCGGCGCGGCTGCGGCCGGCCGACGTGCCGTGGCTGGTGGGCGACCCTTCCCGCGCCGCTCACGAAACGGGCTGGCGCACAGCGCGCCCGCTGGCGCTCACGCTGCGCGACGTTCTCGAGGAGTGGCGACAGAAGCCTTGACAGCGTCCGGCGCGGCCGGAATGCTGAGAGCATCCCCCCTGGTGCCCTCCGCCATGCCCTACGTCATCGCGTTCGTGACACTTGCCGCGCTCTGGATCGCGTACCTGCTCGGGCGACGGCGTCCCGCGTCGCCCGAGGCGTCGCCGGCGCGGCCCCCGGCGGGCGAGCCCGATCGCACCGAGCCCGATCGCGGCATGTCCGATCCGCTGCTCCGCCGGCTCTACCTGCTGCTCCACGAGATCACCCAGGTCTCGCCCGAGGTCACGCGCCCCGAGCATCTCGCCGCGCTGCCGGGCTACCGGGATGCCGTGCGCCTGCTCGCCGATCCCGCCGTGGGCGGCCAGCTGCTCCTGGACCTCGTCCAGGGCGAGCGGCTCTACCCGGCGATCGCCGCGCTCGACGCGCTCACGCTGCGCGCCCCCGACGCGGCCGTCGAGGCGGAGCTCATGGCGCAGCTCAACCGCTTCCATCCCTGGAACGCCGACGGCGTGCTGCGGGTGCTCGAGGCCTGGCACCCGGACGATCCCCGGCTCGCGGGCCGGGTGCTGCTGCGCCTCGACCGGCAGTGGGGGGGGAGCGGGCACGCGGTCGCGCTCGAGCGCTTCCTCCGCCGCCGGGCCGCGCTCGCGCCGCTCACGCTCGAAGGGCTCGAGCTGCCGAACGAGGCCCGCATCGAGGAGCTGCTCGAAGCCGTGCTGCCCGAGCAGGACGCGGCGCGGGTCGAGCCGTTCGTCACCACGCTCACCGCGGCCGCGGGCAGCGCGCGCGCGGTCCGTCCGCGCACGGGGTTCAGCCCGCCCGACGCCGAGGCGGCCTCCGACCTCAAGGGCATCGGGCAGTGGCACGAGCGCGGCAAGATGCCGGAGCCCGCGGCTTATTCGTCGGCTTCACTCGAGGAGTGCTTCGATCGCATCGTCAAGGCGCTCACCGCCCAGCCGCCACGACCGGTGCTGGTCGTGGGCGAGTCGGGCGTCGGCAAGACCGCGCTCGCGCGCCGGGTGGCGTCGCACCTCTCGCGCGGCGGCTGGCGCGTCTACGAGGCGGGCGCCTCGCAATTGAACGCCGGCATGTCGTTCGTGGGCATGCTCGAGCGGAGGCTCCTCGAGCTCCGCAAGCGCCTCGGCGCCGAGGCCAAGACGCTGTGGCTCGTGCCGGACTTCCACCAGCTCCTCTGGAGCGGCCGCGCCATGCAATCGCCGACGGGGGCGCTCGAGCAGCTCATGCCGGCGTTCGAGTCGGGCGAGATCCTGGCGCTCGGCGAGACGCGCCCGGGCACGCTCGACCGGCTGCTCGCCGAGCGCCCCGAGATCGGGCGGCTATTCGAGATCGTCCGCCTGGCGCCGCCGCCGGATGCCGAGATCCTCTCGCTGCTCGCCGGCTGGGCCGAGCGGACCGCGCGCGAGCGTCGCGTCAGCGTGGAAGCGTGGCTCCTGGACGAGGCGGCGCAGCTCTCGCGCCAGTATCTCTCGAGCCTGCGCGCGCCGGGCGGCGTGCTGCGCATGCTCGAGCTCGCGGTGACCGCGGTCGCCCCCGCCGGCCCGGATGCGGCGGCGGTGGCGCTCCAGCACGAGGACGTGCTCAGGGCCGTCTCCTCGCTCACCGGGCTCCCGGCCGATTTGCTGGACGAGCGACGGCCACTGGATCTCGACGCCCTGCGCGCAAAGCTCGAGGAGCGCGTCATCGGCCAGCCCGACGCCGTGGCGGCGCTCGTCGAGCGCGTGGCGCTCCTCAAGGCGGGGGTGACCGATCCCAGCCGCCCCTACGGCGTGTTCCTGTTCGCGGGGCCCACCGGCACCGGCAAGACCGAGCTCGCGAAGGCGCTCGCGCACTGGCTCTTCGGCTCGGAGGACCGGCTCCTGCGGCTCGACATGAGCGAGCTCTCGGACGGCTTCGGGCTCGAACGCGTGACCGGCGCGGCCACGGCCGCGGGCGGCGGCTCGCTCGCGGCGGCGATTCGCCGCCAGCCGTTCTCGGTCGTGCTGCTCGACGAGTTCGAGAAGGCGCACCCGCGGGTGTGGAACCTGTTCCTCCAGGTGTTCGACGACGGCCGGCTCACCGACGCGGCGGGCGAGACCGCCGACTTCCGGAACAGCATCATCATCCTCACCTCCAACCTGGGCGCGACGCTCGCGAGCGGCGAGCGGCTGGGCTTCGCCGAGGGGGCGGACGGCTTCAGCGCCACCGCGGTCGAGCGCGCGGTGGCCCGCGCGTTCGCGCCCGAACTGCGCAACCGGCTCGACCGCGTCGTCGTGTTCCGCCCGTTCACGCGCGACGTGATGCGCCGGATCCTGCAAAAGGAGATCGCCGACGCGTCCGCGCGGCGCGGGCTCCGCCGCCGCGAGTGGGCGGTCGAGATCGAGGAGGGCGCGCTCGATTTCCTGCTCGACCGCGGCTTCACGACCGACCTGGGCGCGCGCCCATTGAAGCGGAGCCTCGAGCGCTACCTGCTGGCGCCGCTCGCGCGCACGATCGTGGAGCGCCGCGTGCCCGAGGGCGATCAGTTCCTGTTCGTGCGCACCGACGGGGACGCGCTCGCGGTGGAGTTCGTGGATCCGGACGCGCCGCACGCGGCGCCGGCGGCCCTGCCGGCCGCGATGCGCGGCCCCGGCCTGCGGGCGATCGCGTGGGACGCCCACGGCACCGAGGGGGAGATGGGCGAGCTGCGCGGCGCCCTCGAGCGCTTCGGCGCGCGCCTCGAGGGCGGCGAGTGGCGCGACGCCAAGGCGTCCTGGCTCGCGATGCCCGCGGGCGAGGGGTTCTGGCAGCGGAGCGACCGCTTCGAGGTGCTCGGCCGCGCCGAGTACATGGACCGCATCGAGGCCGGATCGCGCTCGGCGCGCTCGCTGCTCGCGCGCCTCGACGGCGACGGCGCCTCCGCGCGGCGGGTCTGGCCGCGCAACATGGTGGCGCGGCTCGCGCAGCAGATGCTGCTGCTCGAGGCCGCGGCCGAGGAGGCCATGACGACGGGCCCGCGGGACGCATTCGTGTACGTTCAGGCGGGACCCGACGGCGCCGACCGCGCCGAGGAGCGGGAGTTCGCGCGCCGGGTCGCCGCCATGTACGAGTCGTGGGCGCGGCAGCGCGGCATGCGCATCGCGGTCCTGAAGCCCACCCCGCGGCACGCCGGCGACACGGTGTGGCTCGCGGTGTCGGGGTTCTCGTCGTACGTCTCGCTGGCGCCGGAAGACGGGCTCCACGTGCTCGAATGGGGGAGCAACGCCGAGGGCGGGGTGAAGCGCGTGAGCGTGCGCGTCCGCGTGCTGGCCCAGCCGCTCGTGCCCGCGCGCGAGGGCGAGCCGGAGCTCACCCGCCAGGCGGCCGAGGTGCTCGCCGCGGCCACGCTGCCGCCGCCGGCGATCGTCCGCCGCTACCGCGGCACACCGTCCCCACTCGTGCGCGACTCCGTGCGCGGCTGGCGCACCGGGCGGCTCGAGCGCGTGTTCGCCGGGGACTTCGACCTGGTGCCGGCGGGCGAGAACGACGGGGGGTAGCCGGCGCGGCGATGGTCCCGGCGGGCCCCGCTGTGGTAGAACGCACCGGATCCAGGGAGGAACCGATGAGCTACCTGCTGCGCGTGGCGCTCCACCAGCCCGATCGCCTGCTGCGCAACCTCGCGCTGCGCGTGCGCACGGCGACCTCGTGGAACCGGCTCTACGCGGCGCTGCCCGAGCCCAAGCGCGTGGGTGCGGTCGTGGTGGACGACGCGGTCGCCGCCCAGGTCCGCGCCGCGCTCGAGGCGGACGGGCTCGCGGTCGAGCGCCGCTCGGTGGAGCCGGCGCGCTACCGCGAGTGGCTGCTTCGCGCCGACTACGCGCGCTATCCGCTTTACCTCGACGGCGGCCGCGCGCCGGGCTTCCACGAGAAGGGGCTCGAGCATTTTCTCGCCGCCGGCCTGCTCGAGCTCGCGCCCGGCCAGGTGTGCCTGGACATCGCGAGCCAGCACTCGCCGGCGCCCGACATCTACGAGCGTCTCCACGGCGCCGAGATGTACACGCAGGACCTGGTCTACGCGCCCGGCGTGCGCGGCCGGCGGATCGGCGGCAGCGCATCGCGGCTGCCGATCGGCGACGGCTTCGCCGACGCGATGGTGCTGCACAACGCGTTCGAGCACTTCGAAGGGGAGGCCGACATCGGCTTCATCCGCGAGGCGGCACGGGTGCTGAAGCCCGGGGGCCGGCTCTGCATCCTGCCGCTCTTCCTTTACACCGAATACGCGATCCAGACCGATCCGGCGGCGCTCACCGGGGCATGGCCGGTGTTCGATGCGGGGGCGCGACTGTGGTGCGCGCGTGGCTGGCGCGACCGGCACGGCCGCTTCTACGACGCGGCACGGCTCCGGAGCCGGCTGCTCGCGAACGCCGCGGCGTTCGACGTGCGGCTGATCGAGTACCCCGACGCCACGACGGTGGATCCGGCGTGCCACCTGCGTTTCGCGGCGGTGTTCACCCGGCGCTGAAGCGCGGCGAGCGTGCGGCGAGTACGCCCGGTCAGCCCTTCGCCACCGCGAGCGTGAAGCCGATGCAGAAGAGCAGCGCCGCGAGCGCCATGATCCCCGTGCGGCGCGGTCCCCAGCGCGCGGCGACGGCGTCGAGACCGACGGCCGCGGCCACGATTACGCACCACTCGCTCGGGAAGCGGTAGCGCGCGAACATCGCGATCGGCACCGCGAAGAACCCCTCGCCCAGCCACACCATCGCCGGCAGCGCGAGTCGGCGTCGCGGTGCGGACCAGAGGAGGGCCGGGAGGAGCGCGAGCAGCGCGAAACGGTGGAGCCACACGTCACGGCCCCGGTCGAGCACGGGTCCAACGTAGGCGATGGCGGCGCGGGCGAGGCGGCGGAGGAAGCCCGCGGGGTCGCTCGCGATGATCTCGCGCGTTGCCGCCTTGAAGTGCTCGTCGAGCGCCACTTCCCCCATGTCGGTGTGCTGCGCCATGTAGGTCCACGCCACGATCGGGGGGTGATGGCCGTGAACGTTCCAGCTCGCGACCCCGCCGCTCGTGAGCAGCGGAACGAACGCATGCAGCCGCGCGGCGTTGCGCACCGGCCAGGGCAGCCACGCGAGCAGCCCGGCCAGCGCCAGCGCCACGGCCCCGCGCGGGTAGCGCAGGGCGAGCCAGACGGTTGCCGCCAGGGCGCAGCCGATCCCGACCGGCCGGGTGAGCACCGCCAGCGTCGCGACGCCGCCGGCGGCAATCGCCCAGCGCAGGCGTTGCTCGGCCGCGGCGCGGACCGCGAGCCAGACCACGAGAATGGTGGTCAACTCGAAGAAGCTCTCGCTCATGAGCTGCCCGGCGTGGAACCAGCCCGCGAGCCACACCAGGCGGAGCGCGAACGCGATCCATGCCGCCCGGGCGCCGGCCCAGCGGTTCGCGAGGTCGCCGACGAGCGCGGCCGAGACGCCGTTGAGCGCGCCCTGGATGGCCACCGCCGCGGTGACGCCGCCGAGCCAGAGCTCGAGCGCGAGGAAGGCGCTGTAGCCCGGGGAGCGGAACGCGAAGAACTTGAGCCCGTGGAGCAGCGGCTCCTGGTAGACGAACCCGTGGCCGGCGAGGAGCGATCGCGCGATCGCCTCGAACGCCTGGCTGTCCATGTTGAGGTGCGGGTCCGTGCCGAGGAGCAGGTTCACGATGGCCCCCAGCGCGGCCGCGATCGCGGTCACCCGGCCGAGCATGAAACGGGGCATCACGCGCTCCGACGGCGAGAGGGTGGGCACGCTCGCGGTCGGAGCGCCCGGTCCGAGTCCGGCGACGACGTCGGCGTCCGCGCCGGGCTGTCCGACTGACTGCGGGCGCCCGGCAGGTGCAACGGGGAGCCGGACTCGCGACAAACCTGCCCCCTTCCTGGGTCGACGTTGGGCGTGACGGACCTTCGGGAGTGGCGGCCGCCGTCGGCCGAGATTGCCGGCTCGACTCTTCTGTCCCCTAAAATATGAATGAACCCCGCGGTGGCCGCAATGGGCATCCTGAGAGCCTAACGAGGCGGGGTCACTTACGCCACTTCACGGCCGGTTCGAGGGCGCGGCCGAGGAGTCCGACCGCGGGCCGCCGGCGCGCCGCGCAACACCCGCTTGACCGCGCTCGGGGCCCCGCCTAGCGTGCACGCGTTCGCACCTGCATCGACGGGGCTGGGAGCCCCGGCGGGCCCGCCTCGCTCACCCGAACCGGAGCCTTCGCGTGCCAGAACTCAGCGAGATCAAGCCCCGCGGCGGCCTGTCCCGCCCGTTCACCGAGGGCGACCCCGACGTCCCAGGCGGGGGCCAGAACGGGGTGGGGGAGTCCGACGAGCGCACGTTCGAGCTGGGCGTGCTCTGGGACCGGTTGCGCCGCCGCTGGCGGAGGATCGCGGCGCTCGCGGGCGCGTCGGCACTCATGGCGCTCGTCGCCGCCCTGGTGCTCCCCGCGTGGTACCGGGCCAGCGCCTCGCTCCTCCCGCCGAGCGAGGAGGAGAGCGGGGTCGGGCTCTCGAGCCTCCTCAAGGGAATCGGCGTGCCGGGCGTCAAGGTGCCGACCCAGTCGGAGCCCGCCGACGTGTTCGTGGCGATCCTCAAGAGCCGGCGCATCAACGAGGAGATCGTGCGGCGGTTCGATCTGCGCGCGCTCTACGGCCAGAAGCTGTTTGTCGACGCGCTCCGGGAGCTCGCCCGGCACACCCACTTCGAGGTCGACGAGACCGGCATCATCCTGATCGACGTCGAGGACCGGAGCCCCAAGCGTGCCGCCGAGATGGCCAACGCGTACGTCGAGGTGCTCGACCGGTTCAATCGTGACGTGCGCATGACCAAGGGCCGGCGCACGCGGGAGTTCGTGGGGATCCGGCTGCAGGACACGGAGAGCCTGTTGCACGCTGCCGAAGAGCGTTTCGCCCAGTACCAGTCCACGCACAAGACGCCGCCGCTCTCGCCCGACGCGGCGAGCGCCCTGAGCAGCGTCGCCAGCATGTACGCCCAGCGCGAGGCGATGCAGGTGCGCCTCGGCGTCATCCAGGGCTACACCCAGGGCGAGAGCGACGAGGCGACCCAGCTCCGGGCGGAGCTCGCGCAGCTCGACCGCCGGCTGGCCGCGGTGCCCGAGACGGGCATGGAGTCGCTGCGGCTCCTGCGCGAGTTGAAGACGCTCGAACAGCTGCGCGCGCTCCTCACCGCGCAGTACGAGCAGGCGCGCATCGACGAGGTGCGAGACGTGGCGACGCTCGAACCGCTCGACGTGGCGACACCGCCGGAGAAGCGCGCGCGACCCAAGCGGGGGATCCTCGTCCTGACCGGGCTCGTGCTGGGTCTCGCGGCCGGCGTCGCCGTCGCGTTGCTCGAGCGCGAGCGCGCGCCCGCGCCCGTCGTCGAGCGGTAGCTTCGCCGTGAGCCCGGCGCCCGCGTCCGCGCACGGCTCCCACGGTCGGGCGGTCGCCGTCCTCTTCGGGCTGGCGGCCACGCTCGCCGGCGGCGTGTTCGTGTGCCCGCTCGCCGGCATCGTCGCGGCCGGGCTGACCGGCGCGCTCACCCTGCGGCCCCTCGAGCCGATCACCGCGGTCGCGGTGATGGCCGGCGCCGCGAGCTTCGTGAGCAACGAGGGCGGGCACCTCACCCGCGAGCTGAGCCTGGTCTCGATCACGGTCGTCTACGCGCTCGTTTCGCTCGCGCTCGCCCGGGCGCGCGGCCGCTGGCGCGCCCCCGGCGGGCCGCTCGTCGTGGCGCTTGGAGCGTTCCTGGCCTGGACCGCCATCTGCGCCATCCGCGGCGCGCTGGCCGGCTACACGTGGAGGTACGCCGGCCTCGAGCTCGTGGCCCTGACCATGATGGCGTTCGCCTGGGGGATCGGCGGACTGAGGCTCGAGGCCGCGGACCTGCGCCCGGCCCGCACGATCATGGTCTTGTTCGGGCTCGGGCACGTCGGACTCGGGATCTGGAGCTACGCGGTGAACCACATCCGGACGGGCGGCGTGTGGTACATCCCGCTCCCCGGCATGCTCGCGGTGATGGCGCTCGCGTTCGCGCTCCACGCGCACCGCCGGCGCGTGCGCTTCGGCTGGACGGTGCTCATGGGGCTCTTCCTGCTCCACCAGACGATCTCGTTCTCGCGCGGCTACTGGCTGGGACTCATGGCGGCGCTGCCGTGGACGGCGTTCACGTACGCCGGGTTCGGGCGCGGGGCGGCGGCCCGCTGGCGCCGCGCCGGCGGGATCGCGGTGCTGGCGTTCTCGCTCGCCGCCGCCACGACCGTGGCCACGTCGCTCGCATACGGCTGGTCGGACCTGCCGCAGATGCTCGGGACGCGCTTCAGGTCCATCGGCAGCATGAGGAACAGCAGCGAGTCGGCGTCGAACATGGAGCGGCTGCTCGAATACGCCTACTCGTTCCGGCTGATCCGCGAGACCCCCTGGTTCGGACGCGGCATGGGCTACGAGCTGCGCATTCGCAATCCGATCTACCACGTCGTGACCCGGCAGTGGTTCGTCCACCACACCTACCTGTGGATCTGGCTCAAACAGGGGCTCGTCGGGCTCGTACTCCTGCTCGTGCTGCTGTGGCAGGCGTGGCGGGTGGGCCTGCGGGGCGCCCGCGCGCCCGACGGCGAGGGGGCCGCGTGGTGCCTCACCGCCGCGGGCGCGACGCTGTTTTTGTCCGTGGTCGACCTGACGACGTTCCACCTCGCCCAGGTCGACGCCACCACGTTCCAGACGCTGCTCTGGGGCTTCGCGCTCGCGCTGTCGCGCCCGGCGCACCTGCGGCTCGTGTGGCGGGCATCGCCCCGCGCGCTCGCCGCCGGCTCCGCGCTGCCGAGCCCGGGCGGCGGGGGCGTCACGGGCTGAAGCGCGCGGTCGCCCCGCGGAATCCCGGCGGGGGCGGGCATCACTCCGCCGGATCGTTGATCGGGATGGGCTCGCGCGAGCCGAAATCGTAAAGCGTCGCGCGGCGGAGCTCGTAGTAGGCGATCCAGTAGCCGCGCAGGGCGTCCACGTGGCTCCTGCGCGCGGCGTCCTTGTCGACCTGCGCCAGGTTCACGGCCTGGGCGTCGGCATGGCCGGCGAGGTAGCGCTCCTGGGCGCTCGCGTAGCCGCGTGCGGCGATCTCGTCCGCGGTCGCGGCAATGCGGATGCGCTCGCGCTGCACGTTGAACTGGAGCGCCTTCATGGTCACGTCCTGGTCCATGTCCTGGCGCGCCTGGTCCACCGACTGGAGCGCCACGTCGCGATTGGACTCGGCCAGGCTCGTGCGCGCGCGGGCGCGGCCCCAGTCGAGGATGGGCACCTCGAACCCCAGCGTGGCCTGGTCGTTCTCCTGGCCGCGGTGGTAGACCGAGCCCAGCTCGCTCGTGCTCTGGGAGAGTCCGAACGTCGCGAACAGGCTCACCGCCCGCCCGCTCGAGGCGCGGGCCTCCGCGACCTCACGCTTGGCTTCCAGCGTGCGGCGCTCGAACCCCACGCCGTCCGCGCGGTTCGCCCGCGCCTGCGCCACGGCGGTCGGGACGTCCGCGGTCACGTCGGGGACGTCGAACGTGATCTCGGGGCGGACGTCGGCGGTGTCGCGCAGCCCGAGGTAGGAGCGGAGCGAGTACGTCCGGGCGCGCACGTCGAGCTCCGCGCGCTGGAGCTCGAGCCGCGCGTTCAACTGCGCGAGGTGGGTCTGGAGGAGCTCGTACTCGGTGGTCTGACCGGCGGCGTATCGCCGGCTGGTGATCGAGTAGAGCGTGTCGGTGCTCCGCACGTTGTTGCGGGCGCCGGCGAGCTGGTCCTGCGCGCTCATGAGATCGAAAAAGTTCTGCGCGGCGCTGATCGCGATGCCCTCGAGCTCCTCCGCGTACTCGCGACGCGCCTCCTCGAACCGCAGCGGCTCGATCCGGTCCTGCCAGGCGTAGGTGTTGAACCCGAACAGCGGCTGGCGGAGCCCAATGGTCACCGGGCGCGACAGGTACGACGTCGTCCGGCCGCCGTCGAGGAGCTGCAGCCGCTCGAGCGCGGTCTCCATGAAGACCTCGCCGCCCGTGGTCCCGATCGTCTTGCCGATCGCGAGCCGCGCCGAGGACGACACGAAGCTCTGGCGGATGAACGCCTCGCTGCCATCGGGAAGCGGGATGCGCGACAGGTTGCGCGTGAGATCCGGCGCCGTCGCGCTCAGCGAGAGCGTCGGCAGGAACGCCGCGCGCTGGGTGCGGAACTGCCAGTAGCTCGCCCGGAAGCGATTGCGGGCCTGCACGGCGCTCCCCGACCGCGCCTGGGCGAACGTGATGACCTGCTGGAGCGACATGCTTCGATCGTCCGCTCGGACGGGCGCCGCCGACCATCCGAGGCACGAGCCGCCGAGCAGGAGCAAGAAGGTCGGGAGGGCGTAGCGCACGTCTTCCACATCGGCATCCTTAGCCCGCCGCTTGAGCAGGTCAAATCGCGCAACCCGCTCGCGCGCTTCGACCTAGTGCGGGCGCGGCGACGCGCCTGGCAGGCCCCGCAGCGGTGCCCGTGTCCTGCCCGGGCGCCCGCGTCCGCATCGACCCGCCCGGGTCGGGGCGCGACGGCCCGGGGGAGCGTCACTCGGCCGGTGCGCCCGGCGCTCGTGAGTTCAGCCCCGGCAAACTTCGTTGAGTATAATATTAACTATGCATCAGTGGTAGAAAACACCCTACTAAATGTATTGCAGGATGCATCCCTCTTATCCACACTTTGGTCACGTGCTCCCCAGGGAACGATGCCTCGTTCCCGCACGTCTCTCCCCCCACATCGCTTCACTTCGGAGGTACCCATGCGTCGCGCCGCGTTTACGGCCCTCGCGCTCACCGCCCTGATGGCGACGGCCGCCAGTGCCGCCAGCATCAGCCAGTCGTTCTCCCAGACCGCCCGCGTCTCGCTGCAGGCCACGCCGAGCGGTTGCACGAACAACCCGGGTCCGTTCATCACGCTCAACGGCGAGCTCGCGCTCTCCGGGGCGACCGCGCGGATCACGCTCTCCAACAACGCCAAGGGCACGCACACGGCGTCCACGGACGTTTCCGCCGACGTCGTGATCATCCCTGCCGGGCAGTCCATCCAGATCGCCAAGCAGCCCTCCCGGGGCGGCGTCGGCGGCAACCCCTGGATCTACATGCAGTTCACCGACGGTCACGGCGCTGCCCTCGGCGCGCCGGTGCTGCTCGGCCGCTGCGTGCAGGGTCTCACCAACGTCAACGCCGCGTTCCAGATTCCCGCGGGCGCGACGGGCACGGTGACGACCGGTGACTGCTCGAACAGCGGTGGACCGTTCGTCACGCTGAACGGCGAGCTGCGCCTGGGCGGCCTGAACGCCCAGCTCATCCTCACCAACAACGCCAAGTTCACGCACGCCACCGACGTGGACGTGGTCGTGGACGTCGTGCTGATCCCCGAAGGTCAGTCGATCACGTTCGCGAAGCAGCCGCCGCTCGGCGGCGCCGGCGGCAACCCGATCATCTCGGTGCAGTTCCTGGGTGGTGCGGGCGAGCCGCTGGGGGCCCCGATCGTCCTCGGCCGCTGCAACCAGCTGTAGGATTCACGACACCCCCGCCTGCGGTGGCGCGAGACGCCATCGGGGCGGGGGTGTCCCGTTTCCGGGACTCGCTGTCCACCCCGGGGCCCGGGCTTCACTGCCGCCCGCGTTCACCGGCTTTTGAGCACGACCCAGGTTTGACCACGACGAAGCCCCCCCCTAACCTGACGGGCCGTTTCCGTGGTCCATGCGCGCGGCCACGCTGCGGGCCGCCCCTTCGGCACACGAAAGGATCCCCACCTTGAACACGCTGACGGTCGTGGGCACCGGCTACGTCGGGCTCGTGTCCGGCGCCTGCCTGGCCGACTTCGGCAACAACGTCATCTGCGTCGACTCGGACGCCGTCAAAGTGGAGCGGCTCAAGGCGCTCGAGCTGCCGTTCTTCGAGCCCGGTCTGCCCGAGATGGTGCGCCGCAACGTGCACGAGGGGCGGCTCCACTTCACCACCGACCTGCCGGGCGCGGTCAGGGATTCCAAGGTCGTGTTCATCACGGTGGGCACGCCGCCGCGGGCGGACGGGAGCGCCGACACGGGCGCCATCTACGCGGTGGCGAAGGCCGTCGCGCAGAACCTGAACGGCTACACGCTGGTGGTGCAGAAGAGCACCGCACCGGTGGGCACGGCGCGCGACCTGTACGCCTGGATGAAGCGATTCGCCAAGCGCGGCAAGGAGTTCGACGTCGCCTCGAATCCCGAGTTCCTGCGCGAGGGCTCGGCGATCGAGACGTTCATGCGACCCGACCGCGTCGTGATCGGGGCCGAGACCAAGAAGTCACAAGACCTCCTCCGGAAGCTGCACGACCCGCTGTTCCTGATCGAGACGCCCATCGTGATGACCACGCTCGAAACGGCGGAGCTCATCAAGTACGCCTCGAACTGCTTCCTGGCCACGAAGATCTCGTTCATCAACGAGATCTCCAACGTCTGCGAGTCGCTCGGCGCGGACGTCCAGGTGGTCGCGAAGGCGCTGGGCATGGACCGCCGCATCGGCTCCAAGTTCCTGCACGCGGGCCCCGGCTACGGCGGGAGCTGCTTCCCCAAGGACACGCACGCGCTCGCGAGCTTCGCGCGCGCGGCCGGGGAGCGCGTGAGCATCGTCGAGGCGGCCATCGACGCGAACGAGCGCCAGATGGAGCGCATGGTGAGCAAGGTGTGCGACGCCGTGGGCGCGCCCCGCGGCAAGCGGGTGGCGGTGCTGGGGCTCGCGTTCAAGCCCAACACCGACGACCTGCGCGCGGCCCCGTCCCTGCACATCCTCCCGGGGCTCCGGAAGCGCGGATTCCACGTGGTGGCATTCGATCCGGTCGCCATGCCCAAGGCCGAGCACCAGCCGGAGCTCGAGGGCGTCGAGATGGCGGCGGATCCCTACGACGCGGCACGCGACGCGCACGCGCTGGTGATCCTCACCGAGTGGAACGAGTTCCGCACGCTCGATCTGTCCCGGCTCAAGCGCCTCATGAAGCAGCCCATTCTCTGCGACCTGCGCAACATCTATTCGCCCGAAGAGGTCGAGGGCGCGGGCTGGACGCACGTCGGCGTGGGCAAGGGCCGGCCCGGCGAGGCTCGCAAGCCGCGCCGGCGCCCCGCGGCCATGGCCAACGCGAGCGCGCGCCGCGAGAGCCCCCGCGCATGATCCAGGGCGTGCTCACGAAGGCCCTCAAGGTCATCCCGGACGAGCGCGGCTGGTTGATGGAGATGTTGCGCGACGACGACCCGTTCTTTCAGCGCTTCGGCCAGGTCTACCTGACGGTCGTCTACCCCGAGGTCGTGAAGGGCTGGCACTATCACAAGAAGCAGACGGACCATTTCGTGGTCGTGAAGGGCATGTCCAAGGTCGTGTTGTACGATTCGCGCGACGGGAGCCCCACCAAGGGCGAGGTGAACGAGTTCTTCCTCGGCGAAAGGAATCCCACGCTGCTCGTGATCCCGCCGCTCGTGCTCCACGGTATGAAGGGGATCGGCGTCGAGCCGGCGTACCTCGTGAACGTGCCCACGTACCATTACGATTACTCGGATCCGGACGAGCATCGCGTGCCCGCGCACGATCCTTCGATCCCGTACGACTGGAGCCGCAAGGATGGCTGAGCCGCCCGACCTGTCGCACGCACGAGTGCTGGTGACCGGCGGCGCGGGCTTCATCGGGTCCAACTTCGTCCACCGCCTGCTCGCGCGCTTCCCGGGCGCGCACGTCGTGGTGCTCGACGCGCTCACGTACGCCGGACGCCGCGAAAACCTCGACGGCCTCCCGGCCGCGAAGCTCACGTTCGTGCACGGCGACATCCGCGACCCCGCCGCTGTGGCCCGCGCCATGCAGGGCTGCCAGGTCGTGCTCAACTTCGCCGCGGAGTCGCACGTCGACCGCTCGATCGAGACCCCGGGGGAGTTCATCCAGACCGACGTGTACGGCGTCTTCGTGCTGTGCGAGGAGGCGCGCCGCGTCGGCGTGCAGCGCTTCATCCAGGTGAGCACCGACGAGGTGTACGGGGAGGTGCTCGAGGGGCATTCCACGGAAGAATCGCCGCTCCACCCGCGCTCGCCCTATGCGGCCAGCAAGGCCGGCGGCGACCGGCTCGCGTACGCCTACGCCTGCACGTACGGCCTTCCGGTCGTGGTGACCCGCTGCTCCAACAACTACGGCCCGCGCCAGTACCCGGAGAAACTCGTGCCGTTGTTCGTCACGAACGCGATCGACGACCAGCCGCTGCCGGTCTACGGCGACGGCCGGAACACCCGTGACTGGCTGCACGTGGACGACCACTGCGACGCGCTGCTCGCGTTGCTCGCGGCCCCGGGCGTCGAGGGCGGGACGTTCAACATCGGCGCCCAGCACGAGCTCGACGTCCTCACGATCACGAACACGCTGCTCGAGTTGCTCGGCAAGCCGCGCTCGCTCGTGCGCTTCGTGGAAGACCGTCCGGGTCACGACCGCCGTTACGCCGTGGACTCGAGCAAGCTCACGCGCGTCACGGGCTGGAGGCCGGCGATTTCGTTCGAACAGGGCATCCGGCAGACGGTGCAATGGTTCCAGGCGAATCAGCCGTGGTGGCGCGCGATCAAGAGCGGCGAGTTCCGCGCCTACTACGAGCGCATGTACGGGCAGCGGAAGGTGCTGGGCGAGGTCAAGGCGTGAGCGCCCGCCGGAGCCTCGGCCGGCTCGTCGCGGCGTTCCTGTTCCTCGCGGGGCCCGCGTACGCCCAGAGCAATCTGCTCGACCTGCTCGGCTCCGCCAACGCCGGCCGCACCCCGGCCGGCGCGGTCGCGCCCACAGGCGTTCCCATGTCGGGCCCGGTCGACCCGGCCGAGTACATCGTGGGCCCGGGGGACGTACTGCAAGTCCGCCTGGGCGGCGGCGTGACGCGCAACTGGGACCTCGTCGTCTCGCCGGAGGGAACGCTGTTCGTGCCCAGCGTCGGCTCCATCGCGATCTCCGGCCGCACGTTGCTCGAGGCGCGGAAGCTCGTCGTCGAGCGCGTCGGTGCGGACTACAAGGGCGTGGCGATCGACCTCGGCCTCACGCGCCCGCGCGTCATGCTCGTGAACCTCGCGGGCCAGACGCGCAGGACCGGCGCGCTCGAGGTGGTGGCGACGAGCCGGGCGACCGAGGTGCTCGTGGACACGCTCTTCGACCGGCTCGCCTCGACGCGCAACGTCGAGATCCGCCGCCGCACGCCGCAGGGCGAGGTGCGGATCCCGGTCGACGTCCAGCGGATCTGGCTCACCGGCGAGACGCGGCGGAACCCGCTCCTGCGCGACGGCGACGTGCTGTTCGTGCCCGTGGCAACCACGCACATCGGGATCGAGGGCGCCGTGGGCCGGCCCGGGTTCTTCGAGCTGGGCCCGGGCGACAGCCTGAGCACGCTGCTCGCGCTGGGCGGCGGCGTGCTCGGCGAGGCGGCCGACGCGGGCACGCTCGTGCGCTTTCGCGACGCGACCCACACCGACTCGGTCGGCTTTCGCGTCTCCGACGTGCTCGCGGGCCGCTCCGACCTGCCGCTCCGCGACGGCGACCGCGCGTTCGTCTACTACCAGCCGGGTTATCACCGGCTCGAGAGCGCCAACATCTACGGCGAGGTCCTCCGCCCGGGGGCTTACCCGCTCACGCCGGGGGTCACGCGCATCTCCGACCTCGTCACGGCGGCGGGCGGTTTCCTGCCGGGCGCGAACCTGGCGAGCCTGCGCGTCTACCGGGCCGACCCCCAGGCCGCCGAATCCGATCCCGAGGTCGAACGACTGGCCCCGCTCGCGCGCAAGGAAATGACGGCTTCCGAGTACGAGGTGCTGCGTGCCCGCCTGACGGCGCGCCGCGAGGACTTTCGGGTGGACTGGAATCGCGTGCACGCCGATCCCGACCTGAACATGGTGCTGCGCGACCACGACGTCGTGCGCGTGGACCCGGTGCTGCCCTCGGTGCGCGTCGAGGGCGAGGTGCGCCGGCCGGGCCTGGTGCGCTTCGAGCCCGGGCGGAAGGCCGAGGCCTACGTGCGGCTCGCGGGCGGATTCTCGGACCGCGCCGCGCGCGGCCAGGTGCGCATCACGCGCGCCGTCACCGGGCAGACCGTGTTCGCGCGCGACGCGTCCGGGCTCGAGCCGGGCGACCTGGTGTGGGTGCCGGAGCGCGGCGAGACCGCGGCCTGGCAGAACCTGCAATCCATGCTGCTCGTGCTGGCGCAGATCGCGACGGTCATCGTGGCGGTGCGACGTTAGCCTCCGCCGGGCATGAACCGCGAGCCGGGAGCGCCGCGGATGTGCTGGCCCGAGGGAGCGAGCCCGGGCCGGACCCGCGCGTGAACCGCCCGGCCGCGCTCGTACTCACGCCGCGGCCACCGTGGCCGCTCGACGACGGCGGGCGGATCGGGCTCTGGCAGATGGTGTGGGCGGTCGCGCAGGGCTGGGACACCACGCTCGTCACATTGGTGGCCCCGGCCGACGAGCGCTTCCCCGCGCCCCCCGAGCTCGCCACGCTGGGCGTGCGCGTGGTGCGCGTGCCTTTTTCGCCGCCCCCGCTGCCGCTGGCGCTCGTGCGCGGCGCGTTCGGCCGCTGGCCGCACACGCTCGCGCGCTACCGGAGCGAGCGCGTGGCGCGGACGATCCGCGCGATCGCGGCGCGCGTGCAACCGCGGCTGGCGCTCGTCAACCACCTCCACCTCGCGAGCTACACGCCCGACCTGCGACCCGCGACCGTCGTGCTGCGCGAGCACAACGTGGAGTCCTCGTGGCTCGCGCGCTACGCCGCGTCACGCGGCGACCCGCTCACCCGCGCCTACGTCGCGTTCCAGGCCCGCCGTATGCGTCGAGCCGAGCGGGAGTTGTGCGAGGCGGCCGACCTGGTGCTGGCGATTCACGACGTCGAAGCCGCAGAGCTGGAATCCCTCGCCCCCCGCGCCCGGCTCGCGACCGTGCCGGTGGGGGTGGACGAGACGCGCTTTCTCGCGCACGCTCCCACCCGCCCGCCGTGCGTGCTGCTCACCGGGGCGTTCGGCTGGCAGCCCAACACCGAGGGGGCGTCGCGCTTCCTCGCCGAGGGTTGGGGTCGCGTGCGGTCGCGCCACGGACAGGCGACGCTGCGCCTCGTCGGCAAGGATCTCGGCGGACCGCTCGCGGCGCAGGCGCGCGCGGCGGGGGCGGAGCCGGTGGGCTACGTGCGGGCGATCGAACCGGAGTTCGCGGCCGCCAGCGTGCTGGTCGTGCCACTCTGGGTCGGAGCCGGGATGCGGGTGAAGATCGTGGAGGGGATGATGGCGGGTGTGCCCGTCGTGGCCACGCCGCTCGCGGCCGAAGGCATGCGGCTCGAGCACGGCCGGCACCTGCTGCTCGCCGAGACGCCCGAAGCGCTCGGCGACGCCGTCGCGACGCTGCTCGACGAGCCCGAACGAGCCCGCGCGCTGGCCCTTGCCGGGCAGGCCGAGGCGTGTGCGCGCTGGTCCATGTCGACGGTCGCGGCCGACATGCTCCGGCGCTGCGAGTCGGCGATCGCGGCCCGAGAGGCACGCGCATGAAGGTCCTGCTCGTGACCGCGCGCTTTCCCTGGCCGGCCGACCGGGGCGACCGGCTGACCTCGCTGGCCCTGCTCAAAGTGCTCGCCTGCCGTCACGAGACGACGCTGCTCTCGTTCGTGGACGGTCGCGAACCCGCGGGCGCGCAGGGCGAGCTCGAGGCGTTGGGCGTCCGGGTCGAAACCGTGCACCTGCCGCGAGCTCGCTCGTGGGCGCAGGCCTGGCTGGCACTCGCCGGCTCCGAGCCCTCGCAGGTCGCGTACTATCGATCGCGCGAGATGCGGGACCGCGTGGCGCGGCACGTCGCCGAGGGCGGATACGACGCGGTGTGCGTGATGATGTTTCGCATGGCACAGGCGTTGGACGGCGTGCACCACCCCGCGAAGGCGATCTTCCTCGGTGACTCGCTCGCGCTCAATCTCGAGCGGGCGGCACGCTTCGCGCCGCTGTGGAAGCGTCCCGGCATCGCCTGGGAGCGGCGGCGCGTGGCGGCCTACGAGGTCGCGGCGGCGTCCGCGTTCCGCGAGGCGTGGCTCGTGTCC
This sequence comes from Candidatus Eiseniibacteriota bacterium, assembly GCA_036522895.1. Classification (GTDB taxonomy): domain Bacteria; phylum Eisenbacteria; class RBG-16-71-46; order RBG-16-71-46; family RBG-16-71-46; genus JAIOPA01. The sequence continues at coordinate 551 of DATDEX010000438.1, read as the reverse complement.
CCCGTGGATTGCGACGACCTGCTCGCCCGCGGGGTGCGGCATGCGCGGCTCGTGCCGCACGGGGTGAACGATGCGCTCTTCTCGCTCGAGCCCCGGCGCGCCACGACGCCCCGGGTCATGTTCCTGGGAAACTTGAGCGTCCCCCACAACGTGGACGCCGCCGTGTTCGCCGCGCGCGAGGTGTGGCCGGAGGTGCGCGCGCGCGTGCCCGAAGCCGAGCTCTGGCTCGTCGGCGCGGCGCCGCGACTGGAGGTGCGCATCCTCGGTTCGCTCCCCGGGGTCACCGTGACCGGGCTCGTGCCCGACTTGATGCCGCTCTGGGCGGCGGCGCACGTCATGCTGGCGCCGCTCCGCTTTTCGAGCGGCATCCAGAACAAGGTGCTCGAGGCGATGGCCGCGGGCGTGCCCGTGGTGACCACGCCCTGCGCCGCGGCGGGCGTGGGGGAGTGCGCCGGTCAGCTCATGCGGATCGCCACCGACGCGGGCGGCCTCGCCCGCGAAACCGCCGCCCTGCTCGCGAATCCCGCCGCGGCGGACGGCCTGGCGGTGCG
>DATDEX010000437.1:0-14855 GCA_036522895.1 Candidatus Eiseniibacteriota bacterium | reverse complement strand
CCGCATGTAGGCCACGTCCTCCGACATGCGCAGCTCATGCAAGCAGTACAAGTACATCGACTCATATGCCGCCGCCCGGTAGAGCTGTCGCTCGTCCACCTCGGCGATCTGGGCCAGCATCGTGGCGGTGGTGGCGCGGTCCTGCTTGACGCTCGTGGCGAGGTCGCGAAGAAGGGCTTCGTTCGAGACATGCGACAGCGAGTACGAGTTCATGAAACATCTCCGCGGCTGGGGTCAGTCGCGGGGGCAGCACTATTCTTAGCATGAGCATTCTCAGTGCCCGTGAATGCGCCGCGAGCGCGCAATGAGCGCCGAAACGAGAACTTTGGCAGTTACATCGACGCGATGTCTCCTGCGCCGATATTGAGTGCGCTGGCGCGAAGCAACGAAATGAGCGGCGGATCACGAAGGCTTTGGCCCGGGAGTCCGTCAATTGGAATTTATCCGCTCGAGCAACTCTTACAATTCCATAGCCGTTGCCCCACGAGTGATGGCCAGCCCAGATCGCGCCGGCAGTCGTGCTCCCGCCGCGTCCGCCACCCGGGCCGGCCCCCGCGCATGAATGGGCTGCCACTCGCGCGAGATCTGCATGCGCCACGCATTCGAAGCTCGGAGGCGTTCACTCGCGACGACCGAGACCCCCCGAACACGAAAGCAGGCGGGACTCCCGAGAGCCCCGCCCGCCTTTAGAACCAGCGCACCCTAGAACGTATGTCTCACCACGATCGCCACCCGATGCGCCGTGTAGCTGCGTGACGCGTTCCCGAGGAATATGGCGCTCGCCGTGCCTGTCACCGGGAAAATGAATGGCACGTTGTTCACCGCCCAGTCGATCTGGTCGAACTGCTCCCAGTTGTAGCGACCGACCAGTCGGGTGCGCTCGAGCCAGCGCCAACCGAGCTCGAGCGTGACGTCCTGCCGCCGGTAGAACACGTTCGGCAGATCGGCCGCGTTGTTCAGGCCGTTCCCCAGATCGAACGTGGTCATCGTCCGGCTGATGTCGTAATCACCCGAGAGCGAGATTCGGGGTTTGGGGGTCCAGTCGATACCCGCATTCCCGAACGTCTCCTTGTCTTCGAGCTTCGCGGTCCAGGTGCTCTCCGGCTGGAAGGCGAAAGTCGCCGCGGAAGACCGCGAACGCTGGTCGGACTTGGTCGTCCCGAACCCCAGGCCGCCGTTCAGATCGAGCTGGTCGCTCACGTGCAGAACGGCGTTCGCCGCGATCGTTTGGCTTTGCTCCGAGCGCAGTCCCAACGTCGTATCCGCACCGGTCTCGCTCTTGTACTTGTTGTTGAGATAAGCATACGTGGCCGACAAGTCCACGCGATCCCCGGCCGGGATCACGAGCGAGGCGTTCGCGAGATCCTGGACACGATTGGCCAGGTCGTAGCGACGCAGCCCCGGCTGCTCGATCAGCCCCAGCGAGTCGAAGAGCCCCGCCGTGTGCCCGACCGCGAGCCGCTCCTTCAGGCCCGTGAACTCGTCGAGTAGGAACTTGTCCATCTTGCGATCGCCGCGGGTGTAGTCGCCCTTCAACGTCACCGCGCCGGGCGCCCGGATCGTGGCCCGGCCCCCGAGCACCGTTTCGCCGTCCTTCTCGACCTCGCGCGGGGAGCGCTCCCGGAACCGGTATTCGGCGAGCGCACCGACCGAGGCATTGGGAGCCACGTCGTAGTCCACGTCCGCGCCCGCCTGCCACTGCTTGGACGTGAACGCATGGCTCTGCAGCTCGATGAATCGCTCCCACGTCGCCTCGTATGGCGACAGGCCGATGAGATTCAATTGCTTCGTGTCGTTCTGATAGTCCGTGTAATGAAAGCGCAGCGTGCCGTCGACCTTGTCGAGGAGCGCCGTTCTCAGTCGCACGTCACCCGTGAGCTGGTTCGTGCTGGCGTTGAGGCTGCGCGCCGGCAGCGAATCGATGTTGCTCTGCGGCAATGCCGTGTTTGTCGTGAACGCGAGGAACTTGTCGTCTTGCGTGCCGTGCGCCAGGCCCAGCGTGCCGATGAGCGACGAGCGGCGAGGGAGCTCGTAGGCCAGCGCCAGCGAGCCCCGAACGACCTGATTGTCGGGGTAGAGGTCGATCGCACCCTGAGCGGTGCCGTCACCACCGACCACGGACGTGAGGCGCTTGGGATTGTCCACGCGCAGGACGGAGATGTCGTTGCGGAAGCTCGAGACTCCCCCAATGGCCTGGAACGACATCCGGGACCGGTGGTAGTCGGCGATCAGATCCACGTCGAGCATCTGCTGGTCGATCGGCTCGGGATTCTCGAGCGCGGTGCTGAAGCCGAAGCTCATCGCGTACGGCTTGAGACCGTCCCGGGTGCGGTCGGAGGCGCGCGCCTCGAACTGCCAGCCCCGCGCCGGGCGCAGTCGGGCCCTCGCCGTGCGGATGTCGGTGTTGAATGCGAGCCCGACCGCCGGAGCGTTGTTGAGGAAGTCCTGCATGCGCTGGGTATAGCTGCCGGGGATCGCCTGGTTGCGGGCCTGCAGCGTGTCCGGGATCGTGAACACGCCCGGTGCCGACTGGAGCCAGGCCCAGCGCGCCGTCTGGCTGAAGAGGTGCGGAATCTGCTGGTAGCCGAGGTCGAGGCGCAGCCGCACCCCGTTCGTCCACACCGCCCGCGAACTCTGATTGCTCTGGAGCCCGTTCGTGCCCTGGAGCGCGAACTGGTTGCGGCCGGACCACTGCCGCATCACGAACGTCTCTAGGAAGCCGCCCTGCGGCTGCTCGAGGAACTGCTGGTACTTCGCGTCCTTGACCGACTGGGTCCACCACTGCGACCCGAACGCGACCTCACCGGCGTCGCCGGCGCTCGCGCGCGGGATCGAGACGCTCGCCAGCATGATGCACGCGAGCGCAGTTCTGACTGCGTTTCTCAGCGTCGCCATGAGCGTCCTCCTATCTCAGGAAAAACTTGCCCGAGGGGTGATTGGAGCCGTGGATCTGGCTGTGGCAGTTCGTGCACGCACGATTGAACACGCGATTGTTCGCGAGATCTCGCGCGTCGTACGACGTGCTCGGATGCCGCGTGCTGATGTGACAGCGCTGGCACAGGTACGGACGCTTGCTCGCCAGCACCTTGTCGTTGTTCGAGCCGTGCGGCTGGTGACAGTTGAGGCAGTTCTCGCGCACCGGCGGATGCTCCCAGAGCATCGGCCCGCGCTTGTCCGCGTGGCACTTGTAGCAGAGGTCGTTCACGGTCGCGGCGCGGATCATGCGCGGCGACGACGAGCCGTGCGGGTTGTGGCAATCCGCGCACGTCATGCTGCCCTCGCGGATCGGCATGTGACCGGAGCGCTCGATCGCGTGCCGCTTGTCCTTGTGGCACGTCACGCAGAGCAGGTTCGCGTTTGCCGCCACGAGCAGCTTGCTGCTCCCGAGGCTCTTCGGCGAGTGGATCGAGTGGCAGTTGACGCAGGTGACGCCCTTGCGCGAGTGCGCGCTCTGCTTCCAGTAGAACTGCTCGCTGCTCGTGTGGCACTGCTGGCAGACCGCGGCCGCTTCCGCGGCCGGCATCGCCGCCGGCTTCTTCATCGTGGCGAAGCCGGGGTCCGCCTTGTCGCCGCCCGCGGCCACGTGCAGCGAGCCCGGCCCGTGGCACGATTCGCAGCCCGGCTCCGCGTCGAGCACGCCCGGGTCGAGCGTCGCGCGCCCGTGCGGGCTGGTCATGAACTCGTCGAAGAGTTCCTTGTGGCAATCCTTGCAGGCCTCCGAGCCGACTCGCTTCGCCTCCCCGCCGCCCGCCGGGGCCTGGGCCGCGGCGAGCGTGAGCCACGAGGAGACGACGAGCAGCAGCGGAACCAGTAGACCTCGTCTCAGCTTCATGCTGATCCTCCTCTCGAGGGATCGCGCGACCGGGAGGAGGCCGAGCGAGGCACGGCGGGAGTTCAAGGCAACGCCCAAGCGTGGACTGCCGCAGGTTACGGCAGATGCGCCACCGCGGCAGGATGGTGCTTTGGGAGTACGTCTCTTGGCTGCCCAAAAAAGTGTCACGCGGGCCTATTGCCCCACATCCCGCCTGCCCTGCGGGTCGAGCGCGTCGCGCAATCCGTCCCCCAGAAAATTGAACGCCAGGAGCGTGAGCGACATCGCGAGCCCCGGAAAGATCACCAGCCAGGGAAACAACGCGAGCAGCCGGCCGCCGTCCGAGACGAGCGTGCCCCATGACGCGTCGGGAGGCTGGACGCCGAGCCCCAGGAAGCTCAAGAAGGCCTCCTGCAATATCACCGCCGGCACGGTGAGCGTGGTGTACACGATCACAGGTCCGAGCGTGTTGGGCACGATGTGGCGGAACACGATCGCCCGGTCGGTCGCGCCGAGCGCACGCGCGGCCTCGACGAACGTCTGGTGCTTGAGCGAGAGCACCTGTCCGCGCACGATCCGCGCCATCGTGAGCCACTGAACGAGCCCGAGCGCCACGAACAGCATGAGCAGGCTCCGCGAGAAGAACACGAGCAGTAGTATGACGAGAAATATGTAGGGCAGCGCGTAGAGCACGTCGACGACGCGCATCATCATGTCGTCCGTGCGGCCGCCCACGTAGCCCGCGACGGCGCCCCACGTGACGCCGATCAGCAGCGAGACGAGCGTGCCCACGAGCCCCACGAGAAGCGAGATGCGCCCGCCGTAGAGCACGCGCGCGAACAGGTCGCGGCCCAGCTCGTCCGTGCCGAATGCGTGCGCGAGCGAGGGGGGCGTGACGCCGAGCTTCAAGTCCTGGAGCGTGGGGTCGGCGAGCCCCGGGAGCCACGGCGCGAGCGCCGCGAGCGTGCTCATGACGAGCAGGAAGCCGCCGGCCGCGACCGCCATGCGGTTCCGCCGCAGCCGGAGCCAGGCGTCGCTCCACAGGCTCCGCGGCGGCGCGGCCACCGCGCTCGGCGCCAGCACGCTGGTCGGGGGGCGGAGCCCGATGCTCACGCCAGCTCCACGCGTGGGTCGAGCCAGCTGTAGGCCACGTCCACGACGAGGTTCAACACGAGCAGGAACGATGCATAGAAAAGCACGGCGCCCATGACGAGCGTGTAGTCGCGATTGACCGCACCCACGACCAGGTAGCGGCCGAGCCCGGGCACCGCGAAAATCTGCTCGATCACGATCGAGCCCATGATGATGCGGGCCGCGGCCGGACCCAGGTACGACACGACGGGCAGGATCCCGAGCCGGAGCGCGTGCTTCACCACCACGTCGCGCTCGGCGAGCCCCTTGGCGCGCGCCGTGCGGATGTAGTCCTGGCGCAGCACCTCGAGCATGCCCGCGCGCGTGAGCCGCGCGATGTACGCCACGTAGCTCACCGACAGCGCCAGCACCGGCAGGATGCGCGAGGCGGGGCCCGTCCAGAGCCCGGCCGGGAGCCACAGCAGCGACAACGCGAACGTCAGCACGAGCACCGGCCCCAGCACGAAGTTCGGCACGGAGACGCCGGCGAGCGCCAGCGTCATGGAGACGAAGTCCGCGGGCTGGTTCTGCCGCACTGCGGCGAGCGCGCCGACAGGGATGCCGACGAGCAGCGAGAGCAACAGCGCCCAGCCCCCGAGCTCCGCCGATACGCCGAAGCCTTGCAGAATGATCTCGCGCACCTGCCGGTCCGGATACTTGTACGACGGCCCGAAGTCGAAGCGCGCGAGATTCGAGAGAAAAGCCGCGTACTGCTCGAGCAGCGGCCGGTCGAGACCGTAACGGTGCCGGAGCTCCTGCTTCGCCTTGGCCGGGATGTCCTTGTCGCTCATGAACGGCCCGCCCGGCGCGAGCCGCATGAGCGCAAACGTGAGCGTGCCGATCACGAGCAGCGTCGGGACCATGAGCAGGACGCGGCGCAGGACGTACGTGATCACCGCGGCGCGGCCCTGCCGGCGAGCGGCTCGTGCTGCCGCCAGTCGTGATCGATCCACACGTGCGTGAGCGGGTGCACGTCGAGCGCGGTCTGGTAGATGCCGCGCACCCACGGCTTCACCAGCTCGCTCGTGGAGTAATGGTAGATCGGCAGGTACACCGCCTGGTCGAGCACGAGGGACTCGGCCTCCGCCAGCGTCGCGAAGCGGCGTGCGGGGTCGAGCGTGCCGGCCGCGCGGCGGACCAGCGCGTCGTAGCGCGGGTCCGAGAAGCCCGCCCGGTTGTTGCCGTCACCGCTCACGAGCAGCTGCAGGAACGAGTTGGGGTCCAGGTAGTCGCCGATCCACGAGCGGCGGGCGATGTCGTAGTGGAGCGTCGTCGTGGCCTGCATGTACGAGCCCCACTCCTGGTTCGCGAGCTCGACGTGGATGCCCAGGTCGCGCTTCCACATCGCCTGGATCGCCTCTGCGATCCGGCGGTGGTCCTCGCTCGTGTTGAACAGGATCGAGAGGCGCGGGAAGCCGCGACCCCCGGGATAGCCCGCCCGCGCGAGGCAGTCGCGCGCGCGCGCCGGGTCGTACGTCACCTGGCGGGGGCCCACGTAGCCGGGGTAGCCCTCGGGCGTGATGCGGCCCCACGGCTCGCGACTGCCCTTCAGCAGGTCGCGCGAGATCGCGACGCGGTCGATCGCAAGGTCGAGCGCGCGCCGCACCCAGACGTTGTCGAGCGGCGGGCGCGTCACGTTGACGCTGTAGAAGTAAGTGGCCTGGTAACGGCCCGTGCGAAAATCCGCGTAGCCTTTCATGAATGGCAGGTACTGCGACGGGATGTAGTTGCTCGGGTTCCAGTCGATGGCGCCCGACTCGTAGAGGTTCGTGGACGTGTTCAGGTCGTCCACCGTGTAGGCGACGATCCGGTCGAGCCTGACGTTCGCGTGGTCCCAGTAGCCCGGCGAGCGCACGAACTCGTAGCGATCGTTCTGCCGCCAGTAGGTCCAGCGGAACGCGCCGTTCCCCACGAGGTGCTCCGGCAGCGTCCAGCGCGGCCCCCACGCCTCCACGACGTGCCGCGGCACCGGCACGAACGTGTAGTAGTTGGTCAGGAACAGGAAGTACGCGGTGGGGGTGGCGAGCGTCACCACGAACGTGCTGTCGTCCGGCGCGGCGAGACCGAGCCGCGAATCGTCCGCGCTCACGCCCTTGTTGAAGTCCTCGGCGCCGCGGATCGCGTAGAGGAGGCTCGCGTTGCGCGAGGCCGTGGCCGGGTCCAGCACGCGCCGCCACGAGTAGACGAAGTCGCGGGCGCCGAGCGGTGTGCCGTCCGCCCAGGCGAGCCCCCGCCGCAGGTGGAACGTGTAGACGAGGCCGTCCTCACTCACCTGCCAGCGGTAGGCCTGGCCCGGGCGCGGCTCGAGCGTGCGCGGGTCGGCGGTCGTCAAGCCCTCGAACACGAGGCGCGCGAAACGCCCGTCGGGCTGGCCGCTCATGACGCCGGGATCGCGCAACTCGGGCTCGCTTCCGAGATTGAAGCGCAGCAGTTGTCCCGCCGGCGCGGCGAGCGAGCCGAAGTAGCGCCGGCCGTTCACGTCCGGCGTATCGGCCGCGCCGGGAGCGCACGAGACCGCGCCGGAGATCGCGCACGCGAGGAGCAGGATCGATCCGATCGCGAGTTTCACGGCGCGGACGATAGCAGAGGCGCGCGTTTCGCAAGCGGCGTCCGACGGGTGGGGAATCGCGCCCAGGGCGCATCGCGTCGCGTCGCGACGCGTTCCGCATGCCGCGCGCGTTCGAGCGCGCCCGGCGCGCGGCGCAAGCCGTCGTTCAGCACGGCGAGACGTCCGCCGATACACCGGCTGTAAGCGGGGAACCCCGAGCCCGGGACATCCGTTCCGGCCACGTGGCCCCCTCACGACGAGGCTCCCGTGTCGGACTCCACGCATCCACACATGGAAGAGATCCTGGACGCATTCGAGCGTCTGGCGGATCGGGTCTCCGCGGCTTCCACCGCGCGGCTCGACGGTTTCGTGTCGCTGTCGCTCCGCCGCGCGTGCGAGGAGTTGCGGCGCCACATCCCCGGCCTCGACACGCCCCCCGATGCGGAAGCCGCGCGCTTCCTGGCCCGCGCCGCGCACGCCGCGCTCGAGGACGGCGACGCCCGCGAGGCGCTGTCCCGCGCACTGCGCGGCCTGTCGCTGTCGCCGCATCACCCCGGGCTCCACTACCTGGCCGCCTCGGCGTGCTTCGAGTTCGGCGCGGTCGAGGACGCGGTCCGGCTGCTGCGCCACACGCTGTGGATCCACCCCGGGCACCGGCCCGCCCGCCGCGACCTGTCCGCGTTGAACCTCTACCTGCGTGACCGCTGGGAGGGACCCGGGGAGATGAACGCGGACGAGAGCTACGACGCCGTGCAGGCCTCCCCGGCCGAGCCCGACCTGGCGTTCGACATCGCCGGCGACGATTTCGACACGCCGGCGCCACCCAATCGGGACGAGTACGACCCCCCGCTCACGGACGAGGGCGAGGACCGAGCGGCGTGAAACTGCTGGTGCTGGCGAGCGGACTCGAGACCTCGACGCTCGATCCCGCCGCCTGCTGGATGTACGAGCTGACCGCGCGACTCGCGGCCCGCGGCCACCGGGTCGCGGTGCTGTGCACGGGGCCGCTCGAGCCGGGGGAGACGCCCGAGGATCCTCCGGGCGTGAGCGTGTGGCGCGGCTCCGAGGACGGGCTCGTCACCGCGCTCACCAGCGCGCTCGCGCTCGAGCCCGACCTGGTGCACGTCGCGCTGACCGGTCCGATGCCGCCGGAGATGGCCACCGCGCTCAGGGGCGCGCACGTGCTCGTGGACCTGCTCGACTGGTCGCCGCTGTGCCCCGCGGGCGACCTGCTCACGCGCCCGCGCGGCGAGCCGTGCGAGCAGCACTACCCGGTGGCGCCCTGCGGCAGCTGCGCCGGCCATTCCCGGGTGCGCTCCATGGACGCGCTCGCGCAGTTCGCGCGGGCCGGCCATCGGGTCGTGGCGCACGCGAGCTACGTGCGCGACCGCGCCACGCTGGCGCTCGGCCGGGGCGTGGCGTTCCTGCCCGTGGGTGTGGACGCGACGCGCTTCACCGAGTCGCCGGAGCCGCCGCTCTCGCCCGAGGTGGGGGCGATCGCGAGCGATCGGAGCCATCCGCGCGTGCTGCTGCTCGGACCGCCCACGCCGGGGCGCGGCGGCGACCGCATGCTCGACCTCCTGATCGCGCTCCACGCCCGCGTGCCGGGGGTGGAGCTCGTCGTGGCCGGCACCGACCCGGGCCACCCGGACGCGCAGCACGTGCTGCTCGCGGAAGCGAAGGAGCTGGGGGTCGCCTCGCAGCTCCGTTCGCTGCCGCGCGTCGCGCGCGGCGACCTGCCGGCGCTGCTCGCCGCCGTGGACGTGGGGGTCGCGCCCGGGCTCGCCCCCGAACCGCTCGGCCTGGCGATCGTCCAGGCGCTCGCGACCGGGCTGCCGGTCGTGGCGCATCCCGCGGGCGCCGTGCCGGGCCTGCTCGAGGACGGACGCGCCGGGCTGCTCGTGAGCGCGAACCAGATGGGGCTCTTCGCCGACGCGGTCGCGCAGGTGCTGACCGAGAACAGCGCGCGCCTGGCGCTCGGCGAGACCGCGCGGCTCGCGGCGATCGAGCGCCACGAGATCGAGCGGGCGGTGTTCGACACCGAGACGCTCTACGAGCGCGTGCGCGCACCGCGCGGGCTCCGCGGGCCGGGCATCGCCCCGCGCGCCCGGCGCGCCGCCGCCTAGGCTGGGTCTGAGAATGCCCGATTGCTGCGTTGCGAGACCGGCTCCTCGCTCCAACGTGGCCTGAAGGCCACGATTCCGCTCGTCACTCGGTCTCGACGCCTTGCACTCGGGCATTCTCAGACCCAGCCTGGTCTCCGGACGCCGCGTGCCCGGCCCCGGCGGCTTTGTCCGCGCGCCGCGAACCGCTAGTGTGCCGGGACTCATGTCCACTCCCGAGCGCATTCCCCGAATCGATCGCGACCGCTCCGAGCTCCTCGAGCGGCTGCGCGAGACGACCGAGCTGCTGGAGCAGGTCGCCCGCGACCGCGCGCTCCTGGCCGCGCTGCCCGCCGCGGAGCTCCGCCGGCTCCTGCAGGCCGCGGGCTCGGTGTTCCACCCCGACCCGGCCGCGCGCCGGCTGCTCGTCAAGACCGTCGGCCGCCTGCGCCGCGGCGACAAGGCGAAGCGCGACGACGAGCTCCTCTCCGAAACCGGGATCCGCGCGCTCCGCCGCCAGCCCGTGTTCACGACCCCGCGCGCGTTCGCGCCCCCCGCGTTCGCGCCGCAGGACGTGCCGCCCGGCGAGGAAGACGAGCGCGCCTCCCGCGCCGCCGCGGCCGCAGCCGAGTCCCCGACCGGTACCGGCGCCACGGTGGAGGAGCGCGCCTGCTACGTCTGCAAGACGCGCTACACGACCGTGCACCACTTCTACGACCGGCTCTGCCCCGCGTGCGGCGAGCTCAACTACTCCAAGCGCACCGAGCTCGCGGATCTCAACGGCCGCGTGGCGCTCCTGACCGGCGGGCGGGTGAAGATCGGCTACCAGGCGGGCTTGAAGCTGCTGCGCGCGGGCGCGCACCTGATCGTCACGACGCGCTTTCCCCGCGACTCCGCGCGGCGCTACGCGCAGGAGCCCGACTTCGAGCAGTGGGGGCACCGGCTGGAGATCTTCGGGCTCGACCTGCGCCACACCCCGAGCGTCGAGGCGTTCTGCCGCGTGCTGCTCGGCACCCGGAGCCGGCTCGACTACATCGTGAACAACGCCTGCCAGACGGTGCGTCGCCCGCCCGAGTTCTACGCCCACATGATGGAGGGCGAGGCCGCTTCGCTCTCCACGATGCCCGATTCCGAGCGCCGGCTGGTCGGCGCATGGGAGGGGCTCCGCGGCTACCACCTGCTGCCCGAGTCGGGCACGAGCGGGCCCTCGCCCGAGGCGCTCGAGCGGCAGGCGCTCGATCTCGCCGGGCTCACGCACGCGGCGCAGCTCTCGCAGGTGCCGCTCCTGCCCGAGGAGTTTCGCGCCCAGAAGGACCTGTTCCCGGTGGGGCGGCTGGATCAGGACCTCCAGCAGGTCGACCTGCGCGGGCGGAACTCGTGGCGCCTGCTCCTCGCCGAGGTGCCCACGGTGGAGCTGCTCGAGGTCCAGCTCGTCAACGCGATCGCGCCGTTCGTCCTGAACGCGCGCTTGAAGCCGCTCATGCTGCGCACGCCGGAGCGCGACAAGCACATCGTCAACGTCTCGGCGATGGAAGGGCAGTTCTACAAGAGCTTCAAGACCACCCGGCATCCGCACACGAACATGGCCAAGGCCGCGCTCAACATGATGACGCGTACCGCCGCGACGGACTACGAGCAGGACGGCATCCACATGAACAGCGTGGACACCGGCTGGGTGACCGACGAGGATCCGGCCGAGATCGCGGCGCGCAAGGTCGCGGACCACCGCTTCCACCCGCCGCTCGACATCGTCGACGGCGCGGCACGCATCGTGGACCCCATCATCACCGGCGTGAACACGGGCCGGCACGTATGGGGCCAGTTCCTCAAGGACTACCGGCCGACGGACTGGTAGCAGGTCATCCTTCCGATGCTCCACACCTTCGTCCCCAGCGCGCGGGACGTGCGCGCTCTCGTGCGGCTCGCCGTGCCCATCGCCACCGTGCAGGTGGGGATCATGCTCATGGCCGTCGTGGACACGATGGTCGTGGGCCACGTCTCCGCGCGCGAGCTCGCCGCGGCGGCGCTCGGCAATCTCTACTTCTACGGGTTCGCGGGCTTCGGCATGGGCGTCGTGTGGGCGGTGGACCCGATCGTCTCGCAGGCGCTCGGCGCGGGGGACCGGGAGGCCGCATCGCTCGGTGTGCAGCGCGCGGTCGTGGTCGCGGCGCTCGTGGGCGTGACCTCGACGCTGCTCTCGCTGCCCGCGGAGCGCGTGTTCCGGGGCCTCGGCCAGGTGGCGGACGTGGTCCCGCGGGCGGCGGCGTTCGTGCACGTGTCGGCGGCGAGCTGGACGGCGCTGCTCGTGTTCGTGGCGCTCCGCCAGGCGCTCCAGGCCATGCGGCAGACCCGCGCCATCGTCGGCGCGATCGTCGTGGGCAACGTGGTGAACCTGGCGCTCAACCTGGTGTTCGTGTTCGGCCGGTTCGGAGTCCCGGCCATGGGCGCGGTCGGCTCGGCGCTGGCGTCGGTGTGCTCGCGCTACCTCATGGTCGCGCTCGTGCTCGTGGCGGCTCGCCGCGAGCTCGGGCCCGTGCTCCGGCCGTGGCGGCGGGCCGCGCTGGCGCTCGGGCCGCTCGCGCGCACGGTCCGGCTCGGGCTCCCGATCGGGCTCCAGAACTCGGTCGAGTACGCCACGTTCGCCTCGATCTCGGTGTTCGCGGGCTGGTTCGGCGCCGCCGCGATCGGGGGCCACCAGGTCGCGATCAACCTGGCGTCGCTCACGTTCATGGTCCCGATGGGGGTGGGGAGCGCGGCCTCGGTGCTGGTCGGGCACGCGATCGGCGAGGGCGACCTCGCGCACGCGCGCCGGCTCGCCGCGAGCGCGCTGCTCGTCGGCGCCGCGTTCATGGTGGTGTCGGCCTGCGTGCTGCTGGCGATGCCCGGGCCGTTCGCGCGCGCTTACACCTCGGTTCCGGCGGTGATCGCGATGGCCTCGGCGCTCATCCCCATCGCCGGCGTGTTCCAGGTGTTCGACGGGCTCCAGGTGGTGGCGGCCGGCGTGCTCCGCGGCTCGGGCGACACGCGCGCGCCGCTCGTCTCCAACCTGCTCGGCTTCTGGCTCGTGGGCATGCCGGTGAGCCTGCTGCTCGGGTTCCGGGCCGGCCTCGGCGTGGTCGGACTCTGGTGGGGCTTCGTGGCCGGGCTCGCGGCGGTGGCCGCGTTCCTCGTGGGCCGCGTGCGCGTGCGGTTGTCGCGGCCGGTGGCGCGGATCCGGGTCGACGCGGACACGGCCGCACGAACCTGAGCGGCCCCCGCCCGGGGCTGCACGGCCGCCGTCCACTGTGCGAGACTCTAGATTCTACCGGAGGTCTCTCCAGTGCGCTGGTCGTTCCGCCTCGTCACGCTCGCCGGAATCCGGATCGAGGTCCACGTCACCTTCCTGCTCATGGTGGCGGGGCTGGCGATCTTCCAGAGTGGCACCAACCCGCCGCTCCTCACCGTGGGCGAGCTGCTGCTCATGTTCCTGTGCGTGCTGCTCCACGAGCTCGGGCACGCGCTCGCGGCGCGACGGTTCGGCATTCAGACGCGCGAGATCGTGCTGCTCCCGATCGGCGGCGTGGCGCGCCTGGAGCGCATGCCCGAGAAGCCCGTGCAGGAGGTGATCGTGGCGCTGGCCGGGCCGGGCGTGAACGTCATCCTCGCCACCGCGCTGGGCGCGGCGCTCGTGGGCCTCGGGGTGACCCCCGAGCAGGCGATCGAGCGCGCGGACAAAGGCCTGCTCGAGTTCCTCCTGTTCGCGAACATCGCGATGCTGGTGTTCAACCTGATCCCGGCGTTCCCCATGGACGGCGGCCGCGTGCTCCGCGCGCTTCTCGCCATGACGATGCCGTACGCGCGCGCCACGCGCATCGCCGCGCAGGTGGGGCAGGGCTTCGCGCTGTTGTTCGCGGCGTTCGGCGTGTTCGTGCTGCGCAGCCCGGTGATGGTGTTCATCGCGCTGTTCGTGTTCATGGCGGCGGGGGAGGAGCGCGCGCTCGTGCAGACCCGCGCCTCGCTCGCCGGGATGCCGGTCTCGGCCGCGATGGTGACCGCGTTCATGTCGATCGAGACCCGGCACGAGCTCCAGCACGCCGTGGACCTCATGCTCGCGGGCGACCAGCAGGATTTCCCCGTGCTCGAAGGGGGCCGCTACCTGGGCATGCTCTCGCGCGGCGATCTCATCAAGGGATTGCGCGAACAGGGTCCCACCGCGCCGGTCGGCCGCATCGTGCGCACGGACGTGGAACCCGTCGACGCGTCGTGGCCACTCGAGCGCGCGCTGCAAACGATGCGCGCGGGCCGGTACGCGGCCGTCCCGGTGGTGATGCGCGGCCAGCTCGTCGGCCTGCTCACGCTCGAGAACGTGAGCGAGCTGCTCATGGTCCAGGAAGCCCGCCAGCGTCACGCGGGGGTGGCCTGAAGCGCGCGCTCGAGTGGCCCCGTCTGCATGCGCGCTGGCTGCTGCCGATCGTGGCGGTGGTGGCGGCGTTCGTCCTGTGGCGGAGCACGCGCAGCGTGCACTGGCACGAGGTCGGGCCCGGGCTGGAGTTCGCGACGTTGCGCGGCGAGCCGTACTGCCGCCGCGGCTCCGCGGGCATCGCGACCCTGCGGCTCGATCCCGAACGCGTCCGGATCCACGTGCACCACTACAGCCAGCTCGGCATGGGGCGCCCGCTGGACGTGATCGAGTGGCAGCAGCTCACGCATGCCGCGGCGGTGTTCAACGCGGGCCAGTTCTATCCGGACTTCCGCTACATGGGGCTGCTCGCGAGCCGCGGCCGCTGGTTGTCGCGCAGCCCGCACCCGGGCTATCTCGCCGCGCTCGTGGCCGACCGGCGCGGGCTCGGCGGCGCGCGGGTGCTCGACCTGAGCCGGGAGCCGAATCCTCCCGACTCGCTCGGATGGAACGAGGTGGCCCAGTCGTTCATGTTGTTCGACACGACCGGGGCGCTGCGCGTGCGCCGCAGCGAGCGGATCGCGAACCGCACCGTGGTCGCCGAGGACCGGCACCGCCGACTGCTAGTGTTCGTGAGCGAGGGCAGCTACACGCTCGCCGACTTCGCGTGGGTGCTCCAGCATTCGCCGCTCCAGCTCACGCACGCGATGAGCATGGACGGCGGCCGCGAGTCCGAGTTGGTCGTGATGCGCGGCACATTCCGCTACGCCTCGTTCGGCCCGTGGCCGAGCGCGGTCGATCACCCGGCCGGCGTGGCCGCGCGCACGCCGCTGCCGGCGGTGATCAGCTTGGACCTGCCGTGACGCGGCCGCGAGCGCGATCCGG
>DATDEX010000436.1:0-3992 GCA_036522895.1 Candidatus Eiseniibacteriota bacterium | reverse complement strand
CGGAGGCCGGCCGGCTCGTGGGCGAGGGCCTGGTACTCCGCCGCGCGCGCGTCGCCGACGTCCCCGGGATCGCCGGCGTCATGGCGCCCTACGTCGTGGACGGGGTGCTGCTCCCGCGGCCGGTCTCGGAGCTCTACCAGTGCGTGCGCGAGTTTCACGTGGTCGAGCGCGTGGGCGCCGACGGCGCCCCGGGCGGCATCGTGGCGTGCGCGGCGCTCCGGCTCCTCTGGCGCGACCTGGGCGAGGTGCGCTCGCTCGCCGTGCGCCCCGACGCCCACGGGAAGGGCCTCGGCGCGGCGCTCGTCCAGGCGGTCGTGGGCGATGCGCGCGTGCTCGGGCTCCCGCGGATCATCGCGCTCACCCGCGAGGTGGGGTTCTTCCAGCGGAGCGGCTTCGGCGCCGAGCAGCGCGAGGCGATTCCCCGAAAGGTCTGGACCGACTGCGTGCGCTGCCCCAAGCGGCACGCGTGCGACGAGGTGGCGATGACGCTCGACCTCGTGCCCGGAGCCTCCGCCGAGGCCGCGCGCCAGGCCCGCTCGTACGTGTTGCCCATGCCCGCGGCGGCGGACTCGAACGAGTCGCAGCTGCCGATCATCTCGTGAAGGAGCTCTCGTGAACGGCCCTGAAAGAAAGGAGCACAGGAGAATGCCCGGTGCGCCGGAACACCTGGTGGACGTCGCGGCCCTGGATCGCGCGTTCGTGCTGGAACTCTTCGCCGAGGCCGATCGGCTGCGCGCGCTGCGCGGCACGCCCAAGGCCCCGAAGCCGCTCGCGGGCAAGACCGCGGCGCTGGTGTTCCACAAGCCGTCGCTCCGCACGCGCGTGTCGTTCACCGTGGGCATGCACGAGCTGGGTGGCGACGCGGTGGACCTGGGCGCGGCGGAGGTCTCGGGCGGCACGCGCGGCGGCGCCCCGGGTCGCGAGAACATCGAGGACGTGGCCCACGTGCTCTCGGGCATGGTCGACCTGGTGGTCGTCCGCACGTTCTCGCACCAGCTGGTCCAGAAGCTCGCGCGCCACGCCACGATCCCGGTGATCAACGCGCTCACCGACCACTCGCATCCCTGCCAGATCCTCGCCGATCTCTACACGCTCTGGCGCGCCGGGCGTGACCTGGACCAGATCACGATCGCATGGGTCGGCGACGGCAACAACGTGCTCCACTCCTGGCTCGAGGCGAGCACGCTGTTCGGCTTCCAGCTCCGGGTCGCGGTGCCGGACGGCTTCGAGCCCGATGCCGGGCTCTACCTCGACGCCGAGGTGCGCTCGAAGGGCGGCGTGCGGCGGGTGCGCGATCCGTACGAGGCCGTGCGCGGCGCCGACATGATCTACACCGACACCTGGACCAGCATGGGCCAGGAGGACGAGGCCGAGTGGCGGCGCATCGCGTTCAGCGGCTACACGGTCGACGAGCGGATGCTCGCCGCGGCCAAGCCGGACGCGGTGTTCATGCACTGCCTGCCGGCGCACCGCGGCGAGGAGGTCACGAACGAGGTGATCGACGGCCCGCAGAGCGTGGTGGTGGAGCAGGCCGAGAACCGGCTCCACCTCCAGAAGGCGCTCATGGTGGCGCTGGCCGGCGGGACCTGGAACCGGGTGCCGCGGAAGGCGCGCGCGCGTCGGGCGGCGGGCGCGGAGGCCGTGATCATCCGCTAGGGGCGTGCCAACCTGAAGCGAGGGCGCATCAGCGCCCTGGCACCGAGGCGCGCAGCCGCGCGGAGTACTCCTCGATCTGGGCGCGCGTTCCGCCGGTGCGCTGGCCGAACAGCGCGTAGAGCGAATCGGCGCGCGCACGCTCTCCCGCGATTTCGCGGCACACGGCTGCGTACATAAGCGCATCCGACCGCCGCGGCAGGCTCGCCAGCTTCTCGAACTCCCCGGCGGCACCGAGCGGATCGCCGTGGGAGAGCAACAACATCGCCAGCGACTCGTGGTTCGTCTGCCAGTCCGGCTGTTCGCGCACTGCTCGTGTGACATCCTCGGGTCCGAGGTGCACCTCGCGGAGACCCGACGTGGAATCGAAGAGGAAGAACAGATCGGGGCCCGCGGGCCGGCCGCTCGAACGCGGCGCGTAGTACGAATAGAAACCTGCCTCGAGGGTGGTATCGCCGTACCAGACCCGGACCGCCGGACTCTGCCCCGCGACGAGGCCAATGTTGTTCGGAATGCTCCCGAAGAAGAGTCGCGAGTGCGCCGGTAGCGTGGGGTGCTGCTGGCGAAGTTGGTCGCGGATCACGCCGAGCAGATTGCCCGCGCGACGTTGGTACCACTCGCTCCCCCAGTCCCACGACCGGGCCGCGCCGCTCACGCCGTGCAGGAGTCCGAGCGCGAGGATAGCCGGAACGACCAAACTCGCCCGGCGCGCGAGCCAGCCACCGAGCACCAGCCAGGCCCCGAGCGCGCCGATACAACCGTAGTAGGGATGCCAGCCGATGGAGGGATGGAGCAACGGCAGCCAGCCCGCGACGGACCACCACGCCCCGAACCGCACGCAGCGTGCCATCTCGGCGTTCGTCGAGTCGGCCGACGGACCCGCGGCAGGCGCCGGTAGCGCGAGCAGCACGCCCGCCAGCAGCAACAGCGTCGCGGCCCCTGTGCGCAGGGGGTTGAAGGCGACCGCGTCGAGCGGTTGGCCGAGCCAGTTCGCGTTGACCACGCTGAGCAGCGTGTGGAGCACGAGCGTAGGCGCCGCCGGATGCGGTTCCCCGGCGGTCGAGCCGGGCGCGGTGAGACGATGAATGAGCGCCGGGTGTACGCACAGCCAGACGACCGTGAGGAGCAGCCACGGCAAGACACGCTGGAACGCTTTGACCGGCGGGTTCTCCATCACCAGCCATGCGTACCCGAATGCGATCACCGGCAGGACGGCGGCGGTCTCCTTGCTGAGAAGCGCCAGGGCGTACGGCAGGAGCGCCCAAACCGTCCGACCCCGCGCGAACAGCCACAGGGCGAGCATGCCGAGTGCCGCCATCCAGAGGTCCTGGCTGCCCGAGATCCACAGGAGCGGCGCCACCCAGAGGGCAAGGGCCGCGGAACCCAGTGTCGCGATCCACGCGGTTCGGCGGCTGGCGAAGGTCCGGATGTACGCTCCGTACGCGCCCAGGGCGCAAAGCCAAAGGAGCACGCTCGCAAGGCGAAAACCGACCTCGTGCGTCCCGACCAGGCGCTGCATGAACCAGAAGTGAACTTCTCGAGACCACGGCCGGTACCAGCCGAAATCGGTGTTCCTGAACGACCACAGATCGGCGAAGCGCGCTGCTCGTGTCTTGTCCAGGAACACGTAGTCGTCGCCCAGAAAGGAGATGTTCAGCATCGGCCCGTACACAACCGCCGTGAAACCCAGTAGCGCGAGGATTGGCCCAATCGGGTGCCCCCACGAACGCAAAGGCGGCCCGACAGCGGGGTGAGGGGCGACGCTCCGTCGGCTTCCCCTGATCACAACCGCTCCGATCGCGCGCGCATGGCGGCAAGGCTGTGTCTGAAGTTGCGGGGGTGCAAGGCGTCGAGACCGAGCCACGAGGGGGTCCGTGGCCTAGGCGCCACGATGCGAGTGCGCGCGGAGCCGGACTCGCTGGGCGCCCCGCCTGCGCGGGTCAGCGAATCGGCCGTCTTGAATGGACAGCAACTGAGGTGATGTTATAACATCCGTATCCACAAGGAGGTCTCGCCATGTTCCAGCTCAAGCTTCGCCGGGTCGGAAACTCGCTCGGGGTGACGCTGCCCGCGGCGGCGGTGCGGATGCTGGGGGCCGGCGAGGGGGATTCGCTCCATCTCACCCCCACCCCGGACGGGTTCCGGCTCACGGCGCACGATCCCGCGTTCGCCGCGGCCATGGAGGCCGCCGAGGGCTTCATGGCGCGGTATCGAAACGCACTCCGCGCGCTCGCCCCGTGACGGGCGCGCCGGTCTGGCTCGAGCAGCCGGCCGCGGTTGCGATCCACGAGTGGCTGGCCGCCGAGCAGGGCGTGGCCGCGCCCCCGCCCGACGGCGCG
>DATDEX010000435.1:0-4226 GCA_036522895.1 Candidatus Eiseniibacteriota bacterium | reverse complement strand
GCAGGAACGCGACGTCGCCCGCGAGCGCGCCGAGGTCGCCAGTGTGGTTCGCGAGCCGCTCGAGCTCGAGCGCCAGCGCCCGCAGCCACTGCGCGCGCAACGGCGCCTCGCCGCCCGCGAGCGCCTCGAGCACGCTGGCGTAGGCGGTCGCGTGTGCGATCGTCGCGTCGCCGGCGACCGTCTCCATCTGGTGCCGCGTCGCCCGGTGCGGTCCGCCGGGGAGCGCCTCTTCTACGCCGCGATGCTGGTAGCCGAGCGCGATCTCGAGATGGATCACCCGCTCGCCCGCGCACTGGAACCGGAAATGCCCGGGCTCGATGATCCCCGCGTGCACGGGCCCCACGCCGACCTCGTGCACCTCGCCGCCCTCGACCCGGAAGAACTCGGCGTTCACGGGCGCGCCCGCGCGGCCGGCCCGCACGGGCTTCAACCACGGGTGGCCTTCCGGCATGAGCCCGTGCTGCTCCCAGACCTCGCGCTCGAAGAGCTGCGCCTGCGGCGCCCGCGGCGTGAGCGCGGGGTAGCCGCTCATCACCGGTGTGCTCCGCGCCACCGCGAGGGTGTTCTCCGCGTCGTAGGCGAGCACCGCGACGAGCCGGGTCGCCTCGCGCTCGGGCACGCCGAACCAGGCGCAGATCCTCGCGCCGCGCTCGATCTCGGCTGCCGTGGCTTCGACGAGCGCGCCGGCGGGCCACTCCGGCACCTCCGCCCACGGCAGGCTCGTGGCGTTCCCGAGCGGCGCGAACTCGAACGTGGTGCTCATGCGAGCCTCATGGCGTCGGGAAGAGCGCGCGCGACGCGGCGGTCCACGCGTCGCGCAGCGGAAGTGGGGTCGAAAGCCCGAGCCAGAGCGAGCAGCCGAGCAGGAAGAGCGGTGCCGCGAGCATCCCGGCGCTCTCCCGGAAGCGCTCGGGCGCGGCCCGCGAGCCGGCGCGCGGGCGCCCGTCCACGATCGCGAACGCGAGCCGCGAGAGCCCGAAGAACGCGAACAAGATGCAGGCGAGGAACGCCGCGGCCGCGGCGCTCCGGTGCGTCTCGATCGCCGCGCGCAGGATGCGCAGCTCGCTGAAGAACGGTCCGAACGGCGGGAGCGCGGTGAGCGCGAGGAGCCCCACGACGAAGATCCTGGCCGAGACCGGCGTGAGCAGCGCCATCCCGGCCACCTCGTCGGTGGTCCTGCCGCCGGCGGCACGCCGCATGTTGCCCGCGCTCAGGAACATCGCCCCCTTGGTGATGCTGTTGGTCCAGACGTGAAACAGCGCCGCCCAGATCCCCGCCCCGCCCAGGCCCGCCGCCGTGGTGAGGATCCCCATGTGCTCGACGCTCGAGTAGGCGAGCATGCGTTTGAAGTCGCGCGTGGCGAGAAGAAAGAGCGCGGCCACGAGCATCGAGAAGAGCCCGAGTGCCAGGAGCGAGCGGCTCGCGGTCTCCCCCGCGCCCGCCGCGTCCACGACCTGCCGCACGCGCAGCACCGCCACGAACGCCACCGTCGTCATGCCGCCGGCGAGCATCGCGCCCACGATGCCGGGCGCCTCCCCGTACGCATCGGGCTTCCACGTGTGCATCGGGGCGAGCCCCATCTTCGTGCCGTAGCCGGCGAGCAGCAGCACCCAGGCCACGAGCACCCACGGCCGCGAGAGCCCGGCGCCGCGCGCGACGAGCGCCGCGAACGTGAGATCGCCGCCCCCGCCGCCGTGGAGCGAGGCATAGCCGAGGCAGAACGACCCCAGCAGAGCGAGCGCGAGCCCCGTGCCACCGATCAGCAGGTACTTCCAGGTCGCCTCGAACGCCCGCGCGGTGCCGTTGAAATGGAGCAGCGGCACGGTGGTGAGCGCGGCGGTCTCGGCCGCGACCCAGAGGAGGCCCAGGTGCTGGGCCTCGAGCGCCAGGCTCATCAGGCCGAGCGATGCGAGCAGCGCGCCCACGAACACGCGGTTCGGGCGTTCGCGCCGGAGCCGGAGGTACGGAATGCTGTACGCCGAGCAGGCGAGGAACACGAGCGAGATCGCCGGCAGCACGGCGCGCGCGAGCGGGTCGAACGCGAGCCACGCGCCCGGCACCGGGGCGGGCGGCTCGACGAGCAGCCGGAGCGCGAGCAGGGTATGCGTCACGCCCGTCAGCGGCAGGAGCCATGGGCGCGTCCGGTCGGCGGGCCATGCGAACGCCGCCGCCGCCGCGGCGAGCGGCACGAGCACGAGCGTGAACGCCATCATTCGCGGAGCGCCGTGAGCTTGCGCGTGTCGAGCGAGTCGAACTCGCGCTGGATCCGATCGACGATGATCCCGATCACGAACACCGCCACCGTGAGGTCGAGCAGGATCCCGGCTTCGACGACGAGCGGCGTGGAGCGAATGAGCAGCATGCCGAAGAGGTAGATGCCGTTCTCCATGATGAGGTAGCCGCACACCTGCGAGATGGCCTTGGCGCGGCCGAGGAGCAGGAGCAGGCCGCAGATCACCGTGGCGAACGAGCCCGAGACGAGGAGCGAGGTCGCGTGCTCGGGGCGGAGCGGAAGCGCACCCGTCACGGCCACGACGCCGATGGTCGCGGCGGCACCCAGGAGCAGCGATGGGATGGGCCCGATGATGGGTTCCGCCTCGCGATCGATCTGCGCCGCCCGGAGCGCATGGCGGAGCATCCCGGGGATCAGGAAGCCCTTGATCCCCACGGTCAGCACGCCCACGACGCCGACCAACCAGCTCCCCTCGTGCTGGAGCAGGATCGGCAGCAGCCCGAGCGCCATGCCCTGGAGCGCCGCCGCGCGGATGATCGACGGCAGCCGCGTGCTCGCGAGCGCCATCAGGTTCAGCCCCATCGCGAGGCCGACGAGCAGGTTGACGCTCCCGCTCATGTCCCGCCCCCACTCATGTCCCGCCCCCACTCATGTCCCGCCCCCGCTCACGTCCCACCCCCGACCCCACCCCCGCGCCACGCCGCGAGCAGCGCGAAGAGGCAGAGGAGGAACGCGGTGGTGAGCAGCAGCGGCACCCGGCGGAATGCCGCGCGCGCCATGATCGACTCGGTGACGCCGATGCCGCAGGCGGTCGCGAGCACGGCGCCGGCGAGCGTCAACGTGGCGGGCAGGAGCTGCATCTCGCCGATCGGCAGCACGGCCTGGGCGAGGAGCACGCTGAAGATCAGGAGCTTCAACGCCGCGCCGTGAAGGATCGCCGCGAGCGGCGGGCCGCTGTGGTCGAGCACCATGACCTCGTGGACCATGGTGAGCTCGAGATGCGTGCTCGGATCGTCGAACGGCACGCGACAGTTCTCCGCCAGGAGCACCGCGAAGAGCCCGCCCGCGAGGAGCGCGGCACCCGGACCCACCCCCGGGGTGGGCGCCCCGGCCGCGGGCGCGAGCATGGTGGCGAGCGAGACGCTCCCGCTCTGGACCGCGAGTGTGAGGAGCGCGGTGATGATCGCCACCTCGCTCAAGACCGCGTAGCTCACCTCGCGCGCGGCGCCCATGCCTTCGAACGGGGAACCCGTGTCGAGCGCCGCGAGCGCGGTGCAGAAGCGGGCGACCGCGAGCAGGTAGACGAACAGCAGCGCGTCGCCGCGGAACGCGAACGCGGCTCGCGCGGGGCCGAGCGGCAGCAGGAGCGCGGCCCCCACGAGCGCCACCCAGGCGATCGCGGGCCCCGCGACGTGGATGGGCGAGACCGTCGTGCTCAGCACGACGCCCTTCCGCCAGAGCCGGCCGAGGTCGTAATAGAGCTGGAAGAGCGGCGGCCCGCGCCGGCCCGCGACCAGCGATTTCACGCGCTGGATGACGCCCGGGAGGAGCGGGGCGACGAGCAGCCAGACGAGCAGCCGAACCAGCGTGGCGAGCGCGGGGATCACCTGGGCGCTCCCGCGAGCACCAGCAGCGCGAGCGCGGCGACGCCGACGACGAGGTAGAGGATGTACGCCTGGAGCCGGCCGTGCTGGAGCCCGCGCGCGGCGCCCGCGACCGCCATCACGAGCCGCGAGGCGGGCTGGACGACGCGCTCGAGCACGGTCTCGGGCGTGTGCTCCAGCTCGCTCGCGTGCGCGGGGAAGAATCCCTCCGGCGGGTGCGCGTGACGCTCCGGTCGGAGGATCCAGCCGAACCAGCTCGTGATGATCGCCGCGAACGAGCCCGCCGTGTACTGCATCCGCGGCGTCGGCGCGGCGTAGCCGCAGCCCCAGGTGGGCGCCCGCACGACGCCGTTGCGGCGCACGCGCCACCCCAGGAGCGCTACCGCGAC